>NZ_JBIAQV010000011.1:0-236638 GCF_042889305.1 Streptomyces sp. NPDC002619 | reverse complement strand
CTCCAGGAAGGCCAGGCTGTCACCTTCGACATCACCCAGGGCCAGAAGGGCCCGCAGGCGGAGAACATCACCCCCGCCTGAGTAGGCGCTGCGTAAGGCCAGGCCTCCTAGAGCTCAGCTGAAGGAGGCCTGGCGCATCGACGCCGAGCCCTCTGCGGACAGACGCTCAAGTTCAGGCCGCCCCAGATCACGCGGTAGGCGCGCCAAGGCGCGTACGGCCGCGCCCGTCAACGCGGTTCTCTTGGGCGGACGCTCGACCAGGGAGCCGGGGCCGCGTATCGATGCGGGGTCCGGTTCGGGCAGGGAGAGCAGCCAGGCGAAGCCCACGAGCGCATGCAGGTTGTACGGGTCGTAAGTCCCATCGGCCCGGCTGCCGCCCTCGCCGGCAGACTCCAGCCGCGGTGTCACCGTGCGTTGGACCTGGTCGAGGCCGAGCGGCTTGGCGAGGGCCGGCGCGCGGCGGCCCCATGTACGCGTGGGACGCCTCGCCCGCGCGCCCCGAGCGTGCTCGACGAGGGCGTTCCACGGCGCGCCGAGCGCGGGCAGTTCGGCCGGAAGACGGTCGGCCCAGGGCTCGCCCGGATTGAGCAAGCGTCCGTGGATCCGGCTGAGCACGGGCTCCAGGCATTCCCGCGGCCAGCCGCGCTAAAAGTGGGAGCGGCGGAGCAGGCCGACGACTTCGTCGGGCAGTTGCCGCCCGGCGTCCAGGAGCGCGCGGCTCAGCGTCCACAACTCGTCCGTCAACTGGTCACGTATGCCGGGGAGGTGACTTGGCCGCTGCTCGTTGAGGTACCGGTGCGGCTCTGGGGCCGGTGGGGGAGGGGCCGAGCGGGTCCCGGCCAGGGGCCGGTACGAGACCCCTGGCAGCGGGCGGGAGCCGCGCCTACTCTGTCGGCAACTCCATTGAAATGTCCGGGGGGTCGTCATGCCGTACCCGCACTTCGTCCTGCAAAGACTGCTCGCCGTCTCGTCCGTCTGCGTCCTGGGCGGGACCGCCGCCCTGGCCTTCGCCCCGGTCGCCGCCGCCGAACCGGCCACACCCGTCACCTATCCTGCGGGCGCGACCGGGACCCGCTACTCGGGGCTCGCCTTCGACACCTGTACCGCTCCGCCGCTCGCGTCCGTGCAGGCCTGGAGCGCCTCGCCGTACCGCGCGCTCGGCGTCTACGTCTCGGGCGTCAACCGCACCTGCGCCCAGCCGCAGTTGACCGCCTCGTGGGTGGCCTCGGTGTCGCAGCTGAAGTGGCGGCTGCTGCCCATCCACAAGGGGCTGCAGCCTCCGTGCGGTGCCCGCCCCACCGACGCCAAGATCAGCACGACCCCCGCGACGGCCCGCTCGCAGGGCACCGCCGCGGCAGGGGAGGCGATCACGGCGGCCAAAGCGCTCGGCATGCTGTCCGGCAGCGCCCTGTACAACGACATCGAGAACTACAACCAGACCGACACCGTGTGCCGCACCGCCGTACTGACCTACGTCGCGGCCTGGACCAAGGAACTGCACCGCCTCGGCTACGTCTCCGGCGTCTACATGAACCTCAACCTGGGCGCCAAACAGCTCGCCGACGTGTACACCTCCACCACGTACGCACGGCCGGACGCCCTGTGGATCGCCCGCTACGACGGCGTCGACTCCGTCAAGGGCTGGACCGCCATCGCCGATTCCAAGTGGGCCGTCCACCAGCGCGCCAAGCAGTTCCGCGGCGGCCACGACGAGACGTACGGCGGTGTCACCCTCAACGTCGACACCGACCGCCTGGACGCTCCCGTCGCCACGGTCGCGTATTCCTACAAGGCCACCAGCACCACGACGCTCAACGCACGCACCGGCCCCTCGACGAGCTACCCGGTCGCCACGACGTACGCGCCCGGCTCCACCCTCAAGGTGGCCTGCCAGACACCCGGCTCCAAGGTCGGCACCACGTCCGTCTGGGACAAGCTCACCAACGGCAACTACGTCTCGGACTACTACGTCAACACACCCTCCAACACCGGCTACAGCTCGCCCCTGCCCCGCTGCACCTACCCGTACCAGGTGACAGCCGCGTCCGGCCTGACCGAACGCAGCGGCCCGGGCTCCGGATACACAGCCGCCGGCACCTCGCCGAACGGAGCGCTTGCCTGGGTCACCTGTCAGCGTGCCGGATCCACGGTCGGCACCACCAAGGTCTGGGACCGCCTGGACAACGGCCACTACGTCTCGGACTACTACGTGGCCACGCCCAGCAACACGACGTACAGCAAGCCCGTTCCGCGCTGCTGAGCAGGGAGTGTTTTTTTCTTTGTGTAAGCCCTGGTGGTGACGCTACTTGGTGCTACTCGTGGTTCTTACTGGTGGTCGGTGACGCGGTCGTCGTAGTAGCCGGCGAGGGTGTTGGTGGCCTGCTTCCATTTGTGGCTTCGGCCGGTGGGGTTGCGCCGATTGGGCTGCCGGTCCCGGATCACGAGGTAGAGCACCTTGAGCGCCGCCACCTCGTAGACGCCGCCGTCGACGCCGCTCGGCAGGCCCTTGAGGCCGTCGCAGCAGGCGATCAGGACGTCATGAATCATCGGCACCCGCTGCTGTGCGCGGATGGGCCGGTGAAAGCGCTGGTCGAGCTGAGCCTGGCGGTCGAGCACCGGCGCGGGCACGGCGCGATGTACCAAGCCCTGGAGCGGGGCTGGCTGGAACTGCGCCGTCCGCGTCGCGCGCTCGCAGGTGACGAGCCCGGCGCAGGCAGCCAGTGCCGCGGCGGTGATGACGAGCGCACCGCTCCCTGGATGGTATTGACGCCAGCGGCACAGCCAAGTCGACCGTGCTGCCCTCCACGACATCGAGCACGCCCGATTTCCGGTGCCTGCATCAGCGTCGTGGTCTGCTACGGCACCACTATCAATGGCCTGGCCACAACTCCCACGCGATCGCGATGGATCTACCCGTCGAGGCGCGGCACCCACACCCGCGGAGGTCGTACCAAACGTGGGGCTGACAACACGCGTACGCAGCCCGGTCATTGAGGTTCCCGACACCTCCGCATCACACTCACGTCATGCCCTGGCCAGGAGGCCATGTGAAGTTAACACATCAACTAAACCTCCCTGAGGAGTGCGACGTACATGCGCAAAACCGCGATGCTGGCGGCAGCCGCTGCGACGCTCACGCTGGGCACGGTGTCCCCCGCGATGGCCGAGCCCAGCGATGGCCACGTCTTCACGCTGGCGGTCTACGGAGATGCCCCGTATGGGACGTCGCCCACCGACACCGCCGAGTTCCAGGCCACACCCGGCTTCGTCGAGTCGATCAACAATGACCCTCAGGTCAGCCTCATCGCCCACGTCGGCGACATCCACTCGGGCAAGCAGTACTGCACGCAGGTCTATGACCAGTCGGTATACAACCTGTGGGCGAAATACCAGAAGCCTATGGTCTACACCCCCGGCGACAACGAGTGGACGGACTGCCACAAGCCCGCTGAGGGCGGCGGCACCTACAGCTCAGCCACGCAGCAGATCAACTACGTACTCGATCCGGTCACGCACCAACCGGTCGATTACGCCAGCGGTAACCCCGCCGCCAATCTCGACCTGGTCCGCTCGACCTTCTTCTCGAAGCCCGGCAGCACGCTGGGCAACGGGAAGCAGCACGTCCTCTCGCAGGCACAGGTCTACGACCGCGCGCACCCCACCGACTCGCAGTTTGTCGAGAACGTGATGTGGCAGCAGAAGGGCATCCAGTTCGTGACGCTCAACATCCCGGGCGGCTCGAACAACGACAATGATGTCTGGTACGGCGCTCCGTCGCAGAGCGCCGCACAGGCGAAGGATGTCGCCGAGCGTACGGCCGCCGATCTGCGCTGGCTCGACCGGGCATTCTCGCAGGCTCAGGAGAACGACGCCAAGGGTGTCGTGATCTTCACGCAGGCCGATATGTGGGACCTGGACGGCAATACTGCGGCACACCTGACTGCGTACGAGCCGTTCGTGGCGAGCATCGCCTCCCACACGACTCAGTTCGGGAAGTCGGTCTTGTTGTTCAACGGCGACTCCCACGCGTACAAGTCCGACAATCCGCTGTCTCCGTCGGCCTCGTGTGCCGGCGAGACAGGCGCGTGCGCGTCGGTCGCGTCCTCACATCCTGGATACAACGTGCCGAACTTCCACCGGGTGGTGGTGCACGGCAGCACCTTCCCGCTCGAGTGGCTGAAGCTGACCATCGACACGAAGGCGAATCACCCCGCGAGTGACAACGCGTTCGGGCCGTTCAGCTGGCAGCGGATGACCCAGTCCTGACTCCGCGTGTGACGTACCCGGGGAGCGCCTTTTGCGATCACCGGGTACGTCGCGGGTGCCGAAAACCCGCCCATGGCCTGTGACGTGCAGGTTTGTAGGGCCGCGAGGTCGTCCCTGATGGCGCGGGCGTCGGGCACGGAGCGGGCGAGCCGGTTCAGTTTCGGCACCACCAGGATGTCGCCGGCGCGGACCGCTGCCAGCGCCTGGTCCAACTGGAGGTTCACCCATGAGCCGAGCCGCCGTCTATCAGACGTTCGGAGGTCCCGAGGTACTGGAGCTGCGAGACGTTCCGGAGCCGCACGTCGGCCCGGGCGAGGTGCGCGTCCGCGTGACAGCCGTCGGCCTGAACCCGATGGACTGGATCATCTCCTCGACCCCCGAGGCAGCGGCGATGTTCGGCGTCACCGTGCCATCCGGGCACCCCCGGCTTCGCGTGCTTCCAGCGCCGGAAACGGAACGGTGGCGCCCGCGAGCCGTTCCGAGCTCGTGGGCGCCACATCGGCGGGGCTGGTGCCTGCGGGCGTCAGGTGCGCAGGAGCCGTAGGTCGATCGCGTCGGCCATTGCCTTCATGCCCGCGTCGTTGGGGTGGATGTGGTCTCCTGAGTCGTAGGCCGGGTTGAGGGCGGCCGAGTTCGCGGGGTCGCGCATGGTCTGGTCGAAGTCGATGACGCCGTCGAAGGCACCGCTGGTGCGGATCCATTGGTTGACGCTCTGGCGGATCGTCTCGGCGGCAGGCGTGTAGTACCCATTGCCCTCGTCGGGCATCAGGGTTGCGCCGATGACGTCGACGTGGGCGGCATGTGCCTCGTCGATCAGGGTGCGGTAGCCGTTGATAAGGTCCTGGGCGGTCAGCGGCTGGCCGTTGGGGCCGGCGTTGTTGCCGATGTCGTTGATGCCTTCGAAAAGGATGACGTCCTTGACGCCTGGCTGGCCAAGGGCGTCGTGCCCGAAGCGCTTGAGGGCACTGACCCCCTGCCACAGGTTGGGGACGTCGGTGAGGACCCGGTTGCCGCCGATGCCCGCGTCGACGGCACTCAGCTTCTGCGGGCCCGGTTCGGCGCCCAGCCGACGTCCGAGGAAGTCGGGCCACCGGGTGTAGGTGCCCGTGGAGGAGTGGTAGCCGTCGGTGATGGAGTCGCCGAAGGCGACGACGGTGCCCTTCGCGGTCGGCGACACGACGTCCAGCCCTGCCAGGTAGTACCACGAGGTCGTGGTGGTGCCGAACGCGGCGGCGCTGTCGTCACCGGTGTGATTGCCGGAGGCGATGTAGGTCGTGTCGAATGCGTCGGAGTGCCAGGTCGACATGCCCGTCGTGCCGGGCGCGTAGAGGCTGACGAGCAGGTTTTCCCCGGCGCTGACCGAGATCGGGATGACGTCGCTGACCGCCTCTTCGCCGGCGGGGATCGTGACGTGGATGGAGTTGCCGAAGGTGACGTTCCGGGTGGTGCCGCGCGTCGCCTCTCCGCCGCTCGCCTGGACGGCCACGTCCACGGCGCTGATATCGAGCGGGGTGGTGCTGTACCGGTTGGACAGGGTGATGCGTGCGCCCGAACCCGCGACGCTGCTGTGCACCACCATCCGGATGGTCTGATTGGTGAAGGACGGGCCGCCGGTCGTCATGCTGGGAGACCAGGCGCTGACCCGGGTGCCCTTGTCGGCCGGCGAAGACGTGGCGGCGCTCGCCACGTTCGCGGTGCTCAGCGGAACGACTGCCAGGGCCATAGCGGTCAGCGCGCCGACCACGGACAGCGAGGACCTGCGACGCGGTTGGCAACCCGCCGTCAGGCTTCCCTTCTTGGGGGACATCGTCAATCTCTCCACTCTTCTCGTCGTCCGCGGCGGGGTGGCCTCACCGGCTCTGGCTGCGGTGCTGTGGGGGCGTAGGAGGCGGCATCATCCCCCATGTCCACCCGGCGGCACGCGCACCATGCTGCGGACACCATGAATCCCCATCTCGGCGGGGAAGTTCGAGCCGGTCCGGCTTCCGGTCACAGACGGACGTATTCCGGACAGGAGGACGGTCAATCGAATGACACGTCACAAGGGGTGGGGCTTCTTCGGCGACTGCACATACGCCGCCGATGTGGCGGTCAGGGATTGGTCCTGACCGCCACGACCAGCGCGGCGGGGCACTGCCCGCAAGGCGTCGTCATGCGGCCCGAAGGGGCCGTCCGGTCACGTGTACCGAACAGGGCTCATCCGAGGTTGCCCAGCGTGACGGATCCACCGGGCTTGAGGCTGATCTTCCGTGAGGTGCTGCCCGCGAGGACGGTCGTGTCGCGGCCGCCGACGCTCTTCAGCGTCACCTGGGTGACCTTGCCGTTCTTCCAGCTGAGGTCGGCGACGAAGCCGCCTCGGACGCCGACGCCGGATACCGAGCCCGATGCTGCCCACTCGGCGGGCAGTGCGGGCAGCAACTCGACGTGACCCGGCCGCGAGTAGACCAGCATCTCGATCATCGCGGAGGGGGTACCGAAGTTCGCGTCGATCTGGAAGATGCCGCGGCCTTGCCCCATATCCATGATGTCGAAGAGGTTCGGCGCGCTGCCGTTGCTGCCGTTCACCGACGGCTTCAGGTTGTTGACGACGAGTTGGTAGGCCTTCTCCGCGTTCTTCAGTCGTGCCCAGCACAGGCTGCGCCACGCGTTGGACCAGCCGAAGCTGTTCATGCCGCGGGCGGTCAGGAGGGCCGTCGCGCCGGCGAGGATGTCCTTCGGCGTGGAGTCGTCCGGGCGGATCCGGTCGCCGGGGAAGAGGCCGATGAGCGGGGAGAGGTGCCGGTGTGTGGTCTCGCCGAGGTTGTCGGGCGACATCCACTCCTCCAGCCAGCCGGTCTTGGGGCTGACCACGGGCAGGTACAGGCGCTGACGCAGACCGTCGATGGTCGCGCTGTAGGAGGTGTCCTTGCCGAGTACCTGGGCTGCGGTGTGGTAGTTGCCGAACAGGTTCCACACCAGTTCCTGGGCGTAGGTGATGCCCTTGGCGTCGAGCGGACCCTGCTCGGGCGACCAGTCACTGTCGGCGATCAGGACCTCGCGCGAGGCTCCGGAGGCGTCGGTGACGGTCGTGGTGATGAGGCGTGACTCCCAGAACTCCACGGCGCCCTTGATGAGGGGGTAGATCTTTGCGAGGTAAGCGCGGTCCTGCGTGTACTCGTAGTGCTCGAACAGGTTTTGGCAGATCGAGGCGTTGCCGGCCGGGTGCCACCACCAGCCGCCTCCGCCATAGGGGTTGGTGGAGATGGCCACGGTCCAACCGGCTATCCCGCCGCTGGAGTTGCGGTACCTGTTGGTCGGGCTGTTGAACAGCCGCTGGGTGACGTCCGTCCAGGAGGGCAGCTGCGCAAGGCAGTAGTCCGTGAAGGCGTCGAAGCAGTCGGACAGGCCGGCGCGGTCGGCCATCCAGTAGTTCATCTGGATGTTGATGTCGGTGTGGTAGTCGCCCATCCAGTCCGGGTCGTTGCCGTCCAGCCATGGGCCCTGCAGACCCATCGGCAGGATGCCCCGCGACCCGGAGATCATCAGGTAGCGGCCGAACTGCAGGTAGGCCGCCTCGAGTTCCGGGTCGGGGACGTTGTCCCGGTAGCGGGCCTGCACCCGTTGCCAGGTGTCCAGCTTGCGCTGTGCGGCGGACGACGTGCCGAGGTTGATGTCCAGCTGCTCGAACACCGGGCGGAAGTCGGCGACATGGGTGTGCAGCAGGGTGCTCGCGGAGTGGCCGGCCGCGTCAAGGACCTTGGTCCGCGCCAGGCGCTCCGGGTCCAGAGACGGGTCGCGGAACTCGGCGGCCGCGTCGGGCGCGTAGTTGGTGCCGCCGCTGACGACGACGGTGAGGTCCTTGCAGCCGCTGAAGGAGATCGACGTACCGTTGACGGCGACCGTGCCGGCGTTGCTGTAGGCCGTCACGGCGGCGCCGTACTTCAGTCCGTTGGCGAAGGAGGCGCCGAACGAGGTGTAGCACCCGGCGCTGTTGGCGGTGGTGGACTCGCCGTGGGTGCCCGCGAAAGAGACGGTACCGGTGTACGTGCCGCTGCCCTGCTGGGAGAAGTACAGGACGATGACGTCGTCTGGGCGGCTGGCGAAGATCTGCCGCTGGTAGGTGATGCCGGACAGGTCGTACGAGGCACTGACGAGGCCCTGGGCCAGGTCGAGGGAGCGACGGTAGTTGTTGACGGAGCCCAGGTCATGCCCGGGGATGTCGACGGTGAGGTTGGCCAGCAGGGTGAGGGAGCCGAAGTCGTCGCGGCCGTAGGGGAACTGGCCGTCGCTCTGAAGGGTGTCGTTGAGGCCACCGGTCCACAGGGTGGCGTCGGTGATCATCAGCAGTTCGCTGGAGGGGTCGTTGCTCGCGAGCGCTCCGAGGCGCCCGTTCCCGACCGGCAGACCTTGCTGGATCATCGAGTTGGAGGAGCCGGGAGCCTGCCACCAGAGCTGGTTCTTCGCGGCGGCGGCCGTGGACAGCAGGGGCGAGGTGGTCGGTCGCTGGGGGGCCGCCGAGGCGGTGAAGGCGGGCAGGCCACCGAGGGCGGCGGCCGCGCCGGCAGTGGCGGCGAGGGCGAGGAAGCCCCTTCGGCTCGGGTGGTTGTCGCGCGATTCGGTGTGCTGAGTGTCCACGTTGTGCACTCCATGTCCGGGGAACGGCGCATGCGGGAACGACGGATGCGGGCCGTCGCGTTGTGTGAGGCGAAAACGGTGGGCGTGGGCACGCCCGGACGCTGCGGGACCGTGGGGGACGGTCCCCGGGCGTGGGGCCCGGTCGTGTCACTCCCGGGCCCCACGGGAGGGGTCAGGCGGACTTGGGTACGTCGATCCTGTCGATGTCAGGTGAGTAGTCCCAGCCGCTGTCGAACGTGATGGTGTTGGAACCCGCCTTCAGGGCCAACTGGACGCTGACGGTGTCGACCGTGCCCCAGTCGCCCGTGGAGGGGAATCTGAGGCTGGTGCCGTTGCCGCTGTTGGAGTAGACGGTCACCGAGCGGGGGTCGCCGCTGACGTAGGCGACGTTGACCGTGTAGATGCCGTCCTTCTTCACCGTGATGTCGTTGAACTGCAGCTTGCTGTCGAGGTAGAGATTGCCGACCTTCTTGCCGCCGGAGCAGGAGTCGCATGTGGCGACGGAGGCGTTGCCGGTCAGGGTGTTGTTCGCGGACTCGGCCTCGTAGCCGGTGGTTGCAAGCGGGGCTCCGCCGGGCTTGACGGTGAACAGCCGTGAGCCGTGTGCGGGCAGCGTCGCGGTGATCTTGTTCTTGTACGTCCCGAGGTCCTGGTGGTTCCACAGGTCGCGTACGGAGGCCGCGCCGGTGAAGGCGAAGGATGCCCAGTTGGCGGTGACGGAGGCCGACGAGTTGCCGAGGTTGAACAGGGCGACGGTGTAGCTGCCGTCGGAGTTCTTGGTTCCCCAGACCTGCGCGTCGCCCATCGGGGTGACGGGACGTGCGACGGGCGAGTTGTTCTGGTCGACGGCGATGACTTCCTGGTTGGTCAGCAGGGAGAGACCGTAGCTGTCCAGCTTGGTGAGGTCGTCGCCGGTGAACAGCGGCGACTTGTTGATGGCCCACAGGGTCATGTAGCTCTGCCGCTCGGCGTTGGTGAGGCCGTCCATCGCCCCGTTGCCGACGTCGATCGCGTCGAGGTCGTTCCAGCCGCCCGGGCCTGCCTTGTGGCTCCACGCGGGGGCGTCGTTCCACCGGTCGTTGACCGAGTTCTCCCAGGTGACCAGGGTGTTGCAGTAGCACTCGACGTCGGTGTCGATGCGCCAGCCGTTGGAGTACTTCTTCCAGTCGGCGGCGTGACCGATGTCGAGCGACCAGGAGAGCTCGAGGTGGATGGGGCGCCCGGTGGCGGCGATGGCCTTGTGCCAGGCGGCGACGTCCGCGACGTTGTTGTAGTTGTCACCGGACTTGAACGAGCCCGGACCCACCCCGTCCAACTTCAGGAAGTCGTAGCCCCAGTCCGCGAACATCTGCGCCTGCGAGTCGATGTACTTCTGCGCGCAGGGGTTGTCGAAGTTCAGCTTGTAGGCGCTGTCCCAACCGTTGGTGGTGCGCAGGTCCGGGTAGACGGCGTCCGCGGTGGTGCAGCCGGGCGCGTTCCAGATCGGCACCTTGCCGTCGCCGTACCCCCCCTTCTCCAGGCCGACGGGCAGGTAGATGCCGGCCTTGAGGCCCTTGGAGTGGATGTGGTCGGCGACCGACTTCATGCCGTTGGGGAACCGGACCGGGTCGGGTGTCTGCCGACCGTACTGGTCGTAGCCGGTCTTCCAGTTGTTGTCCATCCACCAGCCGGCATCGATGTTGACGTAGTCGTAGCCGTACTTCTTCAGCGTGGTGGCGAGGGCGTCCGTCTGCTTCAGGACGTTCGTCTCGGTGAGGTAGCTGTAGTCACCGTTGGGGTTGAGGCCCGGGTACTTGGAGGACTGCATGCTCCAGCTGGACCAACCCATGTACGGCTTGGCTGCGATACCGGAGTCGGCGTCGACCGTGGTCGCGGCCGAGGTGACGGCTGCGGTCGTGGACGTGGAGGCGGCAGCCGTGGCCTGGGTGGCAGCCACCGGGACCGCTGTGGCGAGTCCGGCCGTGACGGCCAGGACCAGCGTGGCTCTGATGGTACGGCGCGGGGAGCCGGAGAGGGCTCCGCGCAGGGCTCTGTACGAGGATGACCGCATGGGTCGGGCCTCCTGGTGGTGGGATGAGCGGGATCGCGCGGTTGTACCCGGTGGGGGACGGGCGTGGTTCCGGGCAGGGGACGGCGTTGTTCCGGGGACGCCGGGGAAGCGGTCGGGCAACCGACTGCCGGGGCGTCGGGTCGGCGGCTCAGCCCTTGCCCGAGCCGATGGTGAGCTCGCTGATGAACTGTCGCTGCGGCGCGAAGTACATCTGCCGCGATGAGGTTGGGGTTGGGGAAGTACGCGCCCTGGAGATCGGCCGGTGCGGAGGTGACCGGACGCTTGTCACCCGTCTCGATCCCCGGTGCCGAACAGCTCCTGGAGCATCGTTCTGCGGCCGGGGCCTGGGACGGTCTGAGGGCTGCGGCTCTGCAGCGTCATTGCTACTCCTCGTACGTGTCTGATCCGATGAAGGACTGGATCGCGGTGGCCGCGGCCCCACGCGCCCACTCCTCGAAGGGCAGGGGACGTGTCATCACGTCGCATTGCGATGCGGTACCGAAGGCCGACGCGGCGAACGCGTCCCGGATGCCCTCGGCGAAAAGGTCGTAGGCGGCCAAGCCCTCCCCGGAGATGATCACCCGCTCGGGACCGAGGATGTTCACCAGGGAGCCGATGGCCTTGCCGATGGCTTCACCGGCCCGTGCGTAGACTTCTCGGACACCGGGGTCTCCGCTGTGGGCCAGGTCCAGTGCCTCGGCTGCAGTGGTCACGTGCTTGCCCGTCGCCTCGCGCACTCCGCGGAGTATCGCGGGGTCCGCCGCGATCGCCTCCACGCACCCCCGGTTACCGCAGTGGCAGAGCGGGCCGAGCGGGTCGAGGGACAGATGTCCGATCTCGCCGGCCACGCCGTGCGCGCCCGACACCACCCGTCCGTGCACCACCAGGCCACAGCCGACGCCGGCGCCCACGGTCACCAGGGCGAAGTTCGAGAGACCGACTCCGGCCCCGAACCAATGCTCGGCGACCGTGAGCGCCCGCACGTCGTTGTCGACCGTGACCGGCAGCCCGGTCGCGGTCCCCACGATCTCGGCGAGCGGTACGTCCCGCCACTCCAGGAAGGGCGAGTAGCGGACCACACCGTCCGCGCGGTCCACGTCCCCCGAGATCGCGATGCCCAGCCCCTGCACAGGCACACCGAATCCGTCGGCCTCCGTGAGCAGTTCCTGCACCAGCGCGGTGATGGCGGGAAGAACTGTCTCCGGCTCGCGGCCCGTGAGCCGTACGTGCCGGGGGATCCGAATACGGCAGCACAGGTCGGCCAGCACGGCGATGATCTCGTCGCCTGTCACCTTGATCCCGATGAACAGTGCCTTGCCCGCGTCCACCCACACCAGGCTGGCCGGACGGCCCACAGCGGACCGCGCCCCTTCGTCCACACCCTCGACCAGATAGCCGAGCTCCATCAGCGGACGAACCGCCTTGGTGATGGCGGCCGGGGAGAGCCTGGTCCGCCGTGCCGTCTCGGCCCGGGTGAGCGGACCGTGGGAGAGGAGGGTGGTGAAGACCTGGGAAGCGGCCGGCGTCATCGCCGGTACCGCCACATGGGAGGGGGTCGAGCGCATGGCCGGAAACCTAGGGAGGTTCTTTTTCGCTGTCAATGAAAAAAGCAAGTTTCTTCTGAAGGGCTTGCGTTGACCGCGATGAGCTTAGAAAACAGAGGCGCTGACCATGCATTGACACATGATCAAAGGAAGGGTTGGCTGCGCACTGCTCCTGTACGGCACTCTCCGAACGTGAGGATCAATGTCTGCGATCTCCTTCGACCCGGCCTCCGGTGTCTGGTTGCTCTCCACTGCGCGCACGTCGTACGCGATGCGGATCGACCGCACCGGAGCGCCCTGCCACCTCGCCTGGGGACCTCGGCTGCCCCTTGCGGCGGCCGGCCAACTCGTGCCTCCCCAGGCCGGGGAGATCAGCAGCTTCGAGGGCCGCTCTCCCGCCGGCGAGGAGTTGCCGGTCGACGGTGGGGCCCGGTACGGAGCGCCGTCCCTACGGGTGCGGTTCGCCAACGGCACCCGGGCCTTCGAGTGGGAGCCCCTGGGCCACCGGATCAGCGAGCCGGCACCCGGAACGACGGAACTCGCCCTCGAGTTCCACGACCGCCACTACCCGCTGGCGGTCACCCTCCACTACCGCGTCCACGCCGACACGGATGTCATTGAGCGCTGGACCGTACTGCGCAATACCGGACAGCGACCGGTTGCTGTACTGCGAGCGGACTCGGCCGCCTGGACGCTGCCGCCGCGCGACGACTACCGGATCAGTCACGTCACGGGCCAGTGGTCGGCGGAGGGCCTGCTGCACCGGGAGCCGCTCCCACACAGTGAGACCGTGCTCACCAGCCGGCGCGGCATCACCAGCCACCACGCCAACCCGTGGCTGATGCTGGACGCCGGCGATGCCACCGAGGACTGGGGCGAGGTGTGGAGCGCGGCCCTGGCCTGGAGCGGAAGCTGGCAGCTCACCGCGCAGCGCACGCCCGATGGACGTACGGCTTTCACGGGCGGGGCAGGGCATGACGGAACGGCACTGCCGCTCGGTCCGGGCGAGGAGTATGCGACCCCGCGTTTCGCGGCCATGTACACCGACCGCGGTTTCGGCGCGGCGAGCCGCTCCTGGCACGCGTACGTCCTGGCCCATGTGCTTCCGCACCCGGACGAGACGCGCCCCGTGCTGTTCAACTCCTGGGAGGCCACCGGCTTCGATGTCGACGAGGCCGGCCAGAAGGCGCTTGCGGCCCAGGCGGCGAAGCTGGGGGTGGAGCTCTACGTCGTCGACGACGGCTGGTTCCGAGGCCGCCGCGACGACACCGCCGGACTCGGCGACTGGACACCGGACTCCGAGCGGTTCCCCCAAGGGCTGGGTCCGCTCGTCGAGGAGGTCCACCGGCTCGGCATGCGCTTCGGCCTGTGGGTGGAGCCCGAGATGGTCAATCCGGACAGTGACCTCTACCGCGCGCACCCCGACTGGGTGTTGCACCTCCCGCACCGCACCCGCACCGAACTGCGCAACCAACTGGTGCTCAACTTCGCGCGTGACGACGTCGCCGAGTGGGCGCACGGATGGCTGACTCGGTTGGTCGGGGACAACGGAATCGACTTCCTCAAGTGGGACATGAACCGCGCCTTCAGCGAGGCCGGCTGGCCCGCCCTCGAGGACGGCCAGGACCTGCTGTGGACGCGTTACGTGCACAACCTCTACGGCGTCATCGACCGGCTGCGTGCGGACCACCCCGGGCTGCGGATCGAGACGTGCAGCGGCGGCGGCGGCCGCGTCGACCTCGGCATCCTCTCCCGTACGGACCAGGCGTGGCCGTCCGACAACACCGACGCGGCGGACCGGGTCTCCATCCAGCAGGGCTTCAGCCAGATCTACCCGGCACGGGTGATGGCGGCCTGGGTGACGGATGTGCCCAACCAGCTCACCGGCCGCTCGGTGCCGCTGCGTTACCGCTTCCATGTCGCGATGGCGGGGGTCCTGGCGGTGGGCGGCGACCTCGCACGCTGGACGCCGGAGGAACTCGCCCAAGGCGCGGAGCTGGTGACGGAGTACAAGAAGGTCCGTCACATCGTGCAGCACGGCACCCAGCACCGGCTGCGCGGTCCCGTCGATGACGGGCCGACCGCTGTGCAGTACACCACCACGGACCGCCGGGAGGTCTTCGTGTTGGTGTGGCAGCGGGCACCCCGCCACGGCACACCGCGCCCCGCCCTCAGGCTCGCCGGCTTGGACCCCGCCGCGCGCTACCGGGACGCCGCTACCGGCGCCGTGCATCACGCGTCCGTACTGACCGGGTACGGGATCACGCCCGAGCTGCCGGCCGGTGACTGGTCGAGCACATCCCTGCACCTGATCAGGGTGGACAGCGAGGCGGCTGACGGCATTGGCCCATCGGCGTCATGAGTCTTTCAGCGGCAACGCCATCTCGCAGTGGTGGACCTCTGTTGGCGTACGGGCGGCGGCCCAACTGCCTGAGTGGGGCCTCTGGATGTGGCCAATTTCCTATACGATCTTGACCGGACCGACAGTCGATGACGGTTGATCGAGGGGTAGGTATGGCCGGATTCAGGTGCTCCTGGGTCGCGTCAGCACCCTCCCGCCCTCATGTGAAGGCCCTGTAATACCAGGGAAGATGGCGATCGATCGTACGGTTCAGGGGGTTGACGGGGAGCAGTGTGTGGCTGAGCATCGCCATACTGATTTCCTATTTGATTCTGAAGAGTGGTGGAGATGCGTCCCCCGACCCGTTCCGTTCTGCCAGGAGTTGTCGCTGCCGCTGTGCTCATGGCGGGCTCGGCGGCATGCACCATCAAGTCGTCCGACGCGCCTTCGGGCACCCAGGCCCCCGTGTCCGGCACGGCCGGCACCGGCACGGCGGAGCTGGCCGACGGGTCGGGCACCAAGGTGGCCCTCGTGCCCGGCGGTGCCCACCCGTACTTCCAGCCCTGGAAGGCGGCGGGCGCCGCCGCGAAGAAGGAGTACGGCCTCGGGGACGTGACTTTCGACGAGACCTCCGAGTGGGACCAGCAGAAGCAGGACAACCTGGTCTCCACGCTCGCGGCGCGCGGTTACAACGCGTTCGGGATCTTCGGGGTGTCGCCCACTGACATCAACACCACCTTCGCGGATCTCAAGTCGCAAGGATTCGCTGTGGCTTCGCTCGCCTCCTGCCCGGCCGGAGGCACCGACAAGGCCGACTTCTGCCTGTCCACGGACGTGGAGGTCGCCGCCTACAAGGCGGCCAGGACCACGATCGACGCAATGGGCGGCAAGGGCACGCTCGTCCACCTCACCGGCAACAACGTGGACGCCAACACGCAGCTGCGGATCAAGGGCGTGGCCAAGGCGGTGAAGGAGTCCGGCGGCAAGGTGAAGCTGCTGCAAACCATCACCGACGTCGACAAGGACCTGCAGACCGCGCAGAAGGCCGTCTCCGACCTCCTCGCGGCCAAGGGCAACCAGATCCAGGGCATCGTCACCACCGCCTACAACCCCGCCGTCGCCGCCGCCGACGCGGTCAAGAACTCCGGATCCAAGGCCAAGGTCGTCGCCATCGACGACGACGCCAAGATCCTCAGCGCGATCAAGGACGGCTCGGTCGCCGCAACCGTGGTGCAGAACCCCGTGGGACAGGCCGAGGTCGGAACTTGGGCGCTGGCACTGCTACAGACGAAGCAGTGCACCATGCGCAACCCGGGCCAGATCATCGACTCCGGATCGTTCGTGGTCACCAAGGCGAACGTCGGCACCTATGACACGGCCAGGAAGTCGAAGACCGAGCAGCTCAAGGAGCAGTTCGCAAGCACGTTCCTGGTCTGCAAGTGACCACCGACGGCGCTACGGAAAGCGGACTCGCACGATGACCATCATCACGACCGCCACGGCGCTGCTCGCCGACATCGCGGTGGAGAAGGACCGCACGGACGCCGTGCAGGCCTTTGTCAAGCAGGAGACGATCCTCGTCGAAGTCACCACCGGGGACGGCCTCCAGGGAACCGGCTACGCCTATACGATCGGCACCGGCGGGTCGTCCGTCCTGGCGCTGCTTCGGGAGCACCTGCTGCCCCTGCTCATCGGAGCGGATGCCCGCAACGTCGAAGCACTGTGGAAGCGGCTGTTCGCCACGACGCGGGCCACCACCACCGGAGCCATCACCTCCCTCGCCCTCGCCGCCGTGGACACCGCCCTGTGGGACCTGCGCTGCAAGCGCGCCGGCGAACCGCTGTGGCGCCTGGCCGGAGGCCACCGCCAGGAAGTCCCGCTCTACGACACCGAAGGAGGCTGGCTCCACCTGAGCACCGACGACCTGGTCGATTCGGCGCTCGAGGCGCAGAAGGCCGGGTGGGCGGGCGTCAAGATCAAGGTGGGAAAGCCGCACGTGGCCGAGGACGCCGAGCGGCTGCGTGCCGTCCGCGAGGCGGTCGGTCCCTCGATGCACATCATGACCGACGCCAACCAGTCACAGACCATCTCCTCGGCGCTCCAACTCGCGGCCGCCCTCGAGCCCTACGGCCCGTACTGGCTCGAGGAGCCCCTCCCGGCCGACGACATCAGCGGACACGCCCGGCTGGCGGCCGCGACGAGGATTCCCGTCGCCGTCGGCGAGTCCATGTACTCCGCCATGCAGTTCCGCACGTACCTGGAGTCGGGCGCCGCCTCCGTCGTGCAGGTCGACGCCGCGCGCATCGGCGGCATTACGCCGTGGCTGAAGGTCGCGCACACGGCGGAGAGCCACAACGCCATGGTCTGCCCGCACTTTTTGATGGAACTGCATGTCAGCCTGGCCGCCGCGGTGCCCAACGGCATGTTCGTCGAGTACATCCCGCAGCTGAGAGCGGTAACGCACACCGAACTGACGGTCCGTGACGGCCTGGCCGTGGCACCGGACGTGCCGGGGATCGGGATCGACTGGGACATGGATGCCATCGACAACAGGAGGGTGGCATGAGGACACCCGTCACGGCATCGGAAAACGACAGCCGCGCCGAGGAGGTGGCCGCCGCGCCGCAGCCTGCGCGCCGGCTGCCGTTCTGGGTGAACCAGCGGCTCGGTCTGCTGGTGCTCATCGTTGCCCTCGCAGCGCTGTTCGGCGTCCTGCGGCCGGCGTTCCTCGACGAGCGGCTCGTGCTGTTCCCCCTGCTGCGGGACATCTCGACGCTCACCGTGGTGGCACTCGCCCAGATGGTGGTCCTCTCCGTGGGACACATGAACCTCGCCGTCGGCCGGATGGCGGCCTTCGGCGCTCTCTTCGCGGGCCTCGGTTACGACCGGCTCGGTCTGCCGCTTCAACTCGGCTTGTTCGTCTGCCTGTTCGCCGGCGCCACCATCGGCGCTCTGACCGGCTGGATCATCGCCCGTACCGGCGTGAGCTCCTTCGTGGTCACCCTGGCCATGGACTTCGCCCTGCTGGGACTCGTCTCCCTGCTCTACTCGGCGCTGACCGAGAACGCGGCCTTCACCACGCAGCCGAACGGGCTCATGGACCTTCGCTCCAGCTCACTTGCCGACATCTGCATCGGTCCCGTCTGCGGATCCCCGGCCGTCCCGCAGCTGGCCCAGTTCACGGTCCTGGCGCTGGGCGGCCTCGGTTTCCTGTACACCTGCACCCGCATGGGCCGGGAGCTTCTGCTGACCGGGGCCAACCCCGCGGCCGCGGAGCTCTCGGGCATCCCCACCGGCCGCCGCGTGATCCTCGCGCACACCCTCTCCGGTCTGCTCGCCGCGCTCGCCGGCTTCATGGCCGCCGTCGGCACCGGCACGTTCCGCGCCTCCATCGGCGACGACTTCATGCTGCCTTCGTTCCTCGGGGCGGTCCTCGGCGGCACTCTCCTCACCGGCGGCGTCGTCTCCGTACTCGGCGCGCTGCTGGGCACCTCCCTGGTCGGCGTCATCCGCAAGGGCCTGGACCTGCTCGGCGTCGGTCTCGAAAGCCTGAACATCTACCTCGGCTGCGTCCTCCTGCTGGCCCTGTCGGCCGACCGGGTGCGCACCGTCGTGTCCTATCGCAAGGTGGTGCGCTCCACGTGATCACGATCAACGATCGCGGAGCCCGTACCGGCGCGGTCCTGCGCCGCTTCTCCCGCTCCACGACCATGACGCTGCTGTGCGTGACGCTGGCCGGATACCTCGCCCTGGGTGTCGCCTCGTCGGGCGAGTTCTTCCAGGGCCCGTCGGTACGGACCTTCCTGCAGTACCTGGCCACGCCCATCCTCATCGGGCTGGCCCAGATGGTCGCTCTGTGCGTCGGACAGCTCAACCTGGTGGTCGGTGCCCTGGGCGGTTTCACGGCCTGTCTGACGGGCGTCCTGATGGCAGACGTCGGTGTCCCCGCACCGATCGCCGTTGCGGCCGGCGTCCTCGCGGCGACGCTGGTCGGTCTGGTGACCGGTGTGTTCATCGTGGCGACGCGGATCAACGGCTTCATCGTCACGCTCGGGACGATGACCATCCTGCTGGGAGCCCAGTACCGGCTGGCGGGCACGCGGACCATCGACGGCTACTCCCCAACTCTCAAGGAGCTCGGCCGGGCGGCCCCGCTGAACCTCCCGCTGGTGTTCCTCGTCGCGGTCGCCGCGGCGGCCCTGCTGGCCGCGTTCATGCACCGCGCGACCGCCGGTCGGCGACTCCTCGCGGCGGGCGGCAACCCGCTGGCGGCGCGACTGTCGGGCATCTCGACCGACCGGCAGATCGTGCTCGCCCACACCCTGTCGGGTCTCCTGGTCGGCGTCGCCGCCGTGACCGCAACGGCGTCGCTGCCCGGCGTCAACCGCAGCGTCGGAGGGGACTGGCTGCTGCCGAGCTTCGCCGCTCCGATCATCGGAGGTGTGGCGCTCAACGGCGGATCCGTCGCGGTGTTCGGCACGGTACTGGCGGCGTTCGTCATGCGGCTCATCGACGCCGCGCGCGCCCAGTTCTCGCTCGACCCGAGCTGGGTGAACTTCCTCATCGGCCTGGTCGTGCTCGGCACGGTGGTCGGCGGCCGCATCCACCAGACACATCTGGAAAAGAAGGGCAAGGCACAAGGGCGTACCCCGCCGGCACCGGTCGACCAGGGACCGACGGCCGACGCCGCCCTGCCGAACGCGGGAGGTGTGCGATGAGCGACGTCCTTCTCGAATGCCGGGAGATTGTCAAGGTCTTCCCCGGAGTACGGGCCCTGGATGGCGTCGGCCTGCGGCTGACGGCCGGATCCGTGCACGCGCTTCTGGGCGAGAACGGCGCGGGCAAGTCCACCCTCATCAAGGTCCTGACCGGCGTCCACACGCCCGACGGCGGCCGGCTCACCTGGCGTGGCGAAGAGGTCCACCTGCGCTCGCCGCTGGAGGCGATCCGAACCGGCATCGGCGTCGTCCACCAGGAACGTAACCTCATACCCGACTTCTCGGTGGCGGAGAACATCACGCTGCAGAGCCCTCCCTCGCGCCGCGGGCTCGTGGACCGGGAGGCCATGAACGCGCCCGCCCTGCGCTGTCTCGCGGAGCTGGGCCTGGACCTCGACCCGCACCGGCCGGTCCGCGAACTGTCCGTGGCCCAGCAGCAGTTGGTGGAGATCGCGAAGGCGCTCCACACCGAGAGCAAGGTGCTGCTTCTCGACGAGCCGACCGCCTCCCTGTCCCCGCAGGAGGCGGAACGCCTCTTCGAGGTCGTCCGGCGGCTGACCACGCGTGGCACGTGTGTCGTCTTCGTGAGCCACAAGCTCGAAGAGGTCTTCGCGATCTGCGACACCGTCACAGTGCTGCGCGACGGCAGGTCCGTGCTGGAATCCTCACCGCTCGCCGACCACACACACGACGACGTCGTGAACCTGATGGTGGGCCGCGCGCACGCGGCGACCGAGATGCGGCCGCGCACACCGGACCGGACGGCCGCCCCGGTCCTTGCGCTCGACGGGATCTCGACCGCCGACGGCCACCAGGAGATCTCCCTGGAGGTGCGGCCCGGTGAGATCGTCGGTCTCTACGGACTCGTCGGCGCCGGGCGCAGCGAACTGATCAAGGCCGTTCTGGGCCTCGACCGCGTCAGCGGCGGCGAGATCAGGGTGCACGGCAAGCAGGCCCGGATCGCTTCCCCTCGACAGGCGCTGCACGAGTTCGGCATCGGCTACCTGACCGAGAACCGCAAGGAAGAGGGCGTCTTCCTCGAGCAGCCCATCCACCGGAACATCACGGTCACCGTGTGGAAGAAGCTGGCCAAGGCCCTCGGGTTCGTCTCCGCCCCTGAGGAGCGGAACGTGGCGCAGGACCTGGTCGAACGCCTCGGCATCCGTATCTCGGGGCTCGAGCAGAACGCCGGTGAACTGTCCGGAGGCAACCAGCAGAAAGTGAGTCTGGCGAAATGGCTCGCGGCCGACACCCGGCTGCTGATCGTCGACGAGCCGACGGTGGGCGTCGATGTGCGTACCAAGCACGGTTTCCACGAGCTCCTCTGGGAGCTGGCCCGCGGGGGTCTGCCGATCCTGCTGATCAGCAGCGACCTCGCCGAGATGATCACCCTGGCGGACCGTGTCGTCGTCATGGCCGACCACCGCATCCGCGGCGAGGTCGACAACGACCGTGATTACGAACGGATGAGCGGCCAGATCATCCGCATCATCCACGACCGCGCGATCTCGGCAGTGACCGCGGAGGGGGACAGGGGATGAAGCGCGTGGCGCAGGTGGTCCGGGTCCGCCCGGAGGAGCTGGAGAAGTACCGCGAGCTGCACCGCAACGTACCCCGGCCGGTGCTGGACACACTGCGGGACTGCCACATCAGGAATTACTCGATCCACCTGCTCGGCGACCTGCTGTTCGGCTACTTCGAATACCACGGTGACGATTTGGCCGCGGACATGGCCCGCATGGCCGCCGACGAGGCGACGCAGGCTTGGTGGCGGTGCACCGCACCATGCCAGCAGCGGGTGGAGGAGGCGGCACCGGGGGAGTGGTGGGCCTCGATGGAGCAGGTGTTCCTCATGCCGTGAGACCCGACGGACGGGTGTCCTGCGAAATACGGCGCCGGACCGAAGTGGCCGGGTGTCCGGCCGTGGCCCCCACGCCTCTGTACTTCTGCGCGAAAGGAATCCCGTTGTCCCCGGACCCCGCACGGATCACCGACGGGTTGGCGTTTTCGGCGGCACGGCGGTGAACGCCTACTGGCTGCGCGTGCCTTGACGCCGCCGACGCCTGCGCCACACAAACACGGTCCTTCCTGCCGGCACCCCGGCCGGCGTGGCACTGGGCCTGCCCGGCACTCCCTACCTCCGCACCGGCGACACGGCCGAGCTGGAGATCGACGGCCTGGGGTGGCAGAGGCAGGTCTTCGCCACGGTCGAGGCCTGATCGCCGAAGCCGAACGCAGGATGAGCCCGGGCTGGGGGCCACGGGCACCGGGGTGGCCGCGCGACCGAGGCAGAGCCGGGCAACGCCCTCACTTGGGTAAACTGCTCTCGTCCCGACACCCCTGGAGCAGCAGGAGCAGGAGAACGGATGTCGCCGCATGACAGTTCCTCTGCCAGGGCCTCGGAGTCCGAAGGAAGAAGCCAATCCGCCGGTCCTGGTCGCCAGGTCCTTTCGGACAGCGTCTACGAGCAGATCAAGGCCATGGTCATGGACCATGAGATCGCCCCTGGCGCACGCGTGGGGATCGAGGCGCTGTCGCGTGCTCTCGGCGTCTCGCCGACGCCCATCCGCGAGGCGCTGGCCAGGCTCGAGTCCGACGGACTTGTGGTGAAAAGGTCGCTCTCCGGGTACCGGGCGACCGAGTTGCTGACCAGCGAGGGCCTCGAGGAGCTCTTCGAAATGCGGCTTCTCCTGGAACCGAGAGCGGCGGCGCTCGCCGCCATCAACGCCGCCGAGGAGCAACTCGACTCCATCGAGCGGCTCGTGGAAGAGATGCAGATTCATCCGGGGCCGACGGGGCGGTACGCGGACTACCGCGACTTCGCCGCTCTCGACCAGCGGTTTCACGACGCGATCGCGATGGCCTCGCAACGTCCGCTGCTCGTCGATGCGGTGGAGCGGCTCCACTCCCATCTGCATGTCTTCCGACTCAGAAGTGCCAGGAGCGCCGACGACCCAACGCTGGCGGAACACGAACGTGTCGTACGCGCGATACTGCGCCACAAGCCCGACCGTGCCGCGGAAGCCATGGCGGAGCACCTCACACGCAGCCTTCAGCGCCAACTCAGCCAGGACCCGGGGTCCTGACCGGCGGCGCGGAGGCCCGGCACCTGCGCCGCCGGGGCGAGGCCGCCTCCGTGGCCGCCGACACCGAAAGGCGGGCGAAGTCCGGCTTCAGGCAAACACCGTTGCCGTACTAGCGCACACCTTCCCAGAGCAGGCGTTCCTCCCTCCGTGGGTCGTCCTCCGGAGCGGGGTCGTCGGCGAAGACCATCGTCGTGCGGGTGGTCGTGTCGTACGCGGGCCAGCCGGGGTCGCCGGTCTTCGCGAAGGAGACCCACGCTGCGTGCATCGCGTCCGCGAGAGCCTGGGGTGGGTGGGTGCCGAGCATCGGGGCGTACGACGGGTCGTGGAGGCGGTCGAAGACGAAGGCCAGTTCCAGGGCGTGGCATGCGCCGAGGCGGCCGCCGAACCGCGGGGAGCGCCAGGCGAATTCGTACAGGTGCGAACCCGGGACGGACTCGGCCAGACGGATGGCGGGGATCCGGTAGAACCAGTCCGTCGCCACCGCGTCCAGGAGCTCGCCCGGGGCGGCGGTGGGGCGGGTGGCGCGGTAGACGGGGAGGGCCTTGTCCGGGTCCACGCCGTAGGCAGCCGCCATGGCGCGCAGTCGCGGTTCGGGGAAGGCCTCGAGGCGCTCTGTGGGAACCAGGAAGAGCCGGTACTCCTCGTGGTTGCTGCCGATCAGGAGGTCGACGCCGCAGTCGGGGCCGGGAAGGGCCGGACCGACGGTCACCGGTTCGAAAGGCATCATGTTGAGCGCCGCCTCGCCCCACAGGGCCGGATCCGGGAGGGCGCCCACCTCGGCGCGGAGTTCGGCCTGGGCGGGAAGGAGGTCGGTGAGGGGGACTGCGGCGAAGGCCTCCGAAGTCGGCTCGATGCCGAGCTTCGTGGCCAGGCGGGCCGCGATCAGGACCGCCGAGGACGGGCGGAGGAAGTGGTGACAGCCGCCGCTCTGCAGGATCGCCCGGCGGAACAGGCCGCGTGCCGAGCCCGTGGCCAGCAGGACGCCGATGCTCATGGCGCCCGCCGATTCACCGAAGACCGTCACCTGATCGGGGTCGCCGCCGAAGGAGGCGATGTTGGCGCGGATCCAACGCAGGGCGGCCAACTGGTCCAGGAGACCGCGGTTGTCGGGGACGCCGGGAAGATGGAGGAAACCATCCGTGCCCAGGCGGTAATTGAGGGTGACGCAGACGACCCCGTCGCGAGCGAAGGCGCTGCCGTCGTACGCCGATGCCGAGCCCGAGCCGTTGGAGAACGCCCCGCCGTGCAGCCACACCATCACCGGCAGGCCGGCCCCCGGCCCCGGGGCGGGGGTCCAGACGTTGAGGTTCAGACACTCCTCACCAGGGATGACGTCCTCCGGGATGAGGGCGTCGAAGGGCGGTGCGTAGGGCGCGTGCGGCGCCGTCGGACCGTAGGCCGTGGCGTCCCGTACGCCTGTCCAGGGCTCAGGGGGACACGGTGCGCGAAAGCGAAGAGGGCCAAAGGGCGGGGCGGCGTAAGGGATGCCCAGAAAGGACGCCACGCCGTCCGCGGACAGGCTGCCGCGCACGGCGCCCAGCTCAGTGGTGCATACCGTCATGCCGACAGGATTCCCAGCAGTGCCGCGCCGAACTCCTCGGGGCGTTCCAGGTGCACGGCGTGGCCGGCGCCGGCCACGGCGACCTCCCGTACCGCTCCGCCGCTTGTCGCGTAGCGGTTCAGGACATGGCGTGTCTGCGCCACCATCGGCTGGGCCGGGGTCCCGTCCCAGCCCGGCACCGCGCCGATCGAGCCCAGGTGTGCGAGGTCGAACATCGAGGTGTCCGAGACGATCACGTCGTCCTCGCCGCGTATCCACAGCACCGGCGGCTTGGGGTCGATCAGATGCAACTCGTCGATGCGGAAGCAGAGCGGCGAAAGGCAGTTGAGGACCCCGCGGGTGCCGGGTGCGACGCCCGGCCAGACGGCGGACGCCACGCTGTCGCCCGGGTAGTGGTCGTCGCCCGTCCGCGTGGTGAGCATGGACGTGACGTACTCGTCCTCGTGCTCGGGGCGCCATGGCGGCTTGACATAGCAGTTCGCCAGGACGGAGCGGGGTGAGAGCGGGGAGTCCTCACCGCGGTCGCCCTTGGCGAGCCGCGCGACGAACTCCGGGTTGGCCGTGCCGCCGCCCGAGCCCGCCCCGTCCTCGGAGTTGAGGGTTCCCTCCACACCGTGCGTACCGCCGAAGCCGTACGGGGAGACCGGGTTGACCAGGGTCAGGGAGCGCACCGCGGCCGGGTGGTCGCACAGGTACTGCATGATCACGCCCCCGCCCATGGACCAGCCCACCAGGTGTACCCGGTCGAGCCCGAGGGCCACCAGCAGAGCGGCGAGGTCGTCGGCGTGGTCGCGCAGGCCGCGCGTCGCGTCGATGGGCAGCGGGTCGGTGCTGCCGAAGCCGCGCAGGTCCAGCGCGATGGGGCGGTAGCGGTCCGGGAGGAGGGGCAGGATGGTGTGCCAGAAGGCCGAGGAGGAGACGTTGCCGTGAACGAAGAGGACCGGTTCGCCTTCGGCCCGGATCTCGGTGATCCCGACGGTGAGACGATCGGTGGGCACGCGGCGGGTACGGATGCTGCCTGTGGTCATGCGGGGTCCTTTACGAGAGCCAAGTGGCGATCTGGGCGGCGGCCGAGTTGTTCCATCCCAGCTCGAGGTGGTTGGCGCCGGCGATGGTGGCCGTGCCGCCGACCGTGGGGATGCCGGTGGTGTCGAGCGCGCTGGCGATGAAGACGACACCGTCGCTGGGCCCCCGGTTCTCGTTGAAGATGCCGAGGACGTTCGGGGATCCGCCGGCCAGCAGGTAGGTGGTGACGGATGCGGGTACTCCGGCGTTGTGCAGCGGCGTGATCAGTGAGCCGGCGTCGATGGCGGCCTGGATGCCGCTGCCCGCGGTGTAGAAGCCCTGGCCGCCGTAGTACGTCGTGTACCAGTCCTGGGTGGCGCCGTCGACTCCGTACACACTGTCCCAGCGGGCCAGCATCTGGCGTTGGCCGGGGTAGTCGTCATGGCCGCCGGAGGGCGTCATGGAGAACTCGGGGTGCGAGGTGTACAAGCCGTAGCACGTCATGTGCGAGTGCGGGGAGGGGGCGTTGACCTTCCCTCCACACTCGGGCCAGATGGAGAAGTCGTGCGACCAGCCGTGGGCGTACGGGTAGTCGTAGCCGCCGTTCGGACCGCCGACGGTGATCAGCCTGCGTACGTCGCCGGCGTACGCCCGTCCCCAGCTCGGCTTCAGGGACGACACGTATGCGCGGGTCGACATCTCGCCCTTGCTCCAGCCGACGAGGTCGACCTTGCCGACGCCCAGCTTCGCCTTGATGACGGCGATCGCGTCGCCGACGATCTGCGCCTGCATCAGGTTGTCGCCCTGCTTGTGCGCGAAGCCGACGGCGAAGACGCGGTGGCCACGCCCGGCCAGGTACTGCATCAGCCCGGTGGACGGGCAGGACGCGGTGCCGCAGCCGTAGCCGCCCGCCTCACCCGGATTGGCCCAGGCACGGTCCGCGGTGTCGTTCGCGCCGTGGACGAGGAGGACCGGCGTGGTACGGGTGCCGGTGTTCCAGCCGGGGGCCGAGTAGAGCAGGAAGCGGCCGGAGTACGGGCGTAAGACGCCGCCGAAGTACGTCACGCGCTGTCCGTCCTGGTCGCCGCGGCCGTCCGGCGGGTAGCCCTCGGCGCGGAATCCGGTGGTGGTGTCGAGATAGCGCTCTACGCGTTCCCAGCCGTTGGTGACAGTGCCCGCTGCGTAGCTCGCCTCGAGGGTGAGGTAAGGGGGCGGCTCGGCGGCGGACGCGGTGCCGCCGGCAGCCGGCAGTCCCGCCACCACCGCCATCAGGAGAGCGAGCAGCAGCCGCCACCGGCCTTCACGGCTGCGTCTGTATTGCATGTCCTGGCCCCCTCGCCCACGCTTCACGCCGTTATGCGGCGCGGCGCACACGATAGGCAAAAGGTGCGTGGGAGGGCATGTGTGCGGACGCCACAAGGGAGGCGGGGCGTATGGGGCCGCAGCCTGGCAGTCCAGGATCTCCGCCCGAGAACGGAGCTTTGGTTCTGGCGGGAAGGCCGGTCACCGTTGGCGAGCCCGTCGAGCTTCTTCTGTGCTGCTTCCTTGTCTCGTTGTGCCTCGTTGATCCACTGGGTGACGACGGCTGGGTCGACAGCCGGAGTTCGCCCCTGCGCGACCATGACCGTATTGCCAGCGGTCAACTCCCCCTCGGACACAACCACTGACGGTACGCACGCCGTAGCGCCAGGATTGACCTGTGCGGATCTTCTCGGCAGGCCTGCCATTCACTGGTCGCGGAGGACTCTGTGGGCCGGGTCAAATCACTGATTGCGGCCTTCCTGCCAAGGCGTGGGGAGGAGAAGACGGACGGCGGCTGCGGCCACGAGTGCGCTTTGGCGGCCGTCCGGAAGGGATGTGCGTGGGGAGGCCGTCGCCGCGTCCGCGCGCGTCAGCGCTGCGCGAGCCACGCGCTGAAGGTCGTGTGACCGATGTTGGCGCCCGGTTCGGGCAGAAGCGCGCGTCTCCCCACTTCGGCGGCGAAGAGCCTGGCGCGCGCATCGGTGACAACACTTCTGGCGTCGCCCTTGGCGGCGAGGAGCTTCGCCGTGAGGTCGTCAAGGCGGTACTCCTCGGGGCCGGCCACCTCGAGTGTGCCGAACAGTGGCAGTCCCACAGCGACATGCGCGACCGCAGCGGCGATGTCGTCCGTCGCCACGGGACGGACCAGCGCAGGCGCGACGTGGACCCCGTCCGGGTGTGTGTCTGCGACAGCCATGGCCTCGAGGGACTCGAAGGACAGCGCAGCACGCACGATCGAATGAGGGATCGGAGACTTTCGTACCTGGTACTCCTGCAATTCTTTCGCGAGGAAGTAACCCGACCGCAGCCGCTCGGCTCCCACCACCGACAGGACCACGTGATGCTCGACGCCGGCCGAGGCCGCCGCGGCCAGGAGGTTGGTCGTCGCGGTGCGGAAGAACCGCAGACCGGCTTCCTCAGTGCGCGCCGGCGCATCGGTGAGGTCCACCACCACCTCAGCCGCCCGCAAGGCCTCGTCGAGACCGTTCCCTGTGATCACGTCGACGCCATGGCGGCGTGAAACGGGCACGACCTGCACCCCGTTTTCACGGAGCCTGGCAACCGTGCTGGAGCCGATCAACCCTGTGGCCCCTGCGACAACCACTCTCATCTGGATCCCTTCCCATCGAGGGGTCATCGACCCCGTGTACGTCGTGGTGACGGTGAAGTCAGCAACGTGCACTACACACGACAGGACTCGCACCACTGTTGTGACACTGAGCGGAGCAGCCTGAAAACAGCGACCTCCGTCACACATGTCACCTGCACTCGGTCCATTCATGACAGCGCCCCTGTCGGGCGCTTCTGCACGGCCCCGCCCGAGCCTGCGGTGGGCCGGATCCCGAGCGGGCCGAACGCGTCGAACACGAAAGCCCTGTCCGGGTGGCGCTGAAGGACTGGAAGACGGACAGCCGGACCGAAGGGGCGCTCGGCCGCCCACCGGTCGGTGCCCGTTCCGGTGCCGTGCCGGACTCCGCAGTGGGCGAGGTCCGGCGAGCCGCAGGCGCGGGCCTGGCCGGGTAGGTGTCGTGGTCCAGCAGCGATCGGCGAAATGGACGATCGGCAGGGGCCGCGGTGGGCGTTGGTAGCGTCAAACATGTGCCGTGCCGCCCGGTACGGTGTGCCGAGCGAGAGAGACGTGATGTCCCCGACGATTCGCAGGGCCGTGATCCCCGCTGCCGGACTCGGCTCCAGGCTGCTGCCTCTGACGAAGGCGATACCGAAGGAGATGCTCCCGGTCGGCGACAAGCCAGTCATCGAGCACACCGTGCGCGAGCTGGTGGACTCCGGCATCACCGACATCACCATCGTCGTCTCCGGCGGCAAGAGCCTCATCCTGGACCACTTCCGCCCCAACCCCGCCCTCGTCGAGCAACTCCGCAAAGACGGCAAGACGGCTCACGCGGACGCGGTCGAGGAGGTCGCAGAACTGGCCCGCCAGGGTCACATCACCTACCTCGACCAGTACGGCCCGTACGGCAACGGCACCCCTGTGCTGAACGCTGCCCGTGCCTTCGGCGACGAGCCCGTGCTGGTGCTGTGGCCCGACGACGTCTTCGTGGCCGAGATCCCCCGCGCACAGCAGTTGATCCGCGCGTACGAGCAGACCGGCTGCCCGGTGCTGGCGCTCATGCCGATGGACCCCACCGACTCCCAGCGCTACGGCGTGCCCATCGTCAAGGAAGACCTGGGGGACGGCCAACTGCGCATCGCCGGCCTGGTCGAAAAGCCCAAGCCCGCTGCCGCCCCGTCGTCGTACGCGGCCATCGGCGGCTACGTCGTCACCCCCGGCATCATCGACGAACTGCGCGAACAGACCCGCCGCTGGTACGAGCACAGGACCGGCGAGATCTACCTGACCGACGCCATCAACGCCTACGCCTCCACCCGCGCGGTGTACGGGCAGGTCATCAAGGGCCGCTGGTACGACACCGGCAACCCGGCTGACTACCTGGTCGCCCAGATGGCGTTCGCTCTTGCCCACCCGGAGTACGGCCCCCTCCTGCGAGGCCTGGCCGCCGGACTCGACGTCGACCGTGCTGCCGCCCTCCAGGCGGAAACCGACGCCTGACCTGCCGCTTTCCGTCTGGGGCCGCCCGCCCGCAGCGAGCGGCCAGGACAGAGAGCACCTCGTGGTACCTCAACGCGTTTTCGAACCCGTCATGGATCAGCACGACATCTTCGAGTGAGGTCGGCGGCTCCACCGCCAGGACGTGGCACAGAATGACGATGCCGGCCGGTTGAGCGGACACCGGCGTGAACGCCGGTGTCCGCTCGGGCTGCGCAGTTCCGGATGGCGGCCGCGGCCCCGTGAGGGTCGTCTCCCGCGGGCCGCGGCAACGGGCGGGTGGCGGCGTCGTCCGGGCAGGGGCTCCCGCTCCGTTGCTCAGTGCCTCCTCGTGATTCGGCCGACGACGTCGCGGCGGAGACGCTCGACAGGGTCGACTTCGCGCCGGATTCTGCGCTGCCCCCTTCGGTCGGGGCCCTCATGGCAACGCGTTTTCTGTTGCCGCGGTCGCGCCGTGGTGGGCGCGGATGAGCGTGATCACGGCGTCGGTCGTGCGGTCGAGGTAGCTGCGGCCATCGGGCAGGTGTTCCTCCGGGCTGATGTAGCTGCGCGGCCCGATGTGGGTGGCTGGATCGAGCCGATGCACGGTGATCTTCCCGGCGCGGCGGGCGCGGTTCCATCCGCTACGGCGGAACAGGCGCCAACGCTGAGGGAAGATCCAGGTGCCGACCCGCTCGATCCGGTCGCTCGCACTGGTGAGCCGATACACGTGCTCGACGTGGGTGAGGTCGTTGGCGCCGTTGTGGAACCCGCCGAGCGTGATCACGATGAGCGGGGAGCGTAGCCGGGTATGCAGTTCGTCAACGGCGCCGGTGGCGACCTGGGCGCCCCCGCTGTAGCTGAGCAGCACCACGGGGATGCCGCTGTCGGGCTGGTAGCCGGCGAGCCGGAGCTGCGCGGCGATCTGGGAGCCGACGGCCCGGTTGTACAAGGGGCGGTACCGGTGGTCGGCGGCGACGAAGGTCTGCATGACGTTGTGCAGGAACAGCAGCAGCCCGACGTGGCGGCGCAGCCACGACCACCCCGGCCGATCGGCCAGCGGGTCGGCCAGCGGCGAGTAGGGCTGCACCTGACCCAGCACCCGCAGCTCCGGCGCTCCGGCGATCAGGGCCTTGACCAGCCGGCCGCCGTCACGGGTGTCGCTGACGCGACGTTTCCCGATGCCGTCCAGGTAGACCAGGTAGGCATCCGGGGGACGGTCGGCGGCCGCACCCCGGGCATACGGCACGCCCTCCGGGAGCTCGGTGTTAGTGGCCCGCCAGCCGGCGCTGTAGACCAGCACCTCATAGCGGGCCAGCAGACCTTCGGCGAGCAGAGCCGGCCCAAGCGCGCAGACCGAGAGCAGGAAATCGTTCATGTGATCGGCTCCGGCGCCTCGGTAGCACTGATCCTCACGACCAGACGCCGAACGGCCTCCACAGCGACACCCAGGCCCACCCCGGCGACGGCCACGTAACCGGCGGCGGCCCACCAGCCCAGCCCGGTCGCCGCTGCGAGCGTGCCGGCCAGACCGGCCCCGACCCCCACGAAGAGCAGCAGGTGGAGCAGGGGCCCGAGCAGCGGGAACGCAAGGACGGCAGCGAGCACCAGCGGGGCGACGAGGCCCGGTGTCCATACCAACTCGCCGCCTGGCGGTGGAGACGACAGCACCAACTCGGCCAGGTTCCATGCGGTCAGCGGCCACAGCGCGAACACGGCACCCTCGACGACGCCGGCGGCCAGCAGCAACCCGGCCACAAACGTCCGCGACATGCCAGGCCGACGTGTCACCAGCGGCAGGATGCGCCCGGCGGCCTCCGACAGCCCGGCCAACAGCAGCAGGACGACGACAGGTGACATCACTCAGCTCGATGTGACGGATCGACGGGAACCGACTGACGGACCGAGCCGGCCGTATGCAGGTACCGCTCGAGTTCGTCGGCAGCCCGCCGATATCCACCGGCCTTGTGCTGGGCGGCCTGCAGGGTGGTCGCGGCTGCCTGGAACCCGGGGTCGTGGAGCAGGCGTCGGGCGAGGGCACGCACGGAGCCCTTGGCGACGTCCTGGGTACGGATCGACAGGCCTGCGCCGAGTTCGACCACGCGACGGGCCACGATCGGCTGGTCGGCGCCCTGCGGGACCACCAACATCGGAACCCCGGCGTACAGGGCCTCGTTGACGCTGTTCATCCCACCATGGGTGACGAACAGCGCCGCGCGGGCCAGCACCTCCGGTTGAGGCACGAAACGGCGGGCGAGCACGTTGGCGGGCAACGGACCCAGCGTGTCGGGATCGGTCTGCCCGGTGGAGACGACCACGGTGCCGCCCAGCGGGGCGAGCGCGGTGGCGAAAGTGCGCAGCAACCGCGCGTCGGCGTTGAACACCGTGCCCAGCGAGGCATACAGCACTGGGTCCTGGAGCCGATCGGCCGGGAACGACGGGTCGATTGGGCGGGCGCCGATGCTTGGGCCGACGAAACGGTAGGACTCGTCGAAATCCTCGGCGGCGGGCTGGAACACCCGCGAGGTGTAGACCAGATTGAGCGGCTGGCGGATGTTCCCCAGGTCGAGCAGTGGCAACCCTCGCGTGTCGAAGCGACGGTGCAGCTCCCGGCGAGACCGCAGGTAGCCCTGGACGCTGCGGGGCCGGTTCGTCGCCGCGGCGAGTAGGTCCCACGAGCCGCGGGTGGGGCTGGGGACATGCCGGTTGAAGGCAAACGTGGTGAACGACGACGCCGCAGGCACGTCGAGTTCGCGGGCGGCGACTGCGCCCCACAAGCAGGCGTTGTCGTGGACGATCAAATCGGGTCGGACGCGGCGCAGGTCGGTGAGCATTGCGGGCAGCAAGCGGACGGCAGTGCGCGCGAGGCCCTCCATCAGGCTGACCGGCGTCGGCGGATCGGGGAGCGGCTGGTCGCCCCCGGGGTAGAGACACACAGTCGCGCCGGTGGCCGCGATCTCCTCACGGAACGCGGGTGAGGTGTGGTAAGTGACAGCGTGGCCGCGCCGAACAAGCTCGGCCACGACCGGCAGCGTCGGATTGACGCGCCCATGCATGCCAATATTGAGGAACGTGATGCTACTCACAGGCCTGCCCCTGGTATGGAAGAAGTCGATGCGTCGCCCGGACTTGCGGACGTCGCCGAAGGGTCGTTGACCCGATACAGGCCCGGCCCACTGATGCGCAGCCCGTCGAGAAAGCGTCCCGCCGTGAGGGACGCGGTGCTGATCAGCCGCTGGGAATGGCCGAAGTCCCACGGGGCGGGCCAGGCCTCGATGCCTGTTGGCAGCACGACGGTCGGGATGTACGTGGACACCTCATGCAGATCACGCTCGATCTGATGGCGCAACAGCAGCAGCCCGGCCCTGGCGGCGATCGCACTGGCACGTCGGCGCGGATTGATGGGGCGCAGCGGCGAGCTCTCCGGCCCGGTCGCCACCACCACCACGCTGGCCGCCCCAGCCTGCAGGGCTGCCAGTACCGGGACATAGGCGACCACTCCGCCGTCGACGAGCGTCCGGCCCTCACGATCGACCGGGGGCAGCATCCCGGGAATGGCTGCGCTGGCCAGCAGGGCGGACTCGAGGTCTCCGTGGTCGAGCAGCGCCGGAGCGCCGGTGCCCAAGTCCATGGCCACCGCGGTGAACGGGACCGCCAACTGCTCCATCCGCGACGGCAGCCCAGCCCGAGCGATCAGTCGACGCAGGCCGCGGTCGGTGAAGATGCTGGCCCGTGAGGACGGGTAGCCGAGGGGATACACCTCACGGCGACGCAACTGGGTCCACACGTGGTCCAGCCACCGCGCGGCCCTGTCGGGGTGGGCGGCCGCGATGGCCCCGTTGAGGGCACCCACCGAGGTTCCGATGATCATGTCCGGCACGAATCCGCGTTGCTCCAGCGCGTATCCGAGACCAACATGCGCCGCACCGAGCACGCCACCGGCGCCCACCACGACGGCGACGGGACGAGGGAGTGCGCGCAAGCCCGCCGACGGGTCTCGGGTCGACTGGGTCGGCGAAAGGGAACGTGTCCCCTTGTCTCCCGTCATGTCCGACACCCTCCATGGTCACGACCATGCGCCGAGTCGCCCCCGCTGAAGCCAGAACGTGCCGACGAGGCTGGACTCCGGCGACAAGTGACCCTCATGATCCAACTCTCTCCTCACGCATCGGGCTGGCATCACTAGGACCGGGCTGCGACCCGATGTGTGACGCTGTCGGCCGGGGTGGTCGTGTGAAGCCGTCAACTGGGAACGGTGACAACGCCCGGCACGTGTCAATGGCCACCGTCGGGGAGCAATCCGGGGCGATCCGCATGCTGTTGCAGCTGCTCAGCCTGGCCGCCACCGATCCGGAGCAGTGCGGCAACCTCGCTGCCGACACCGTCGAGGTCATGATCGGCCCGATCGCCGCGGCCTACCTCCGGCTGGGGCACCCGCCACAGCAGGCGCGGCCAGGGCCACGCCGCCCGTCTCCGGCCTGCGCGGATTGTGCCAGGACCGCCTGGTACCCATGACGTCGCCCGTACCGACACGGCCGCTCGCCGACTCATCAAGGACGCAGTCGCCGCGGCCGACTGACGCTCGCCGCGAATGCCCTGTCCGCAGGCGGACGACGGACGGTGCGTCACAGATACGGGTTGTGCCTTGTCTTCAGTGCGAAGCAAGTCGTGTGAGCCCGGAGTAGACGAACACGGTCACCGCCGAACGAGAGGTCGGTACACCGGCCCAGGAGGCGGTGGCCGACGCGAGATCGTCCATTCCGGGCAGGCCCACGGAGGTGCAGCACAGTGTCGGAGGGGGACTCAGTGGACGGGACCGCCGAGCAGGAGAGTCCGGCGATGTTCGGGCCCAAGGTGCTGGCAGCTCGACGGTGAGCCGGAGCGCGTGATCAAGGCCAGTGAGACGTTGTGGGAGTCGGGCGGTGACGTGATCCACCATCAGACGGCGACGCCCTGTCGGACGCGCCGACCGAGTTCGTCGTGACCACTCTGTGCGCGCCGGGTCGGCCGATGCTCACGCTGGTCGACGACGAGGAGCTGGAGAAGCGGGCCACCTGCGCGCCCCGCGTCCCTCCGCAGGCTGACCCGCGAGTTCGATACGGGAGGCGGACCCGGCTCCGACGGCTGGACGGCTTCGTGCGGCTCGCCCTGCGAGGTCGGAGCAGACGCGCTTCCCCCTTGTTCGCTTACACCACTTGGCGAAACGCCATCAACATCGAGAGAGAGGGCCTGGCTGTGCTCATTCCGGATCCCAAGGTCGTCAGAGGGCTGCTGACCCGGTACGCGACCCTGCAGATCGCGCTCGCCGAAAGGGAGACGCTCGAAAGGGCACGAGAGTCTGAGGACGTCAGTTACACGCTGTGTGTCTTGATGGGAACCCGGAGCGTGCACGAAGCCATAGCGGTCGGGGACGCGCTGCTCGTGGCCGGGACCGGGTGGGAGAGCGTCCAGGAGCCGACGACGGTAACGGGCCGCCGGTGGCGGTCTGAGGCACCACGACCGGCCTGACCGTCCACGTGAGTGACCCGCGCCCCGACCCCGCCGAGGCCATCAACACCGCGCCGGCAGAGTTCACCCCGCACCTTTCCGCCCTGGGCCTGAACGTCGAGGGCCTGGTCGACCGGGTCCACATCGCGGCCGACGTCACCGAGGCCGTCCGGGACGCCGACGCCGTACGGGAAAGCGGCCCCGAAAACGTCGAGTTCAAGAAGCATCTGTTCGCCCGGCCGGTCCGGGAGGCCCCGCGGCACGCGCTGCTGCTGAGTTCGTCGTCGGAGATTCCGGCGACGGCCTTCACCGGGGAGCTCGTGCGGGCGAGTACACCAGCGAGGACGCCGTCCAGGCGGCTGTGGAGCTGATCGACTTCGATCGCCCCGTCGGCGTTATATTCAGCGCCATCCTTCACCACGTCAACGACGAGGAAGACCCAGCTGGAATCGTCCGCTACTGGCGCGACCAGGTGCCCTCCGGGAGCTACTTCTTTATCAGCCACTTCCGTTCCGGCAACAACCCGGAGACAGCGGAGGCCGAGGGAGTCCTCCAACAGACTTTCGGCCGCGGTCGGTGGCGCACCGACGAGGAGATCGAATCCCTGCTGGATGGCCTGGAGATCCTCGACCCCGGGATCGTCCCCGCGTCTCTGTGGCGTCCTGACGTGGTTGACGGCCCGTGGCACAGCGGCGGCGAACGGGAACTCACCGTCTGGGAGCGTCTCATCGCCGCCGGGTTGGCCCGGAAGTCCAGTCAGCCGATTCCTGGCCTACGCCGACAGCGGTCTCAGAGGTAGAGCTCGGCCTGCGCCACCACGACCGTATCGTCAGTGGTCGAATCCCCCCTCGGACACAATCACTGACGATACGGAGTCGAGGGCCTCGACTTTACGGTCGGTGTCGGCGGCGTGGACGCGCTGTGCGACGCCGAGGGCAGCGAGTTCGCCGTGGATGCGCCGATACCCCCGGGAGCTGTTCTCGCGGGCCAGGGCGACGCTGTACGTCTTCGCCGTCATCGAGCACACCAACCGCCGCATCCGCGTCCTCGGTGCCACCGCACACCCCACCGCGGACTGGGTCACCCAGATCGCTCGGAACTTGGTCATGGATCTCCAGGACGCCGGCGCCACCGTCACGCACCTGATCAGGGACCGCGACAGCAAGTACACCCGCGCGTTCGACGCCGTCTTCGAGGCCGAGGGCATCGAGGTCGTCACCACCGGCATCCGCGAGCCCCGCATGAACTCAATCATGGAGCGCCGGGTGCAGACCCTGCCGACCCAAGCCTGCCGCCGACCACCCGGGGGGAGATCGGTTGCAGTATCAGGGGCGTTGGCTCGTGTCGCGGCTCCGTACTCGCCAGGCCTGCACCAGCAGGAAGAGTCCGATCAGCGCAACCACCGCGCCCAGCACGGCGTATTGGCCGTGGCCGGACATGCCCGAGCCGCCCATCGCACCCGTGCCCTGCGCGATCCAGACCGCGCCGAGGACGACGAGGATAATCCCGCCGATACCACGGACCAACATATTCGCTCCATTCTCCGCACCGGTACGACTGTCGCGGTACCCCGCGCGTCCATCATTCAGCTTGGTCCCATTCGGTGCGCCAGGGGCGGCCGAAATTCTTACGAATCGTGAACGTCGTACCGGCTGGTGCGCCGATGGCCCTGGGGTCCCGGTACGAGATGGGAGCGGACAAGGCAGGGTTCGGGCTGGCGCGGCTTCATCAGTGCCGGTGAGCTTCGTGGTGGACAAGGAAACCACCCGCGAAGACACCACCGGTGCAAGGAAGTTCCGGGCAGACCGGCTGGCCGCGAAGGTGCCGAAGCGGAGCTGGCAGAAGCTGTCCGCCGGGGCGGTCGCCAAGGGCGGCAACTCGGTTGGTGGGTTCCTGGGCACTGGCCGTGTAGCGATGGGCGGGGGGCTGATTCTCACGGGCCGACAGTCGTGCCACCTGGTGGATCTTGCAGCGCGAGAGATCGCCCGAGGCCTCACCGGCGCCCACTCCCGCGGCTCCGGGAGATCGTCGGCAAGGACATCGGGCACCGCCGCGCAACGTCTGCGAGCCGCACGGGCGTGGTTCCGGGCGGCCCCGCAGGTGCAGGGGTCGCCCGGAACCACATCGGTCGGCGGAACTTTTGCCCCAGGTCACATCGCCGGTACGACCAGGGGCTGCCGGGACAGGGTGTCCGGGTGGATGGCTCCGCTCGTCCGGCTGAGCGGCATCCCGCTGCCGCCGTGCCGGCCGCCGACGATCTCGGCTGCTATCGACAGGGCGGTCTCCTGCGGGCTGCGGGCCCCGAGGTCGAGCCCGAGCGGGCTGTGCAGCCGGGCCAGTTGCCCCTCGTCCAGGCCGACGGCACGCAGCCGTTCCAGACGGTCGCGGTGGGTCCGGCGCGACCCCATGGCGCCGACGTACGCGACCGGCAGGCGCAGTGCCTGTTCCAGCAGCGGGACGTCGAACTTCGGGTCGTGGGTCAGGATGCAGATCACTGTCCGCTCGTCGACGCAGGTGCCCGCCAGGTAGCGCTGCGGCCAGTCCACGACGACCTCGTCGGCCTTCGGGAAACGGGCCGGGGTGGCGAAGACCGGGCGTGCGTCGCACACCGTGACCCGGTACCCGAGGAACGATCCCACCTCGGCGAGGGCGGCCGCGATGTCGACCGCGCCGAACAGCAGCATGCGGGGGCGGGGCACGCTGCTTTCCACCAGCAGCCTCACCGGGCCGGCTGCGTCGGCGGCCGTGAGGGAGCCCGTGGTGCCCATGGCCAGCAGGTGGCGGGCCTGGCGGGCAGCGTCCTGGTCGAGGGACGCCGAACCGAGACTTCCCAGATCGTCGTGGCCCGGACGCAGTACGAGCGCCCGGCCCCGGTCGGCGGCCGGTCCCTCCACCGGGCGGACCAGCGCCACGGCTTCCCGGCGTGCCGCCGCGGCGAGGAACGCGGCGATCTCCGGACGTGCGGCGGGGTCGATCCGCTCGACCAGTACCTCGATGCTGCCGCCGCAGGTCAGGCCGACTGCGAAGGCGTCGTCGGCGGAGAAGCCGAACCGATCGACGACCGGCTCCCCGCTGTCGAGGACCTGTGTGCACAGCTCGAAGACGGCACCCTCCACGCACCCGCCCGAGATGCTGCCCAGGACTGCGCCGTCGGCGTCAACGGCCAGTGCGGCCCCCGGTGTCCGCGGTGCGCTGCCGCCCACCGCGGACACCGTCGCCACTGCGAACGGCCGCCCCTGCCGGGACCAGTGATGCAGTTCCTCAGCGATGTCCAGCACGGGGCGGCCACCCCCTTCCGCGGGCCGGCGGAGCCGGAGTGCGGGCCGTCACTTCTGCGCCCCCCGCAGCTTGTCCGGGGTGATGGGGAGTTCCCGGATGCGTGTGCCGGTGGCGTTGAAGACGGCGTTGGCGATGGCTCCGGCCACGGTGCCGATCGTCGGCTCTCCCGCGCCGAGCGCCGGCTGGTCGGGCCGGTCGATGAGGATCGTCTCGATGGTCGGGACCTCGTTGAAACGGATGACGTCATAGGCCGCCCCAGCGGTGGCGGACTGCCATGTCAGGGAGGTGATGCGGTCTCCCGTGTAGTGGACCTCCTCCTTCAGGGCCCGGCTGATCCCCTGCACCACGTTGCCCTCGATCTGGTTGCGCAGACCGTCGGGGTTGATGATCAGTCCGCAGTCGTGTGCGACGACGACCCGGTCGACGTGGACCTGCCCGGTGGCCGGGTCCACGTGCACCTCGACGTACGTGGCGACGTAGGCGTTGACCACCTCGTACTGATGGAACGCCACTCCGGCGCCGGTTCCGGCGCCGCCCTCGGGGCGTGCCTCCCAGGTGTCCAGCAGTGCTCGGCACACGGCGAGCGCCCGTGGATCACTCAGGGAGCCGAGGCGCAGGTGCAGCGGGTCGTGGCCGCCGGCGTGGGCGAGTTCGTCGAAGAACGACTCGTTGGCGAAGCTGTTGGAGAAGCCGCCGAGCGACCGCAGGGCGGTGGTGCGGGGTATCCGGTAGGTCAGCGGGGTGCTGGGGGCGGCTGACGTCGGTCCGGTGGTCTCGAAGCTCTTGATCAGCCGGGCCTCGACGCGCTGCGGGAAGTCGTAGGTCACCGGTGCGTTGCGGCCGGAGGTGTCGACCGACGTGGCGGGCAGCGGGTCGGGCAGCAACCCGGAGAGCGCGCCGGCCAGGAGCGTGCCGGGGTTGGTGGCGGTGGGGCGGCTGTTCGCGGTGGGGGCGTAGATCAGGTGCGACCAGGCGGTGATGCCCTTGTTGTCGAGGGCACCGGTCATGTCGTGGGCCTGCGCGCCGCCGTAGGGCTCCCAGCCGTGTTCGTCCTGCCGCGTCCACTGCACGCGCACAGGAGCGCCGACGGCGCGGGAGAGCAGGGCTGCGTCCGCGGCACAGTCGTCGACACCGTCGTGGCCGTAGCAGCCGGAGGACTCCTCGTAGATCACCCGGACCGCGGTGGTGGGCAGGCCGAGCAGCCCTGCGATCGCTCCGCGCAGTGCGGTCACGTTCTGGGTGCCGGACCAGACGGTGGCCCGTATGCCGGTGGCCGGGTCGGGTTCGCTGCGGATGTCGGCGACCGCGGTGGAGGCTCCCATGGTGCCGTGCATCTGGAACGGGGTGAAGTACTGCGCGGTGACGACGGTGGATGCCGCGGCGAGCACCGGGGCGACGCCGTCGTCCTGCTCGACCACGGTCTTGTAGTGGTTGACGGGGTTGCGCAACGCCGTGGGCAGGTCGGCCTGCGGGATGAGCGCCGGACCGTCGCTCCAGGTGACGGTGATACCGGTGGCCGGGTTGGCGGCTCGGGCCGCGGCCCACTGCGTGGTGGCGACGACACCGATGAACCGGTCCTGCTGGACGACGTCCACGAACCCCTCGATGGCCCGGGCACGGTCGAGGTTCCCGATCACGGGGTTGTGTGAGTTGCGGCCGGGGGGACGCACGACCCGCCCGTGCAGAGTTCCGGCCGGAGCGACGTCGTGCAGGAACCGGAAGGTGGCGTCCAGTTTGCCGGGCAGATCGACGCGGGGCTGGCTGGTGCCGACGACGTTGTAGTCGCGGGGTTCGACCAGGGGTGCGGTCGTGTCGAGAGGCAGGACGCTGTTGCCCGTCCTGAGCAGTTCGGCGTAGGTGACACGGTGGCCCTGGGCCGAGAACGCGCCGTCGGAGGCGCGGAGTTTACGCGGGTCGACGCCGAGTGCGGCCGCCGCGCGGCGCCGTAGTTCGGCGAACGCGGTTGCGGCTGCCTGACGCAGCTGCACGCCGCCGTTCTGCACGCTTTTTGAACCCGTCGTGCCGCCCTGGCTGACGCTGAGCAGGGTGTCGCCCTGCACGTAGTGCACGTCGCCGACGCCCAGACGCAGTTCTTCCACGACGATCTGCGTCAGCGAGGTCTGCACGCCCGTGCCGAGTTCGACCTTGCCGCTGTAGACGGTGATGGCTTCCTCGGTCAGGACCAGCCACGACTGGGAGGCTTCACCGTTCGGGTCGTCGACACGGACGAGGCCGGGATCGCCGCCTCCGTCACCGGCGGTGGTGTCCGCGGCGGCGGTGCCTGTGCCCGCCAGGGAGAACCCGACGGCGATGGCACCCGCTCCGAGGAGGAAGTGGCGGCGCGTGGGTGCTGCGGTGGTGCTCATCTGACCATTTCCTTCGCTGCGCTGCGGATGGCGTCGACGATGCGGGTGTGGGTGCCGCAACGGCACAGGTAGTTGCGCGTGTTGTCCGCGGATGCCCCGGACAGGAAGTCCTCAACCTCTTCCTTGGTCGGCACCGCACGGTTGCCCGCGGCGATCCGGGCCTCCAGCCAGCCGAGGGATCCCATGACCATGCCGTTGACGCAGAAGCCGCACTGGGCCGCCTGCAGGGCGACGAAAGCGCGCTGCAGCGGATGCGGCTCGCCCCCGTCGGCCAGGCCGTCAAGGGTGCGGATCTCGGACTGGTCGGGCACCGTGTGCATCTGCTGCACGCAGGACCTGGAGGGTGTTCCGTCGAGCAGTACCGTGCAGGCGCCGCACTGGGCGATGCCGCAGCCGAACCGCGGACCCTGCTGACCCAGTCGGTCTCTGAGCCAGTACAGCAACTGCTCTGAGTTCTGTGAACTTCCGGTGCCGGTCGACTGATAGTCAGCCTGCACTGTCTCCCCGTTCAGCCGAACGGTTCGTGACCCCATAGCACAGCCTTCTTTGCGGGAACGCACTCTTGGTTTGGAACAGCGCCGGCGGCGCCGTAAGGAGTACGGACATGCTTGGGTGAATGTTCAATCACCCGGGCCGTGTTCTGTTTTTTCTCGGTACAGCCCGTTCCTCTCGACTGCCGCCTTTGCTGGATTTGTTGACGGATGTGCCGATCGGGTCGAGAGGCGGGCGCCCGGGTCGTCGGGTTTCCGGCCGGGCGGCAGAAGACCATGACCGCCCACGCCGGCAGTGCCTGGTCCTACACCTACGACCTTCATGGCCGCCGGACCAGCGCCACCGACCCCGACACGGGCACCACGCAAACCCACTGCGCCGCCGTCGACCAGGTCGAGTGGACCCAGGACGCGGATGACCGCAAGCTCGTCCACCCGTACGACGTACTGGACCGGAAGGCCGACCTGTGGCAGATCGACACCACCGCCGCGGCCGCCGACAAAGGCCCAGTTCACGACCGGAATACGGGCTCCCGGAGCCGCCGTCGGACTGACAGTACGTCAGCCTGCAGCTTCGGTGGGAGCACGCCAGTCGACCCGATCGCAGCCGAGCGCCGGCCTCGGCCAGGGCCGGCGGTGTGCGGGCGGTGTGTGGGGGACGCCCCGCGCGGTGCGGCGCGCGGGGCGTCCAGGCGGTCAGAGCAGCGAGGACAGGTAGACCTGCTGCGTCCGGTCGCGCTGCGGGCGGGTCGCCGCGCGGTCGCTGGCGAAGACGACGACACCGCGGTCCAGTGCGGGCCAGGTATTGTTACCCCGCGTCGTGACCTGCTCCGCCGCCGACCAGCCGGTTCCGGTCGTGAGCGTGGCGGTAAAGACCTTCCACCGCCAGTCCGCCGCGCGGGAGTCGTACCAGACCGCGCGGACCGCGCCGTCGGGGTCGCAGCTCAGCACGGCCCGCTGGCTCATGGCCTGGGGCGCCAGGGCGACCTGCTCGAACGGCGTCCACGTCGTCCCGCCGTCGGTGGAACGGCTCGACCGCAGCTGCAGGTTGGCGCCCGAGCTCTGCAGCGCGCCGCTCTCCCAGATCGCGACGACCGTGCCGTCGGCGGCGATGGCCAGACCCGGGTGCCGGTCGGCGCGGTTGGTCACGGCGCTGACCTGCACCGGCGCTCCCCAGCTGCGCCCGGACGCCGTACGCACCGCCGCGAGGATCTGCCAGTTGTCCGGGTCGGTGCCGCCGCTCGCCGGCTGGCCGGCGGGCGGGGTGTGGCCCGTCCACAGCGGATCCGGGTCGAAGCGGTCGTCCTGCCAGGTGACCACGGCACGCCCGTCCCCACCCACGGCGATCGCGGGGAACAGGGAGGCCGGGAAGCGCGGTGACCGCGCGTCCTCCGGCGTGCCGGCGCTGGTCGTCTTGCCGGCCGCGGAGATGTTCACCGGGGTGCTGTCGACACCGATCAGCTGCGCGAACACATCGAACGCACCAACGGAGTTGTCCGCCCACGCCACCAGCGGGTACGTCCCGTCGACCAACGCCAGCGCCGGCTGGACGGCACGGCCGACGCCCGAACTGAGCTGCCGGGGGGCGGAGAACGAACGGCCGCCGTCGGTGCTGTTCGCCAGCAGGATCACCGGCCGGTGCGGCTGCTCCTGGCCCAGCTCGTCCTGCCAGACCACCCACACGCGCGCGCCCGACGCGACGACGCGCGGGGACCGGGCGGTCGCGGAGTCACCGGACAGCGTCAGAGCCCGGGTGAGCTTCCCCTTGGCGCTCCGCCGGAGGTAGACCACCTTGGTCGCCTGGTTCTCGTGGACCTCCGCGACGATGTGCGTGAACTCCTCGTCCACCGCCACGTCCGGGAACCCGGCGAACTCCCCCTGCTCGCCGACAACCAGCTCCGCCGGGTCGGCGGTGGTGTCCGCGACCGGCAGGGGGATCTCCGGCGTCGGGTCCGCCGGCGCACCGACGGACAGGAAGATCGGCGTTGTGGCGCCGCGCAACTGGTCGGGGAGGCCGGGGTTCGCGTGGGCGCCCGAAGGGCTGCCGGGGGAGCGCGCTTCGACGCGGTACCAGGTGTGGTCCGCGCCGGTGAGCGCCAGCGGCACCTCGTAGGTCTCGTCCGCGGTCTGTGGGGTGAACGTCTCGACCGGGCCCGCGGAGCGGCCGGGGGCCGCGTACAGGTGCACGGTGGTGCCCTGGCCGCCTTGGACCCTCACCCGCAGCGCGGCGCGCTTGTGCAGTCGGTGGTCGCGGACCACGACTTCGTCGCCGCCGATCGCCTCGAACTCCCCGTCCCCGTCGACATCCGCCTCAAGGGTGAGGAAGGGGCCCTGGATGTTCTGCGAGACCGTGGTGTGCCCATTGCGGAAGCCATCCAGGATGCCCTGCACGGAACGCTGCGGGGCGAAGACGCGCGTGGTGGGCTGCCCGGGCCCGGCGATGCCCCACAGCTCACGGAAGTGGCAGTCGCTGGCCGCGGAAACGCCGAAGCGGAAACCCGCGTTCCAGCGGTTCTCCGCGTAGTCGATCTCCGCGTCCGGGTCGCTGGCGACGTTCAGCACCTCGACGAGGTTCGCGCCCTGGACGCTGGCGTTGTCGTTGACGCCGGCGGCCGGGGTGTACTCGCCGTCGTCGGGGTGGGCCTGCGACCAGATCGCGTCCTGGGCGTGCACGTCCCAGACGGACTGCTGCACATGCCGGAAGGCCGCCGAGCCGGCCGGGTTGGCGCCGTCGACGACGACGTCGACCGCGCCGAGGACGACGGCGTGCGGGGAGCCGTTCGCCTCCTCTCCGGGGACCAGCAGCAGGGCCGACGACTCCCACTGGGGATCCCAGTGCTGGTCGTAGGTGCGGTGGTCGGTCAGGGGCATGAAGTCCAGCCCCGTCCGCTCGCCCTGGCCGATCTGGTCGCCCACGGGCAGGTTGCCGGGCTTCGTCTGCTTGGACGTCTGCCGCGGCAGGCTGCCGTCCGAGGAGTGGTCGTCGTGGACGTGGGTGTCGCCCGCCAGCCACTGACCGCGCCGGCCCCCGTGCCATTCGAAGCCGCCCGTCCCGGCCGCTCTCGCGGCGGGCACCGCGCCGTCGGTCGGGGCCGCCGCCTCGGCGGTGCCCGCGCCGATACCGGCCACTGCCACCGCGGCAGCGGTCCCGACGACGAAGGTCCTGCGTGTCAGTTCGCCCGAGTCGGTCCTCCCGGCAGGTTCGGACGATTCCATCGATATTCCCATCAGTGCACGCCTTTCTAGTGCCGGTTCACTGCGATATGCCGCGAACCGGTTGCGGTTGCTGAAAACCGTCGGGTGCGTAGCCGTGAACGCCCCTGGATCCGGTGGTGTCGCACGCCGGAACACCACGAAGATCTCCGGCGGCTACGAGCGCGCCTCGGTGACCGTCACCTCTGCAACCGCAATGCGGAGCGGGGACGGGCCGGACCGCGCGGTGCCCGGTGCCCGGTGCCCGCCGGCCGCCGCGGAGGGCGGGTCGGGCACCGGACTCGCCGATATGCGCGGCGAACTCGGTTTCGGCTACTCGGCCTTGTGCTTGAGGAACTGGCGGCCGAACGTCGCCATGCCGGGCGCCTGCGGCTCGACCGTGGCGGGGTGCTTGCCGCCGTGGTGGCCGGTCTGCAGCGGGGCGGGGGAGACCGACGGGGCGCTGTCGGCGCTGCAGGCCGCGGCGGCGTCGCTGACCGGGCCGAGCACCTCGGCGCTGGTCGGGATGGCCCCCGCGGGGACGGAGCGCCGGGGCTTGTTGTGGAGTACACGGCCCAGATCCTGGGCGTTCGCGTCCCGGGCGGTGAGCGGGCGCAGCCCGAACGTGCTCTCGATCAGCTTCAGTGAGGAGGCGTGCTCGAACGGGCCGTGGTGGGCGACCTGCGCCGGAGCCAGGTTTGACACCACGATGGCGGGTACGCGGAATCCCAGCTGCCGGTAGTCGGGGATCAGCCGCCCCTCGGTGGGCGTCGCGCCGTCCCCGGTGTGGTCCACGTGCGCCGGGTCCGTGTCGTCGACGACCCGCGGCGGCGGCACGTGGTCGTAGAACCCGCCCCACTCGTCGAAGGTGATGACGAACACCGTGTTGTCCAGGTAACCGGCGTCGGCCAGGGCGTGGTAGGCGTCGGCGATGAACCGCTCGCCCAGCCGGATGTCACCGAACGGGTGGTCGTCGCCCGAGGTGCCGGAGCTTTCCGCGTCGAAGGCCGGGTCGATGAAACTGACGTTGGGCAGGTTCCCCTGGGCGGCGGCCTCGGTGAACGACGGCCCGGCGACCGGGATCCCGTGGGCGTCGCCGGGGGTGAACGGGCGCCAGAACGGGGCGTACTTCGTGCCCCACAGGCCCAGGAAGGGCGCGTCGCGGAAGAAGTAACCGCCGGTCGGGATGCCCTTGTTGTTCGGGATGGGCGACAGCTGGTCCCAGATGGTCGGCAGTGTCGAGACGACGCCCGAGTTGTGGTCCCGGTCCGTGCGGGCCGAGTGCTGGTAGAAGCGGTTCGGGAAGGTCTCACCGGCGAACGAGCAGAAGTAGCGGTCGAGCACGGTGTAGTGCTGCGCCAGCGCGCCGATGACCGGCAGGTCCGGGACGGCCTTGGGGCGGCCGTGGTGGTCGAGGTTGGTGTAGTAGCCGACCGGGAAGGTGTTGGCGGCGGCGGGCGTCACCCCGGGGAAGACCGGCGGTGTGGTGGGCCGTTGCAGGAATCCGTCCAGTTTCCCGCCGTTGTGCTGGACGAGGAAGCCCTCCCAGCTGTGGTCGGGGTCGCTGTAGCCGCAGCCCGAGAAGTCGGGTGCCAGCGGGTAGTTGGGGTAGACGTTGCCGTCCGCGGACAGGAACGTCATGTCGTGGCGGCCGTCGGCCCCCGGCAGCCAGCCGAGGAAGTGGTCGAACGACCGGTTCTCCATCATGAGCACGACCACGTGCTCGATCCCGTTGGAGCCGTTGGGCCGGATCGAAGGGGTGGCACTGGCCACTGCACTGTTCAGAAGCTCGGCGCCGGAAACCGTGGCAAGACCCGCCGAGGCGCTCATGAGCTGCAGGAACATTCTCCGTGTGAGCATAGCCCTCAGCGTGGGGACCGGCCGCGAACGTCTGGCTGGTACTCCATGGCGGCCGCATGAAAATTAGGTAGGGCATAGTTCAAAAATCAACGACAGGCTTGCGTTCCACCGTGGTGGCTTCCACGGCTCTGGCCGGCGGCGCGCACCAAGCGACGGCCGCCGCATCGTGCTGGTGAACCCCGCCGACCTGGAGGCACTCGGCTTCGCCGACGGTGCCGAGGTGGACCTGGTGAGCGTATGGCGGGACGGGACGGGACGGAGCGCCGCGCCCCGGACTTCCGGCTCGTCTCCTGTGCGACGACGCCCGGCTCCGCCGCGTACCACCCGGAGACCAACGTCCTGGTACCGCTGGACAGTGTGGCCGACATCAGCAACACGCCCACGTCGAAGGGAATCGTGGTTCGGTCGGAGCGGGCCGGCACGCGAATCTGAGACAGACGCACACACGCCCCGCGCCCCGGCCCGTGCATGCGTCAGGGCAGCATGATGGCCTGGGCCGGGCCCGAGGTGACACGGGGCACTCGCCCCAACTGCTCCCGGGCGAAACCTGGAAGGCTGCTGCGCCGGTACACGGGGTGGCTCCCGCGCTGAGACCGACGGGTACGGTCACACTCGAACCGCTGCTGCTCACCGACGTGTCCGGCTCGACCGTCCCTCTCGCCGTCGTCGAGGCCACGACACACGCCCGGACCCTCCCCTGGGCATTGCTGCCTTTCCTCGTCGTCCTGTCCGGGGCTCGTCCTCGCGCGGCTCGTTTCCCGCCGCCGTCAGGCCGGGCATCGCGAGCATGCCGACGTCCAGGAGGCTGTCGAGCAGGTGCACCGCGAGCGGGAGACCTCTGACCTGGCGTTGCGCTGCGGATGATTTATCGGCACCCGCACCGCCCCAGCCGGTCGCAAGAAGAGCGTCTCCGGCCGGCTGGAGCGGTGGACAGCAGGGTGGCGGACCGTCAGGCCATCACGGCGAGGGCGCGGTTCGACGGTCGGGCCGACTGTGCGTCCGACCGTCAGGCCCACTGCGCGGCGATGCATCGGGCGTGGGCCGCCAACAGGACCGGCATCGGCAGCAGAGGGCCGTCAGGGTCCTTCGCCTCGTCGTCCCAGCGGCGCACCGCCACCGCGTCCGCGGCCAGCGGATGCGCCGCGAACTCCGCCGCCTCGCGTTCGTCCATCGGGCCGCCCTGGACCTTCAGGGACGCGACCGACACCGGGCTGAGCCGGGCGTGGTAGGCCGGGTCGGTCGCCACCAGATAGCGCTTGGCCGGTACGTGCTGGGCGATGACCCATGCCACGCGTTCGCTCAGTCGGCGCCGGGCGAACGCGGCGCCGGCCAGCTCGTGCGGCAGGCCCGGGTGTTCGGCCCGGACCGGCCGGGCGCGGCCGATGTCGTGCAGTGCCGCAGCCACCACCAGCTCGTCGTCCGCGCCCGCGTCCCTCGCCAGCCACGCCGTCTGCAGCGCGTGCGCCCGCTGATCGACGCGCTCCCCGCCGTACGGGAGTCCCGCGAGGCCGTCGACGAGTGCGGTCAGTTCCTCGCTCGTGAGCGGGGTAGGGGTGGTCATCGCTCCTCCGTTCCGCGGATGGTCTCCGCCAGTTCTTCTGCGAGTCGCGGGGTCGCCGCGACCACGCCCGACCAGCGGCGGGTGAGGTCGGGGTCGATCTCCAGCGGTCGGCCGTGCACATCGATCACCGCGCCGCCCGCCGCGGGGACCGTCACCATCGCGGCTGCCAGGTCCACGATCCGGTGCGTGTCGGAGCCGGCGTCGGCGAACGCGTCCGTCGACCCCTCGGCCACCAGCACCGCCTCCAGGCAACTCGTCGACAGGATGCGGATCCTGGAGGCCCGCGTCGCCACCCGCCACCAAGCGTCGGCGATGTGCGGCTGAGGCCGCAGCAGGCTCACCGCAGCGCCGTCCAGTTCCGTACGGCCGCTCGTCCGGTACGGCGACGGCTGCCCCGCCACCGTGTGCCAGCAACGCCCGGTGTCCAGCCAGCAGGTCAGCGCCTCCGTCGGCACGCCGTCCACCGCAATGACGCCCGCGAAGGCGGACAGCGGCACGCCCGACGCGGCGTTCGCGGTGCCGTCCACCGGGTCGGTGACGAGCGTGACGGCGGAGCCGTTGTCGATGCTGCCCAGCTCCTCGCTGAGCAGATTGATCCGGTGGGCCTCCACGACCTCGGCGATCGCGGTGTCCACGAGGATGTCCAGCCGCATCGTCGGCGTGCCGTCCGCGCCCATCTGGACCTTCTCGGCCAGCTGGGCTCGGTCGTACGTCTCGCGCGCGACCCGGAAAGCGTTCACCGCGGCCCGGGTCGCCGCGGCCAGCGCCGGGTGGACGCCGGACGGCAGGTGCGGTTCGGGCACCGGCCAGGGAATCAGGCCGCTCATGCCGCCTCACCCGCCGAGGCCGCGCGCAGCACGGCCGCGACGACGGGCCAGGGGCGGCCCGGCTCGGCCAGCACCAGGTCGGCCCGCAGGCCCGCCTCAAGCCGGCCGCGGTCCGGGAGACCGGCGACGTCCGCGGCACCGCCGGTGACCAGGCCGACCGCCGCGGGCAGCGGCGCCAGCCCCTCCTCGGCGAGCAGCAGTGCCGCCCCGAGCAGTCCCGACGGCAGGTAGTCGGAGGCGAGCGCGGTGACCAGACCGCGGCCGACCAGCTCGCGGCCGGAGGCGTTGCCGTTGTGCGAGTTGCCACGCAGGACGTTCGGCGCGCCCATCACGGTCGGCATGCCGTGCTCGCGTGCGGCCTCCGCGGCAGCGGCGGTGGTGGGGAACTCCGCCACCGCGCCGCCCCGTTCGCGCAGCTCCTCGATCTCCCGCGGCGAGCTGGGGTCGTGGCCGAGCAGCCGGATCCGGCCCGCCCCGGCCTGCTCGCCGAGCCAGTCCAGCGCCTCCTCGCGGACATCGAGCCGGCCGTCCCGGTCCTCGATGAGCCGGTCGACGTGGAGGCGGGCCTCCTCCGCGGTGACCCCGCGGGCGCCGACGAGATACCGCTCGTAGTAGCTGCGGTCCGCGTACTGGCCCTGGCCCGGAGTGTGGTCCTCGTGCGACACCAGTACCGGCCCGCGGGCAGCGCCACCGATCTCCTCCAGCCGCTGCCGCAGCCCGGCCAGGCCCTCCGGGCAGCGGACGTCGAGCCGGTGCAGAATCCGGTGGTCCACCAGGCCGTCGTCGCCACGGTTCTCCACGGCCGCGCAGATCCGCCGCGCGTTCTCCAGCGAGCGCCGCATCCCGCGGCCGCCGCTCTCCTCGAACGCCGCGCCGTGGAAGGCGGTGGTGACGCCGGCCGCGCGCAGCTTGCCTTCGAAGGACAACAGTGCGAATTCCAGGGGCAGTTCGGCCCCGGGCCGCGGCAGCAGCTCCTTCTCCAGACCGTCGCTGTGCACGTCCACGAGGCCGGGCAGGCACAGCATTCCCTGGCCGTCGACGTCGGCCTCCAACCCGGCCGGATGCGGTTCGACCGCCGCGATCCTGCCGTCCCGGACCGCGATCAGCGCGTCGTCCAGCACCCGGTCCGGCAGCACCGCCCGTACGTGCCCGAGCACGTAGTCCCGGGGCGGGCCGCCCAGCGTCCAACCCTGAGCCGGCGCCTCGGCCGGCCCCCTGCTCACCAGGCCCGTGCTCATGCAGCCACCTCCAGCATCTGAGCCGGATCGCCCTGCCGGGCGATCCGGCCGTCTTTGACGAACACCACTCGGGACGCCAGTTGCCGGATGGCGTCCATGTCGTGGAAGACGGCGAGGACGGCGACGCCCTGCCCCGCCAGTGAGTCGATCAGCTCCAACGCCGCCTCCCGGTTGGCCGGGTCCAGCGCGGAGACCGGCTCGTCGAGCAGCAGCAGCCGGGGCGGCTGCACCGTTCCCGCAGCGAGGTTCACCCGCTGCCGCTCACCACCGGAGAGGACACCGCAGTCGACGTCCCACAGCGCCTCGTCGAGGTTCAGCCGGCGCAGCGCGGCCACGGCGGCCTCCCTCGACCGCGCCCGGTCGAGCCCGCGCCGCCGGGCGGTCGCGGCGACCACCTCCAGCGGGCCAGTGCGCGGCGGGGCGGCGAGGAACTGCGAGACGTAGCCGAATTCCCGGCCGCGCAGCCGGGCCATCTCCCGGTCGGGCAGCGTGGTCAGCTCGACCGGCCCGGCCGCCGTGCGCAGCCGTACGGAACCGGAGTCCGGCAGGTACGTGCGGTACACGCAGCGCAGCAGCGAGGACTTTCCGGCGCCGCTGGGGCCCGCGAGGGCGACGTGCTCGCCGGTGCGGACGTCGAGGTCGACACCGCGCAGCGACGGGACGGTCCGCCCGTCGATGCTGTGCAGGGTGAAGGACTTGTACAGGCCGCGTATGGAGAGGACGGTGCCCTCCGGCTCGGTTGCGGACTGTTCGGTGTGTACGGAGCGGGTGGTGTCGGCGGTGTTCACCGGGCTCACCTCCGGGCCGCGGCGACGAGCCGCTGGGTGTAGGGGTGGTGGGGATCGTGGAAGAGCTGGTCGGTCAGGCCCTGTTCGACGACCCGGCCCGTCTGCATGACCAGCGTGCGATCGGTCAGTGCCTCGATCACGGAGAAGTCGTGGCTGACGACCACGGCGGCGACGTACCGCTCGGCGAGCAGGCTCCGCAGCAGGTCGAGCACCCCGGCGGCGACGGAGGCGTCGAGACCGGTGGTGGGCTCGTCGAGCAGCAGCACAGGCGGTTCGGTGGCCAGGGCCTTGGCGATCTGCACGCGCTGCCGCATGCCGCCGGAGAAGGTGTGCACGGGGTCGTCCATGCGGGACAGCGGCACCTCGACCCGGTCCAGCAGCTCTGCCGCACGGCGCCGGATGGCGTGGTAGCCGCGCCAGCCCGCCGCGGTCAGCCGCTCGGCGATGTTGCCGCCGGCGGAGACGCGCAGGTCGAGTCCTGCGGCCGGGTCCTGGTAGACCACGGCCATCGAGTCGATCCGCAGCCGCCGCCGTATGGCCGCGGGCAGGTCGAGCACGTCGGACGTGCCGCCGTCGACCGTGGCGAGGCGGACCCGGCCGGCGGTGGCCGGCTCGTCGCCGATCACACAGCGCAGCACGGTGGACTTGCCGGAGCCGGACTCGCCGATGAGACCCAGGGCTTCGCCGGGCGCGATGTCGAACGAGACGTCCCAGGCGGCCACCACGGCGCCGGTGGACGGGCTGATCGCGGTGCCGTGCTCAGGGCCCGTACCAGGCACGGCCGATGCGCCGCCGGCGCCGTGCACCTTGCCGAGTCCGTCGACCCGCAGGGCCCATTCGGGGCCGTCGGTCGGCCCCCGGCGCACCGCTGCCGAGTCCCGGGCCGCCTCCGCTCCGGCGTCACCGGCCAGTTCCGCGGCAGTAGGCGGGGTGCGGCGTCCGGCGCGGGCCTCGGGACGCGGCAGCAGGGCCAGCGGTGCGCGTTCGCGGTGGGCGGCGGTGTCGGCGTCCCCCGCCTGGACCCGTGCGCACCACTCGGTGTCGCTGCAGGCGAAGGCGCCCTCGGTGCCGGCGTTGACGAGGTAGACGTCGTCACTGCCGCAGAACTTGCAGCGCGCGCCCGGCTCGTGCTCGACCTCGAACGGCACGTCGTCGAAGGTCAGGGGCCGGACCTCGGTGTGCGGGGGGACCGCGTAGATTCGCTTCTCGCGGCCTGCGCCGAAGAGGTTGAGGTGCTCGGCCTGGTGGAGGCGGGGCACGTCCCAGCGGGGGATGGGGCTGGTCGCCGTCACATAGCGGCCGCCGACCAGCACCGGGTAGCCGGTGGTCGCGGTGATCATGCCGTTGCGGACGATGTCCTCGTAGAGGCTGACCCACATCGCGGAGTAGTCGCCCTCGGCGTGCATCCGCGCGCATTCGGCCATCGACTTCTGCACGCCGCGCAGCGGTTCGGGCACGGGCACCTGATAGACCAGCACGTGGTGGGCGCCCAGGGCTTCCTCGGGGACGCGGTGGCGGGTCTGTACGACCGTGGCCCTCCGGGTGTCGGCGGACTCATCGCACCCGGTGGTCTGCGCGATCATCCGGCGCAGATTGGTGGCGTTGACCCCGGCGTCGTCGCCCTGGTCGATCACCTTCACCGTGTCGTCGGCGCCGATCACCCCCAGGGTGACCTGCAGTCCACCCGAGCCCCAGCCGCGCGCCACGGGCATCTCACGGGAGCCGAAGGGGACTTGGTAGCCGGGCACGCAGACCGCGGCGAGCGTGGCCCGGCGGATCTCCCGCTTCGCGTCCTCGTCGAGGATCCCGGCGGGCGGGGTGCCCGCGTCCGTCTCGGCGACGAGCGCGCCGACGCGCGATATCCGCGGGGTTTCGTACGTCGTGCTCATCGGCAGTCCTTTCCGGCGGGCTCGGCGGCCCGTGCCGGCGGGTCTTCTCCCGCCTCGGCGGCGGCCCGCATGGCTTGCTTGCGCTCGACCATCGATCGGAAGGTGACGTAGTGGGGGAGCTTCAGGTGCTCCAGGAAGCCGCCCGAGTCGAGGCCGTCGATGGTGAGCAGCAGCAGTTGCTCCAGCGGCCCGCTGCGTCCGAACCGACGGCACGCGATGTCCAGGTTGGCCATGGCGATCGCCTTGCGCTCGTTGTGCCCGAAGCACAGGCCGTAGCCGACGTCGAAGCGCGTACGGTCTTCGTCCGCGCCGTCCAGGTCCTCGATCGCCTCGGCCTCGGTGACCCGGAACTCGCCGACCGTAACGGGGTTTCCGGTGTGTGGGTGGCGGACGCGCAGCGGCAGCCGCCCGTGCCGCAGGTCGCCCAAGGTGATCTCGTGCACATCACCATCCGGCCCGAGGATCGAGCGATACCACAACGCCACCAGCGCACCGGACTCGGCCCGGGCCATGGCGGCCAGGACGGCGGACCGTTCGGCGGGCGGCCGGGCGGGCTTGCGGGTGATGTCGTGCGGCGCCGGGTCGTCGGCGGTCCGGCCCTCGACGACCAGGTCCATCTTCCGCAGCAGGTCCAGGAACCGGCGCGGACTGCGCTGCTCCTCGGTGCGCACAGTGCCGTCCGCGCGCTCCGTGCGGTCTGTGCCGTCCGCGGTGTCCTGGCCCTCGGGCAACGGCTCCGGCGGGCCTTCGGGCCGCTCCAGCAGCCGGCCGGTGTAGTCGGAGGTACGGCCGAGCAGTTGCGGGCCGTCGGGCTCCCGAAACGCCGGCACGATGCGTCGCATCACGGTCATCTCGCCCGGGTCGACGGGTTCGCTGACCGCCAGCCGCGGCAGCGTGGACCGCTGCGCGCGCAGCAGGTGCGAGGCCTCCAGGGTGTCCCCCTCGGCCTGCCGGAAGGCGGCGGCCGCGGTGGGCTCGTCGTACAGGCCGGCCTCTCCCATCACTCGGTCGACGGCCAGCCGGAAACGGGCGGTGATCTGCTCGGTCGACGCCCACGGCGCGGGCGCGTGATCCCGCTTGCGGCGGACCAGGTCCTCGGCGGCGAGAATCGCCTCGAGTCCTCCGCGTGCTCCCGAGTACCCCATCAGTCCTCCTCCTCGGCCACGGCATCCGTCCCCGTATCGGCCGCGACGGTGACGGTCGTGCTGCGCGGCAGGCCCATGACGCGGCCGTCGGGTGCGACCAGCAGCAGATCGGCTCCCGCGGGGAAACCGCCGACGGCCTCGGCGCGCGCCTCGACAAACCCGTCCGGCACGCCTTGAGGGGCGACGTCCCGTTCGCCCGGCACACCGGGCCCGGACAGCCGCCAAGCAAACGGCCCGCCCTCCAGCGCGGTCACGGGCAGACACAGCACGGCGCCGTCCTCCGGCGCGTCGGCTGCGCCCCGGGCCAGCCGCAGGATCTCCTCCGGTGCGACGGGCCGTACGGCGGCGGCGAGCCGGGCCTTCTCCAGCGGCACCGCGGGGGCGTTGGTGGCCACGCTCACCACGTCGGACCAGCGCCGGGAGTCTGCCTCTTCCAAGACGCAGACGCCGGTGCCGAGGTCCGCGAGCGCGAGGACCGGCAGTAGCGCGGGCGGCACCGCACCGTTGACGTCCGCGGGGAGCCGGGTCACCGTGCCCGGCCGCGCCAGGGCGTCGAGCACGGCGCGGAAGACGCCCTGCGCCTGAGCCGGGCGCAGCTTGGCCGCGGTCACCAGCTCCGCGGTCCCGGAGGAGTCCGGGGCGGGCGACCCGCCGGCGGGTGCCGGCGCTGTCTCGACAGCGGTCACGTCAGCTCCTCGAACTCGACGACGGTCGGGGCGAGTTCCGCCCACTCCTGGCTTTCCCGCCGCTCGTGGCGGGTCACGATCCGCTCGCACAACAGGTCGATGTCGGCGGCCCGGGGGCGGCCGGACTGCGCCTCGGCGTCGAGCACTGCGGCGGCCAGCACGGCCAGGCGATCGTCCCCGAGGCGCATGGCCCAGCCGCGGTGGCCGGCCAGCTCCACCTCGGCACGGCAGGCCAGGACGTCACCGAGCAGGAACCGCTGCGCCAGGACCGGTTCGCGGACCTGCGCGGTCACACAGCCGACCTCGGGCCCCACCAGCACCTGTACCTGCGCGCCGTCGGCGATGCAGGCATCGGCCAGTTCGATCAGTTCGGCCCTCTCGGCCTCGGCCAGCAGGGCGCAGCGATGCTCCCTGTTCAACACATATGTCACTACTTCTCCCGGTACATTGCGGTGTGACAGCTCTCTGCGGTGTGGAAGCTCACCGCGCTGTGACGGACTGTGCGTCGGCAGCCGGCCCGTTGACGGCCGCGTCGCCGACGGCCCGTTCGTCGAGTTCGACCACGACACGGACGGCGTCGGCACGGGTCCAGGTACGGCTGCACATCAGGACGTTGCCGATCACTTCGTCCCGGCTGACGCTCTCCACCAGCCAGGCGGGCTGGCTGCTCTCCATGCGCAGGGCGCGCAGGACTTCCGCCGGCGGGACGTCGATGCTGACCCGGCACCAGGCCCGCATCGGCCTCACCTGCACCATCTGGCGGAGCACCAGGTCGACGGATTCGACTGCGTGCAGTGCCAGATCCAGGTCAGGCACTGCGTCGACCGGGATCCACTCGTGGACCCAGGAGGCGAGGAGGTCGTCGATATAGAACTCGCGCAGCACCTCATGCACGGGCGAGCCGACGGGTCGCTCGAATCTGTCCGCCAGTCCGGCGGGCAGGGGTACCTTGCGCACCGACTTGACCAGGGCGCGAGGTGTGGCGCCCGCCGCCGAGATCGTGGTGGACCACGACGGCGGGGCGCTGCGCGAGATGACGTAGTCGATGCGCCGGTTGACGAACGTGCCCGCCCCCTGGGTCCGGCGGACGACGAACCGGCGCTCCAATTCCTGTACGGCCGCCCGTGCGGCGGCCCGGCCCACGCCGAACCGCCGGGCGATCTCGGCCTCACTGGCGACCCGTGTGCCGCGGGTGCACTCGGCCAGCTCGGCGGACAACTGCTCCGCAATCTCCAGATACCTCGGCGCATTCACACCAGCAACTGTGGTCGGCCTGCTTGTCCGGACAACCTGCTTCCGCCCAACGAGTCCGACCGTGAATGTGAACAGCCGTGAGAGTTGTTTCGCGGTTCCGAGCGGCCTTCTCCCTTGGATTCCATCGTGGGGGACCCGCACCCGGGGATTGCGGTCCGGCCGGCATCCGGCCGTCAGCGGACGATCCGGCGCAGCCACACCGCGAGCAGCTCCACGACGAGCACGGTGGCGAACACCAGCAGCAGCACGGTGGTCACGACCCCGAAGTCCAGTACCCGCGAGGCGTTGAGGAGATCGAAGCCGATGCCGCCCGCGCCGACGATGCCAAGCAGCGTCGCGGAGCGGATGTTGACGTCGAGCTGGTACAGGATGTGCCCGACGAACGCGGGCGCGGCCTGCGGCAGTGTCGCCGAGCAGAAGACCTGCCAGCGCCCCGCACCGGTGGCGCGTACCGCCGCCTCCACCCCCGAGTCGACCTCCTCCAGCGAGTCGGCGACGAGCTTGCCGAGCAACCCGACCGCGCCGACGCCCAGTGCCAGCGCGCCGGCCACCGCGCCGAGGCCGGTGATCACCACGAAGACGATGGCGAGGACGAGTTCGGGAATTCCGCGGATCAGGACCACCGCGACCCGGAACGCGGCGGCCGTCGCGGGCGAGGGCGCGACGTTGCGAGCGGCCAGCGCGCCGATGGGCAGGGCCAGCACCGCGCCGATCAGGGTCGCGGCGAAGGCGATCTCGACGGTGTCGAAGAGGTCGGACAGCAGGTCCGGCAGGATGCCGCCGGTGCTCGGCGGCCAGAACAGCCCGAGCGTGGGCCCGATGTTGCCGAGCCCACCGAAGAACTGGTCCGGTGCGAGACCGGCGCCCCACATGGAGGCGGCGAGCGCCAGGACGGTCACGGCTGCGTAGGCGGTGCGGCGGACACGGCGGGCGTTCCACGGCGGGCTGATACGGGGCAGGCCCGCACCGCCCACCGTGGTGCGGGCCGCGTGCGCCGCGTCCCCTGCCTCCCCGGCGGCCGACGTGTCCTTCGGGCCCGAGGGGGCCACCGCGGTCAGAACTGCCGTGCGGGCAGCGGAAGACCGGGACACCGTGCCCTTGCCTTTCTTCCGCCCGCCCGCGTCGACGTTCCGCAGCAGCGACCGGCGGATCGCCCCGGAGAGCAGCTCCACCAGCACGCACAGCAGCAGCACCACCAGCGCGAGCGCCATGCCCCGCCGGTAGTCGAGGGCGTTCAGGGCCCGCGCGATCTCGAAGCCGAGGCCGTTCACGCCGACGAAGCCCAGCACCACGGAGATCCGGAGGTTGATGTCCAGCCGGTGCAGGGCGTTGGCCACCAGGGACGGCAGTACTTGCGGCAGCACGCCGGAGACCAGCTGCTGGAGGCGGCCGGCGCCGGCGGCGCGTACGGCGGTCCGCGGTCCCCCGTCGATCTGCTCGATCGCGTCGGCGTACATCTTGGCGACCATGCCGACCGAGTGCAGGCCCATGGCCAGGACGCCCGCCAGTGCGCCGAGTCCGAAGACGCGGAAGAAAACGATCGCCAGGACCACGTCCGGTACGGCCCTGGCCAGGACGATGACACCGCGCGCAGCGAACCGGGCGCTCGCGTGCGGGGTGGTGTTGTCGGCGGCCAGCACCGCCACCGGGATGCTGAGCACCACCGACAGCAGGGTCGCGCACACCACGATGGCCATGGTCTGCCCGCACAGCAGCAGAACGTCGGCGGCGGAGGGGAAGTCGAGTGGGAACATCCGACGGGTGAAGTCCACCGCGTTCGAGGCACTGTCCACGAGTGTGGCGGCGTTGATGTGGAGGTTGGCGAAGGCCCAGCAGGCGAAGCCGGCCAGCGTGACCATCACGAGCAGTGCGGCAACGCGGCCCGCGCGGGGCCGGGGCAGGGTCCGGGGCGCGGCGTTCGGCTCCGTCGGCGGGGCGGGGGAGGGCGGCGTCGGGGCGGCCGCGGTCGAGACGCTCACGGGCTCAGCCGGCCGTGGCGGCGAGGACGGCCGGGGTCGCGACGCCCAGCCGTGCGTACACGGACATCACGTCGTCCCGCGTCAGACCGGACACGGGGCTGTCCATCAGCACCCGGCCGGCCCGCAGGCCGATGATCCGGTGGCCCCAGGAGAGCGCCAGGTCGACCTGGTGCAGGCTGCACAGCACGGTGAGCCGCTCCTCCTCGCCGATCTCCTTGATGAGCCGCATGATCTGTGCCGAGGACTCCGGGTCGAGGGAGGCGACGGGCTCGTCGGCGAGCAGGATCTCCGGCCGCTGCATAAGCGCCCGGGCGACAGCCACACGCTGCTGCTGACCGCCGGAGAGGGTGTCCGCACGCTGGAACGCCTGGTCCAGCAGGCCGACCCGCTCGAGGTGGCGCAGCGCCTCGCGCCGCACCGTCTGCGGATAGCTGAGCAGGCCGAGGCGGGGGCCGCGCAGCCGGCCGAGCGCGCCGGTGCACACGTTCTCCAGCACCGTGAGGCTGCCCACGAGGTGGAACTGCTGGAAGACGAAGCCGATACGGCGGCGGAGCCCGCGCAAGCCGGCCCCGCGGGCGCGGCCCACATCGGTGCCGAGGACGGTGACCGTTCCGGTGGTGGCCCGCTGCAGTCCGTCGACGTGCCGCAGCAGGGTCGACTTGCCGGACCCGGAGAGCCCGAGCAATACGACCATCTCCCCGGCCCGGACGCTCAGAGAGACATCGTCGAGTGCGAGCACATCGGAATCGAACTGCTTGCTGACGCCCTCGAATCGCACTACGGGTTCGGGGAGATGGTCGGTGGCCAAGGGTCGCTCCGATTCTTTCGATGAACTGAACTGCCTCACGGACAAAGGGGATTGGGGCGCTGGGCGCTCCACAATCCCCGTTGTCCGCGCTATTCGCGTTACCCGCTCTATTGGAGTTGTCCGCGGGATCGGGCCGTGCGGGTCAGGACTTCACGCACTGCTTGTCCTTGGTGACGTCGCACACCTTGCGGACGCCGTCGTAGTCGGAGTCGTCCACCTTCGCGTAGCCCCAGTCGCCGGCGTCGTCGGCCTCGCACTTGCCGCTGCCGGAGCAGAAGCCGTGGGCCTTCAGGTAGTCGACATTGGCCATCGTCTGGAAGGCATTGGCGATCTTCTGCTTGAGACCGGCGTCGAGATCGTCACTGACTGCCACCGGGGAACCCGGGATGACCGGGGACTTCCACAGCGTGGTGATCTCGCCCTTCTTGAGCTGGCCCTTTTCGATCAGCTGCTTGTCGACCATGGTGTCGTAGGCGAATCCGGCGTCGCACTGGCCGCTCTTCACCGCGAGCACGGAGGCGTCGTGGCCGCCGGCCATCACCGGGGTGATGCCTTTGTCCACGTCCACCCCGGCCTCCAGCAGCCCGGCCCGCGGGTAGAGGTAGCCGGAGGTGGAGTTGGGGTCGACGAAGCAGACCTTCTTGCCCTTGAAGCCCTTGAGGTTCTTGATCGGCGAGCCCGTCCTGACGATGCCGTAGGACTGGTAGCCGGGCTTCGCGCCCTTCGTCGCGATAGCGGCGGCGACCGGGGTGGTCTTCACACCGGAGCTCTTCGCCTGCACGTAGGAGAACGGCCCGTACCCGGCAATCTGGATCTTGCCGGAACGCTGTCCCTCGATAACGGCCGCGTAGTTCGTGGCCGCCTGGAAAACGATCTTCTTGCCGGTCTCCTTCTCCAGCAGTTTGATCACGGCTGCGTAGGACGCCTTGAGGGAGGTGGCGTTCTCAGAGGGGACGGCAGCCATCACGAGGGTGTCGCTGCCCTTTCCGTCCGACGACGCGGAAGAATTCGAGGCAGCACTCTCGCCGCAGCCGGCCAGGGCGAGAACGGAGGCAGCACCAAGGGCGAATACGCCGAGATTGCGCCGGTTCACTAGAAACATTGTCTGGCTTCTCCTCAAACGGCCCGCACGGGCGCCGCCGGAACGGTTCTTGAACGGCACCAACGCTGAGTCCGGGGCGTGCCGGTGCGGAGAAGCGATGGTTGCGCCCTGTCGAACTAGTCCGGTCTCTTACGGGCACCCGACCGGACGACTCGGGCCGAGCCGTCCCCGGACGTCGGCAGGAGCGCGAGGTCGTCGTGCGGCCTTGCGGAGTTGTAGTGGCGGGCGTACTCGGCGATGCTCCCGGCCCGGGCGTCCTGCCGCTGGAGGGCGCTGGGCGCGCCGTGTGCCGGTTGTCTGGAGGCACGATCTGGCGGCCGGGGTTCGGGCAACAGTCGTCAGCTGCAATCCGTCGCCCCGGACCATGACCGGGCCCGCCCCCTGCGGTCAGGAGTTGAGGGCGGGCCCGGCGTATCAACCCCGCCGTGTCTTCAGGCCGGGCGGCATGCACCGACGTGCAGTCGTGGCGTCAGGAACGCGCATCTGCCAGTTCCACCGTGCACAGCGGGTCCTCGTGAAACGGCGCCAGCTGCTCTTGCGCCGCGCTCGTGTCCGTGATCAGCGTCCAGGGTCGGGTGAGTGTCGCCCACCAGTGCGAATCCGCGCGTCCGAGCTTCTGCGCGTCGACCAGCACATAGACCTCCCGTCACCGGTCGATCATCAGCTGCTTCAAGGACACTTGTTCCGGGCGCGCCTCGCAGTGAAGTGACCCCGCAGGTCCCGACACTTGCGTTTCATGACGCGAGGCCCAGTCGTTGCCGGTAGCGGGTCCTCGCCTCGTACGGTCTGATGTAGCCGATCGTCGAGTGGATCCGCTCCCGGTTGTAATGTTCCGCGATCCACCGGAAAACGTCCTGCCGGGCCTGCGCCCTGCTTTTCCAGACCGTCGTGCCGATCTCGGCTTTCAGGACGGCGAGAACTCTCCGCCGCGGCATTGATGCACAGTCGAAGCATGATCCGGTCCGGCCGGTACTCTGCCGGATGTCCAACTCGGCCGGCAACTCCCGGAATCATTCTCTGCGGATGCGGTACCAGGGCGCGTGCCGGCCGCCCGGCTGCGTGTTGTGGTTCACCGGGCGAGTGTGCCGGGCCGATCGGCCTACCTCAACTGCGTTCTTCTGGCACCCTCGCGACCGTGAACGGTGATCTTGTGACTCATGATCTGTGGATACGTGTGGCTCCCCTGCTTCCGCCCGGCCCGCAGCGGCGGCACTGGTGCACGGGGCGGCGTCGGACACCGGACCGCATCGCTCTGGCGGGCATCCTCGGACTGATTACCGAACCGGAACGGCTCGAGCCGGTTGAACTACATCGACGTGATCGACTCGGCGGCATCCTCCACGAATACGCGCATGCAGTTTGACCTGCGCGGGCTCAATGATCGGTGCCCGCGCAACGGTCAAATATTGAAAGGGTGAACGTCAATGGTGAATTCCGCGACCCCATTGCACGGACCGTCGACTCGCGGGAGTGTCGTCGAGAATCTTCCAGAAATCGGCTTGCCGGATTTATTCCGCGGACCATCCGAGATATCATGTCACCATGCCGGACACCAGCGTAGGCGGAGTCGTCCCTGTCCGCGTCGGTCTTCATCGGGCAGCGACGCCGCCATGATCTGGGAAATACTGGGCCTGGGTTTTGTACTCAGTCTCGATAATTTCCGGGTATCGATCGCGCTCGGCACCGTCCCATTCGGTCTGAAGCGCGCAGTGCAGGTCGCGCTGGCCTTCGGGCTGTGGGACGCGGTCATGCCCCTGGTCGGGCTGTTGATTGGTCGCCAGATCGGGGAGGCCGTCGGGAATTTCGCCGATCTGGTGGGCGCGGCCGCGCTCGGTGGGTATGGTCTCTACCTCGTCATCTCGGCCCTTCGGAATCCCGAGCCGGACGAGTTGGACCACGCGTGGGCGCTGTTCGGCATCCCGTTGACCTTGAGCCTGGACAACCTGTTCGCCGGGGCGAGCCTAGGGATCCTCGGGCTCTCGCCGTGGTTGTCGGCCGCCGTCTTCGGCGTCATGACGGCGGTGATGTCGCTGATCGGGCTGCGGCTCGGACGAGCCGCGGCGCGCCTCATCCGGATCCGCTCGGACCTGCTGAGCGGGGTCACCTTGATCATCGCCGCTGCGGCGCTGCCGTTGGTGTTCGGCGGCTAGCCGGTCCGCCACCCGGCGAACCCGGTGCGGGCGGGGGATCAGCGGAGGATCGTCGGTCCGCGAGTCGGTGTTGGCGGCCTCGACCGCCTGGGCGACCAGGTCGTGGTCGGGCGACAGGTGGCAGACCGGGTCGGTGCGGGCGGCGTCGCCGGTGAGCAGGAACGCCTGGCAGCGGCACCCGCCGAAGTCCAACTCCCGCCGGGGGCAGCTCCGGCAGGGCTCCGGCATCCAGTCCGTCCCCCGGAACGCGGTCATCACCGGGGCTTCGGCCCAGATCTTCTCCAGCGGGTCTTCCCGCACGCTGGCCCGCGGCAACGGCAGGGACTGGGCAGCCGGGCAGGGCAGGACGTCGCCGTTCGGCGTCACGGTCAGCTGCCGGGAGGCCCAGCCGCCCATGCAGGGCTTCGGATAGCGGCTGTAGTAGTCGGGGATGACGTAGATGACGTCCATGCGGTCCCGCAACCGCTCGCGGGCGGCCCGCACGACTACCTCGGCCGCCTTGAGCTGGGCCCGGCTCGGCAGCAGCGCGTCACGGTTTCGCCAGGCCCAGCCGTAGTACTGGGTGTTGGCCAGCTCCACCCGGTCGGCACCCACCTCCTCGGCCAGCCCGAGCACGTCGGCGACGCGGTCGATGTTGTGCCGGTGCAGCACCACGTTCATGGTGAGCGGCCAGCCCAGCTCCTTGACCACGCCCATCGCCTCGATCTTGCGCTGGAAGGATGCGATCCCGGCGATCCGGTCGGACAAGGCCGGCTCGTCGGCCTGGATGCTGATCTGCACGTGGTCCAGGCCGGCGGCCCGCAACTGCTCGGCCCTCGGACGCGAGAGCCCGAGGGCGCTGGTCACGAGGTTGGTGTAGAGGCCCAGGGCGTGGGCGTCCGCCACGATCTCCACCAGGTCGCGCCGTAGCAGCGGTTCCCCGCCCGACAGGTGGCACTGCAGAACCCCGAGGTCGCCGGCCTCGGCCAGCACCCGCCGCCACTCGTCGGTGGCCAGCTCGTCCTGGTAGCCGGCCATGTTCAGCGGGTTGGAGCAGTACGCGCAGGCCAGAGGACAGCGGTAGGTGAGCTCGGCGAGCAATCCGAACGGGCTATCCATCGGTGAGCTCCACCCAGCGCCGGGCGACGAGCCGGGTCAGGAACTGCCGCACCTCGTCGTCGGGGACGGTCTGGTAGTGGGCGCCCAACTCGGTCACGATCTCATCCACGGTGTGCCGGCCGTCGCACAGCTCGAGGATGGCCGCGCTGCTGCCGTTCAGAACCACCACCGTCTCGGGGTGCAGCAGAATCTGACACTGCCTGGTCCGGCAGAAGGTCATCCGGACATGGCGCGCCAACCGGGGCCGGTCAGAGCCGGACACCTCTACGCCCGGTCGGATCCCGGTGCTGGTCTGGGTCGTTCCAGTATGGGTCGGGTCCATGGTGGTCACTCCGGGTAGGCCTGGTCGATGGCGTCCAACAGGCTCCACAGGACGTCGCACTTGAACGACAGTGCGTCGACAGCGCGCGCCTGGGACTCGGCGGAGAGGCAGTACGCGGTGACCACCTCGAGGGCGTGCTCGCAGTCGCGGGGTGCCTGCTCGAGGCGGGCGCGGAAGTAGGCAAGGCCCTCGGGGTCGATCCACGGGTACCACCGCTCGAACCCGGCCAGCCGCGCCGCCATCAGGTCGGGCGCGAACAGCTCGGTGAGCGAGGACGCCACCGCCTCCACCCACGGGCGGGTCCGGGCGAAGTTCACGTAGGCGTCGACGGCGAACCGCACCCCGGGTACCAGGTGCCGGTGGTCCCGGACCTCCTCGCGGGCCAGCCCGACGGCCTCGCCGAGGCGCAGCCACGCCTCGATGCCGCCCTCGCCGGCGGCGGTGCCGTCGTGGTCGATGATCCGTCGGATCCAGCGGCGGCGGACCTCGAGGTCGGGGCAGTTGGAAAGGATCGCGGCGTCCTTGCGGGGGATGTTCTCCTGGTAGTAGAAGCGGTTGGCCACCCAGCCCTGGATCTGCCCGCGGCTCAGCCGGCCGGCGTTCATCCGGACGTGGAACGGGTGCTGGTCGTGGTACCGCCGCGAGTGGGCCCGCAACGCCTCGACGAAGGCGTCGGCGCCGGTTCTCGTGGTCGTTGCCGTCATGGCCCTACACCTGGACCTCGAGGCCGTCCATGGCCACCTCCATGCCGTTCTCGTCCAAGATGCGCCGCTCGGGCGCGTCCTCCAGGAGGATCGGGTTGGTGTTGTTCATGTGCACGAAGATCGTCCGCCCCACGCGCAGCGACGGGAGTTGCGCCAGGCTGCCGTCCGGGCCGTCGATGGGCAGGTGGCCCATCTCCCGGGACGTCCTGCCGGCCAGGCCGAGCCGTACGAGTTCGTCGTCGTGCCAGCAGGTCCCGTCGATGAGCAGGCATGCGCAGCCCTCGATCTCCATGCGCAGCGCCGGCGTCATCGATTGCACCCCTGGCAGGTACACCAGCGTGCCTCCGCTGCGCTCGTCGGTCAGCCGGTAGCCCACGACGCGGCCCTGGTCCACCCCGGCTGCGAACCGAGCGCGCTTGGTGGTGGGCACGTCGAACGCCCGGCAGGACAGTCCGTCCGCCAGGGCGAGGTCGGCGCCGGGGATCACTGCCTGCCACTCGACCGGGCAGTAGCGCTCGAGCGTGCTCAGGATCCCCGAGCCGTCGGCACCCAGAATCTTGCGCACCGCCGGCGTGGCGTACAGCCGCAGGGCGCGGGCCTCGCGCAACAGAAGCAGGCCCAGCGTGTGGTCCAGCTCGGCGTCGGTGAGCAGCACCGCCTCCAGCGGCGTCGTCCGGTCGTCGTACGGGTGCAGGCCGGGGAAGGCCTCGATCTGTGTGCGGACGTCGGGCGAGGCGTTGATGAGGAACCATCGGCGGCGGTCGGCGCTGACCGCGACCGACGACTGCGTGCGCGCGAGGCCGGCCCGCGAGCGGACCGCGGCGCACACCGGGCAGCCGCAGTTCCACTGCGGGGAGCCGCCCCCCGCCGCCGAGCCCAGCACTCGCAGCAACACGCCGACACTCCGTTCATCGACGATCCGGGTCCGTCGTCGGCCCGGCGGTCTGTGCCGCCCGAGCCGTCGGAGGGCGCCGGACCTGGTCCGGCGCCGCCCCACATCGACTAGTCCTCCAACCGATCGAGGTACATGGTCACCTCGGCCGCGACTGTGATCTCGACGAACTCGGGCGTCTCCCACACAGCCAGCTGAGACTCCATGGATTCACCTCCTCTCTGCCCGCATTACGGCAGGCTCCGGTCACGCGCTACGACGATTCCGGGAGGGCGAAGACGATCAGGGCGCTACCGTGCCCCGCGCCGAGCATGCCGGGCAGGAATCCCTCGGCCCATCCGCCCCAACCGACCGGCACGGCGATGTACTGCCTGCCGTCGACCATGTAGGTCGTCGGGCTGCTGTGATGGCCGCTTCCGCACTGGAACTGCCACAGCAGCTCCCCGGTGCGGGCGTCGAGCGCGTTGAACTCCCCGGAGGGTTCACCGGCGAACACCAGGTCACCGCCGGTGGCCAGCGTCGAGGCGCACATCGGGAGTTCGTTGCGCCAGCGCCACTTCTCCTCGCCGCCCGCATCGAAAGCGCTGATGGACCCCGCCATGTCCTCGATGTCCACCTGAACGCCCGCGCCCCAGTAAGGAATGCTCTCCTTGAACTCCCGGCGCCGCCGGGTGGCCGTCGCGCCGGTGTCCTGGACCGGGACGTAGAAGAGCCCGGTCTTCGGGCTGTAGGCCGCATGGGTCCATTCCTTGGCGCCGGCGGGACCTGGGTAGAAGTGGACCGGCTCTCCCTCCTTGTCCGGGTACACCTTGGCCGTCACCTGGCCGTCCCTCGTGATCGCTCCCCACGTGATGCGGTCCACGAAGGGGGTGATCCGGACCCTCGCGCCGCTCGTGCGATCAAGGACGAAGAAGTAGCCGTTCTTGTCGAAGTGCCCGAGCAGTTTGCGTCCGTCCTGCTCGAACAGGATGCACTCGGCGATGCTGTCGTAGTCCCACACGTCGTGCGGAGTGCACTGGTAGTGCCAGCGGATCTGACCGCTGTCCACGTCGACGGCGATGATGCTGTCGGTGAAGAGGTTGTCGCCCTCGCGGACGCCTCCGTCGAAGTCGGGTGCCGGGTTGCCGGTCCCGACGTACAGCAGGTTCGTCTCCGGGTCGAAGGTGCCGGTGACCCAGCAGTTCGCCCCACCCCGTGCCCAGGCCTCGCCTTCGGCGGGCCAGGTCTCCGAGCCGGGCTCCCCAGGCTTCGGCACCGTGTAGCAGCGCCACTGGTGCTCGCCGGTTTCGAGGTCGAAGGCGTCGAGGTGGCCGCGTACGCCGAACTCGCCGCCGGAACTCCCGACGATGAGCAGGTTCTTCACGACCAGCGGGGCGAGCGTGGCGCTCTCCCCGGCCCGGACGTCTCCGTAGGTCCTGTCCCAGACCCGCTTGCCGGTGGTGGCGTCGAGCGCGAGCACACGAGCATTCGGCGTGACGAAGAAGACCTTCCCCTGAGCCACGGCGACCCCACGGTTCACGTTCCCACAGCACAACGACACGTCGAAGGGGACCGCATGCTTGTACCGCCAGATCTCCACACCCGTCTTCGCGTCGAGGGCCCAGGCCCAACCGTCCCAGCCGGAAAGGAACATGACCCCGTCGACGACGATCGGTGCGGCCTCGAACGAGTAGGTCGACGAGCCCGCGATCAGACCGGTCGTGCCGGCCTGGAAGACCCATGCGGGGACGACGCGCTTGACGTTCTCCGTGTTGATCTGGTCCAGCGGGCTGTACCGCTGCCCGTTGTAGGCGCCGTAATAGGTGAGCCAGTTCTGGGGTTCCTCGCGGGCGTTGAGTATGCGCTCGTAGTTGACGCCGGCCACTACCGGCGGCGCGACGTCCCCGCCCGCGACCTTGCCGCTCAGGGCTCCCTGATCGACAGCGACACCCGCGTCCACGTAGTCGACGACGGTCATTTACTCCGCCTCCTTCTCTTCTGCTACGGCCGCGGCTGTTCGGGACGGTCGAGGCGAGCCTCCGGTGGAGCGTCTCCCAGGACGACGATGGCGCCGGTCAGCCCGCGGCCCTCGTCATTGCCCGTGGGCGAGCTGAACCAGTAGTAGCCCGGACCGTCGAGGTTGAGGTTCGCCCGTCCTCGTGAATGGTTCACCAACCAGATGAACTTCCGGTCGCCATTGCTCGGCAGGAGCGCGCAGTGCGTGTTCATGTCGTCATTGACGAGCTCGAGCTCGATATCGCCTCCATGGGGCATGACCAGAATGTCGGGATCCCAGGTCAGCTCATCCGGGTGGATGCGAATGGTGGCCTGCATGCTGCCATCCGATTTCTCGGTGGCCTGCCCAATTCTTCCGGTCCCCAGCACTTGACCCAGCGTTGCCTTGTTCTGTGCGGCCAACCCGATCTTGTCCAGCAGGTCGGATCGCTCCTGCGCGGTCGTCATCGGGACTTCACTCTCCTCAATTGACAAGGAAGGCGTTATGCCGGATGAATCACACCGAAAAGGGTGAGAAATTGGTGGTCAAGAAAAACGCTACGCCCGAGCGCCGGCTTCGAGTCGGCTCATGCCGTTCGTCCGCGACCAGCCGCCGTTCGTACCCGATGTGCCACCGCTAGGAGGGGCCGGGCTGCGACGGAGGATCAAGCGAGGTCGTACCGATCGAGGTTCATGACCTTGTCCCACGCGGCGACAAAGTCCTGCACGAACTTCTCCCGTGCGTCGTCGCTCGCGTAGACCTCCGCGACGGCACGCAGCTCGGAGTTCGAGCCGAAGACGAGGTCGACGCGGCTACCGGTCCACTTGACCTCGCCGGTGACGCGGTCGCGGCCCTCGAAGGTTTCCGCGGTCGCGGATGTCGGCTTCCATACCGTGCCCGCGTCGAGCAGATTCACGAAGAAGTCGTTGGTCAGCGACCCGGGCACCGGGGTGAAGACGCCCAGCGGCGACTGCTGGTGGTTGACGCCCAACACCCGCAACCCACCCACGAGGACGGTCATCTCGGGCGCGCTCAGGTTCAGCAGGTTCGCGCGGTCGACCAGCAGGTGCTCCGACGGCAGCCGGTTGCCCTTGCCGCGGTAGTTGCGGAACCCGTCGGCGGTCGGCTCGAGCGGGGCGAAGGACTCCGCATCGGTCCACTCCTGCGTGGCGTCCGTGCGTCCCGGGACGAAGGGGACCTGGACGTCGTGGCCGGCAGTCTCGGCGGCCTGCTCGACGGCGGCGGCTCCGCCGAGCACGATGAGGTCGGCCAGCGAGATCTTCTTGCCCCCGGTCTGGGAGCTGTTGAAGGACTCCTGGATCCCCTCCAGGGTGTGCAGCACCCGTGTCAGTGTGTCGGGCTCGTTGACCTCCCAGCCCCGCTGCGGCTCGAGGCGGATGCGCGCGCCGTTCGCCCCGCCACGCCTGTCGCTGACGCGGAACGTCGAGGCCGACGCCCACGCAGTCGAGACGAGCTGGGAGACCGACAGCCCACAGGAGAGGATCTGGTTCTTGAGCGCGGCGATGTCCGCCGCCCCGACGAGCTCGTGGTCCACAGCGGGGATCGGGTCCTGCCAGATCAGCGTCTCCCGGGGGACCAGCGGGCCGAGGTAGCGCTGGATCGGGCCCATGTCGAGGTGCGTCAGCTTGAACCACGCCCGGGCGAACGCGTCCGCGAACTGGTCCGGGTTCTCCAGGAAGCGCCGCGAGATCGGCTCGTAGACCGGGTCCGACCGCAGCGCGAGGTCCGTTGTCAGAATCGTCGGGGCGTGTGTCGTCGATGGGTCGTGGGCGTCCGGCACGGTACCCGCCCCGCCGCCGTCCCTCGGGATCCACTGCCACAGACCGGCAGGGCTCAGCTCCAGGTCCCACTCGTATCCGAACAGGGTCTCGAAGAAGCTGTTGTCCCATCTCGTCGGGCTGGGTGTCCACGTGCCCTCGAGCCCGCTGGAGATGGCGTCCCTGCCCTTTCCGGTGCCGTAGCTGCTCCTCCAGCCCAGGCCCTGCTCCTCGAGGGGAGCGCCCTCGGGATCGGGGCCGAGGTAGGCGTCCGGGGCGGCCGCGCCGTGGGTCTTGCCGAATGTGTGGCCGCCCCCGATCAGAGCGACGGTCTCCTCGTCGTTCATCCCCATGCGCCGGAACGTCTCGCGGATGTCCCGGGCCGCCGTGAGCGGGTCCGGGACGGTGTTCGGTCCCTCCGGGTTGACGTAGATGAGGCCCATCTGGACGGCGGCCAGAGGGTTCTCCAGCTCCCGGACGCCGCCGTGGCGTTCGTCGCCGAGCCACGCCCGCTCGGGACCCCAGTAGATGTCCTCGTCGGGCTCCCAGACGTCCACCCGGCCGCCGGCGAAGCCGAAGGTCGTGAAGCCCATCGTCTCCAGGGCGCGGTTGCCCGCGAAGATCATCAGGTCGGCCCAGGAGATCTTGCGGCCGTACTTCTTCTTCACCGGCCAGAGCAGCCGGCGCGCCTTGTCGAGGTTGCGATTGTCGGGCCAGCTGTTCAGCGGCGCGAAACGCTGCATGCCGGCTCCCGCGCCACCGCGGCCGTCGCCGACGCGGTACGTCCCGGCGCCATGCCACACCATCCGGATCACGAGCGGCCCGTAGTGGCCGAAGTCGGCCGGCCACCACTCCTGCGACGTCGTCAGCACCTCGTCGACGTCCCGCGCCAGGGCGTCGAGGTCGAGCGTCCGGAACTCCGCGGCATAGTCGAAGTCCTCGCCCATGGGGTCGGCCATGGCGGGGCGTTTCCGGAGAATCGCCAGGTTGAGCTGGTTCGGCCACCAGTCGCGGTTGCTCGCGCCCCCCATCGGGTGACTGCGGTACCCGGCCGAGACGGAGAGGCCGAGGCCGCCCGCGCTCCCGACGTTCGTCTCGCCGACAACGGCGTCGGGACTGTCAGACACGGGAACTTTTCCTTCCGGGAACAGATGTTGTGCAAAGAAACTCAGATGTCCAGCGCGCGACGCACGGCCGGCGCGTTCCGCCGGGAAACCGGCACCATCTCGTTCGTCCGGTCATCCATGACCAGAGACAGCTCGCCCCTGAGTCCGCGTTCGATCTCCCGTATGCGACTGAGGTTGACCACGTACCGGCGGTGCACCCGCAGGAAGCCGGCATCCGCGAGCTCACTGTCGAGCTTGTCCAGGCTCAGAGAGACAGCTCGCAATCGCCCCTGATCGGTGGAGAGCCACACGTCATTTCCCTGCGATTCAGCGAAGGAGACTTCCGGCAGCCGCAGCAGCACCATCCGGTTGTCGCGCGTCGCGACCAGTCGGCGCGGCGGCACCCGAGGGTGCGCGGACCCCTCCGCCTGGGGCAATTGTGCCCCGTCGGAGGCGCCGAACGAGATCAGGTTCCCGATCAGGTGTCCGGACGAGAAGACGGGGCGGATGCTGATCGATGTCGGCTCGTCGGCGAGGTGGGCGAAGATCTGCGTCGAGCCGACCCAGTCAGGGTTGTGGGCTGCCTGCCCGGTGGCGTACCGGGCGGCTGCGATCAATTCCGGCAGTCCGGGGTTCCATCGCAGCGTGGGGCAGACCGCCGGGGTGTTCGCTGGGACGCCCAGGAGCACGCTTGCCATGTCGTCGGCGATCACCACCTTGCCCGCGGTGTCCACCGCGGCGAGCGCCGTACTGGAACGTGCTCTGGCCTGGGTGTAGGCCGCGACCAACTCGGCGCCGCTGTCCCGGGCACGCCTCTTGAGCGGGGACTGGGTCATGGTGGCCGTGTTCGCCAGCCAGCTTTCCGTGGACGCGGGGAGCCGGCTGCGCCAGCAGCCGATGTTCAGGACCGCGAGCGGTTCCCTGGTCACCACATCACGCACCGCGATGCCCGCGCAGGCCCAGTCGTGAAACGCCTGGCACCAGTGCTCCGCGCCCCTGATCTGTACCGGGCCGTGCGCCTCGAGCGCCGTGCCCATGCCGTTCGTGCCGACCGCGCACTCGGACCAGCAGAACCAGGGTGCCAGATTGGAGTCGCCGGCTCTGGCCAGCGTGGCTTGATCACCCCACTCGGCCAGGATCCGGCCCGTGGCATCGGTGATGGTGACGACGCCACCGATGCTGCCCACTTCATGTGCCACGGAGGCGGCACGAAAACCCAGCTCAGCGAATACGACATCTTGCTCGGGCGTATGGTCGAGCTCCGCGACAGCTACCGGAGCCTCTGTGAGGTGGGGATCGACTCGGTATTGCTCTCGGCAGCGATGCCAGGAGATCGCCACCAGGGGCCGGACGCCCAGGGCGTGATCCTCGCCCTGCACGAACCGTTCCCATGCCGCGAGCACGGTGTCGCTGCCCAGGTTCGCCGAGATGGGCTCAAGCCGATGTACATCTCTCATGGTTCAGAACCGTCCTTGGTCCATCCCCAACGCCCGACGGCGTGCGCGGTCCGCGCCGGTCGCCGCTCGTCGTGGCCTGGCCTACGGCGGACTGGGTGCCGTCGCACGTCTTCCTGCTTCGTCACTCGCCCCAGGCTGTGTGACAGACCTGCACTTCCCACCCTAGGTTGGGGGTGCCGATAAATCATCCGCCCGGGTGGGTGCCGCCGGGGCGCACAGCAACACGACCGGCCATCATGTCCGGGTGATCGCCAACCGCGCGAGTACCGATTCGAACGCTCGCGCTCGAGAGCCCGTGCATCCCGCACGCCAGCTCCCACCTGGGCGGATGAGGTTTTCGGCAAGGCGAGGATCCTGGTGGTTAATTGGCGCAGCGTCACGGCGACGTTCGCGAAGGTGCCGCTGCTCGTCCGATTTGTCAGCGATGGGCGCGCAGTCGCGGCTGGTGACCTCCGACGTTCGGCCACTCTGTGTAATTAACCACCAGGATCGGCGAGGCGGGGGCGAGATGACCGGGAGCAAAACGGCCCTTCAGAACCGCGGCTTCCCGCCGACTTCGTCTGCTTCCTCGTCACGTCCCCGCGCGCGGAGGTTCTGCTCCAGGCGCGAGCGGGTGTGCTTGGCGCCCGAGTAGTCCTTGCCGGCCACGCGCTCGAAACGTGGCAGGAGGTCGGCGTTGATGGCGCGGGCCGCTTCATGGTCCCCGAGACTGTGCAGGACCTCGGCGACGCTCGCTTCCGCCCTCAGAGTCATCAGGGAGTCTTCCCCAGAGATCCGTTTGCGCCGCTGCAGAACGTCCCGATGCAGCGCGAGCGCCCTCTGATGTTCCCCGAGCCTCGACAGGGTGCCGGCGAGATTTGCGGTGGCCAGCATCGTCGTCTCGTGGTCCCTGCCGAGCAGCCGCTCGCAGCGCCGTACCGTGTCCTCGTTCAGCTGGAGGGCCGCGTGGTAGACCTCATCCACAGCGAGGCACGCGCCCATGTTGCACGCCGCGAGCAGCGTGGCGGGATCATCGTTGCCGAGTACCCTTGCGCGCAGCCGCACCACCTCTTCGAACAGCGGTCGGCACTCCTCCGTTTCCCCCAGTGCGAACAGGCATGCGGCGAGGCGTTCGGCGACGTCGATGGCGGCTGTGTGCGAGGCACCGAGCTGAGCTGCCCACTCGTTGTGTACGACCCTCGCCAGCAGTGCGCCGAGTTTCCCCTCCTCGGCTTCGTAGAGGTATCTGAGGACATCGATCAGTAGTGATCGAAAGGACGGGAGCTCGCTGCTGGGGACGCCCGTCTCACGCAGGTAGCCGAGGAGCGTCAGTACATCCGCCGTGACCAACCGGTAGGAGCTCCAGCTGAGCGGATCCCTGGGTTCGAGGGCCGGGAGAGCCGCGAGGCGGTCGCGTGCGGCGCGGCACACCGCTTGCAGGTCAGCGGAGTCCGTGCGGAACAGGTACAGGATCTCCGCATGCGCCTGCTGTACCGCCGAGGCAACGGGCTGCGTCATGACACCTGCCTGCCGTGCGCGGGGCCGATGACAGCGAGTTCCGCCAGCCGGACGCCATCCACGACCTCGGGTGCGGCGTCGTCGGCGGAGGTGCAGGCGAGCCCACGGGCGACGGCCGAGGCGAGGATGCCGGCCACGTCGGCGTCCAGAGCCGCGATCAAGACGTCCGGCCCGTTCTTCAGCAGCGACATGGCGAATCCCCAGTCCGTCGAGGCGACCTCGTAGAACTTGCGCAGCGCGACGTTCGGCTCGCGCTCCAGCAGGACGGGGAACAGGCGGGCGACGACGTCCCGGGGAATCCAGTGCTCGCCCGGCCAGCCGAATGTGCAGTGTTCGGCCTGGTTCAGGAGGGCGACGGGATTCACCAGGTCGCCGAGGAGCGGGGATGCCACCAGGGAGGCCAGAGTGTCCGCTCCGAGTGCGGAGCCGTCGCCCGCCTTCGCGATGACCAGCGCGCCCAGCTCGCGCAGTTCGCGCCGGTGTTCCGGTCTGGCTTCCGCGGCGAAGACGAGCAGTTCAGCGGCAGCGGGCAGCGGACCCTCGTCCAGCATGCCCCGCACCCGTCGTTCGAACGAGGGGCTGAGCGGCCTGCCCGGCTCAGGCGTCAACAGGTCGACGGCGGCGGCGTAGATGGGGTTCTCGATGCGTACGTGCTGTACCCGGGAGCGATAATCAGTGAGCAGGAGTGAGTCCTGGACCCACATCCTGGTACTGCGCGCATCCCGAACGGTTGTGGATGTGCTGGTCGCCCGCGTTCTTTCGGGTGTCCCTGTCCGGGCGCGTGCATCGGGTGCACGGTCCGTGACGGGGTGGCGGGTTTCCTCACGCCTGCGGGTGCCCGGTCGGGCCTGGACGGTCCGATGCCCCGCACGATCGCTCTGGTCGTGCGGGGGCGGTGCCGTCCGTCGCCGGACCGGGTGCCCGAGGGCGCGTCGCCCGATCGCGATGCAGGCTGCATCGTGCCGGGAAACCTTGCGAGTCTGGCTGGTCAGTGGCTGCTGCCAGTGCCGGGCGCCCCACCGGGAGGTGTACGCCGGATCGACCGCGACGACCGCGATGTCCTGCTCGGCGGCCATCGCCGTCAGCCGGGCGGTGGGGAAGCGGGAGATGAGCCGGCGGAAACGCTTGTTGCGGCCGTACGTCTCGCGGGACGTGCCGTCGGTGAAGTCGAGGTCCTCGATGGCGATCGCCGCCGCGCCGGTGACACGGGTGTAATGCAGCAGCCGGGTCAGGGCGTGCCGGATCTGCGCATCCCGGTGCGCGGTGGTGCCGGACAGGTCGTAGAAGAACCGCCGCGGCTCGCCCACCGGGTTGCCGTGCACATCCAACTGCCAGGCGGCGAGGTGGTCGTCGTTCATGTCGACCGCGACCACACCCCGGGCCAGGGCCGCCTCCGGCGGCAGCACGGGGGCGGGGGTGCGCTGCCAGGACGCGGTCACGTACCAGCGGCCGCGTACCGGGTCGTGGTGGATGCGGTAGGCCACCGCCCGGTTCGCGGTGATCCGGTCGCACCATTCCCCGCCCCGGTGCGCGAAGCGGACGCTCGCATCGAGCCGGTAGCGGCCGTGCGGGGCGTTGGCCAGATGGGCGAGGGCGGCCGGGAGCCTGACCGAGAGCTGTCCGGTGCCGGTGATGCGGATGGTCTCGTTCCCGAAGCGTTTGCCGGACTCCCCGTCCGCCGACAGGAACATCCGCGCCGCCTCCCACCGCCGGCGCCAGCCGTGCGCGTCCAGCCCGGCCTGGTCGAGGTGGTGGCGCAGGCGGGCGAGCTGTTTGCCGCCGCGCACCACGTGCACCCGGCCCACCGCCCAGTCCGCCTCCAGCCGCACCAGCCGGTCCCGCAGAGCGTGCAGGCGGCGGGACTTGGCATGCCACTGCGCCCGCGACCCATACCCCCGCGGCAACCCCGCCCGCTTGTCCGCCTTCGCGCCCAGCGGACGCGCCAGCCGCGCCTCGATCCGCGTGATCTGCCCGCGCAGCCAGGCCAGCTCCGCCGCCTGACCACGCCGGGCCAGCGCCCACTGATCATGCGTGGCCTTCGTGACACTGCCCGCCCACCGCAACGACGACGAGCCGGTCAGCTCCCGCTTGCGCACCGCCCACGACCCGGCATCATGCCCCAGCCCCTGCCCGCACCTCCGTGCGAGGTCACCGGCGGCCAGCCCACCCACAAACGCCCCGACCTCACGCAGCACCGCCGCGTCCGTGTCCGACACCCGCAACCGGGCGCTGACCGCCACCCCCGCCGGGCCGGGCACCACGAACGGATCCGCCAACTCCCGCAGCACGCCCACAGCACCCGCCCCCGATCCCCGCCCCGGCCATCCGCCACCACCCACAACGAACCGACCACGAGAAAGGTCACGCATTCGGCACACAAACTCCCGTTCGCCCTACGCGGATCCCCGCCCGCACAGAGGACCCCAACAGTGACACTCTCCCCGGTGCGTCCGCCGGAAGCCGTACGCCGCATCGGCTCTTCCAACGCACCGAGGCGGTCCGCGTAAGCGGCGAACGGGTCGCGGCGGCACACACCATCCGGCCGGCGCCGTGACGGGCCGCGGACGTCCGACGTTCGCCAGACGTTCCAGGGCGTCTTGCTCCGCTTCATCCAGGCCGAGACCGTCGGCAAGCGCCGTCACCGTGCGGCGCTGCGGCCCCAGACTGTGGCCGCGCTCGAGTCCGCCGATCGTTCGCGCGCTGACCCCTGAGGCGTCCGCCAACCCGTCCAGCGTCATCTGCGCCCGTTGGCGCAACCGTCGCAGCTCCGCGGCAAACGTGCTCTCCGGTTGTTCTTCGCCCATAGCCATCCTCGTCCTTCCTGGTGGAGGGCGAGTTGCCGGGGAACGTCGGCAGCTATCCGCCCGAGTGGATGCCGAACAGGTCGGACAAGCGTCGCCGACCACCAGGGCCGGCACCCAGGCCGCGACCAGGCTCCGCGAACTCGCGGAAGCCGGCATCCGCGAGGTCCTCGCCACCCTCAGGGAAGCGGACGGCGACCAGGAGTTCCGCGTCACGACCGCAGTACCCGTAGGCGACGGTCGAGTCCCCGGCCCGTCCGGAATCGTCCACCGGGAATTTCATACCGCCATTTTGCTCAAAATTGGAATTTCCATTAAATGCAATGTCGGCCGGGGCCGGTGACCGAATCCCGAATCGCCGACTCCATGATGTGTGACTTTGAACTCCTTTTCTTCCGGAGCATTCCGTTCGGCCTAGGATCAAAAAAACTCAGCAGGGCCATACAACGAACATCCGGTACATGAGCGCAATGAGGTGACGCAATGCCCATCGCCGTTTCTCAGGCTCTCGCCGAGCAGGGACAGGCGGCCGCCGACAAGGTCGACAGCCTCCGCAGGCCGGGCCGCTATCTGGTCAGCTCGCTGCTGGCCGGTGCGTTCATCGGGGTTGCGGCAGTACTGCTGCTCACGGTCGCCGGACCACTGCTGGCCGCCTCGTCGCCGTACACGAAGCTCGTCGAGGGGCTGGTGTTCGGCGTGGCGCTGACCCTGGTGATCTTCGCCGGCGCGGAACTGACGACGGGCAACATGATGACCACGGTGCAGGGAGTCATCGCCCGGCGCTGCACCGTCGCCAACGCGGTGGCGCTGATCGTCGGTTCGTTCGTGGGCAATCTCTTCGGGTCCGTCGTGTTCGCCTGGCTGGTGCACAGCAGCGGTGTCATCACCTCCGGTGCCACCCTCGGGCATCCTGCCCCGGCGCTCGCCCTGCTGGCGAGTCTGATCAAGGCGAAGTCGGCGGAGTCGGGCGCGGCGCTGTTCTTCCGCGGGGTGCTGTGCAACTTCCTTGTCTGCCTGGGCGTGTGGATGGCGGCGCGGACCAGGTCCGACGGCGCCAAGCTGATGCTGATCTTCTGGTGCCTGCTGGCGTTCGTCGGCTCGGGCTTCGAGCACGTCGTGGCCAACATGACCTACTACGCGCTCGGCATGTTGGAGCACGTACCGGGTGCCACCGCGGCCGAATTCGCCCGCAACCTCGGGCTGGTGGGGCTGGGCAACCTCGTCGGCGGAGGTCTGCTCGTCGGGGCGGCCTACGGCTTCGTGGGCCGCGGTACGTCGAAGCAGCTCGCCGCCGAGCCCACCGAAATCGAGAAGCCGGCGACGGTTTCCGCGTGAACGGCGGAATTCGGGACGGTCGGCCATCGGCCACCGGCCGATAAAGCACCCGCACGCCTGCGAAAGCAGCAAAAGGGCCACACAGCCGAACCCGGTGAACCGGGGCGTCTTCAACACCCCGCGGGGCAAGGCGGCGGGACGATGGCCCGCTTGAGGATCTTGCCGGTGGGGCCCTTCGGTAGCGCGTCCACGATCCATACCTTCCGCGGATACTTGTAGGCGGCGACCTGATGCTTGACGTACTCACGCAGTTCCTCGGCTGTCGTTCGGGCGCCCGGTTTCAGAACGACCGCCGCACCGACCTCCTCACCGAGATCGGAGTCGGGAAGGCCGATGACAGCGGCGTCGGCGACCGCAGGATGCTCATACAGCACATCTTCGACTTCGCGGGGGTACACGTTGTACCCGCCGCGAATGATCACGTCCTTCTTCCGTCCGACGATCCAGAAGTATCCATCCTCGTCGACCCGGCCGAGGTCGCCGGTGTAGAGCCAGCCGTCCCGGATCGCGGCGGCGGTCTCCTCGGGGTGTTGCCAATAGCGCTTCATGACATTGTGCCCGCGGATCGCGATCTCGCCGGTTTCCCCATGCGGTACCTCCGTGCCGTCGTCGACCACCCGCATCTCGACGTCCCGGATCGGGGTGCCGACCGAACCGGGCCTGGGTCCGGCCTGCAGGGTGTTGAACGAGGCGACGGGCGAGGTCTCCGACAGCCCATACCCTTCGAGCACGACGCAGTCGAAGGCGGCCTGAAAGTCGTCCAGCACCTGGACCGGCATCGCCGCGCCGCCGGTGAGGGACATGCGCAGCCGGGAGACGGGGTAGGCGGCTCGGTCGGGCTTCTGCACCAGCCTGCTGAACACCGTCGGGACCCCGGCGAAGACCGTCACCCCGTGCTCGCCGAGGATCCCCAGTGCTTTCGCCGCGTCGAAGCGCGGCAGCAGCGTGAGGCACGCGCCGGAGGCGACGGCGGCGTTGAGGGTGCAGGTCTGTCCGAACGCGTGGAACAGCGGCAGCCCACCGAAGATCACGTCGTCGGCGGTGAGCTGGAGCAGGTCGGTGGCCACGATGTCGCAGTTGCGGGTGAGGTTGGCGTGGGTCAGTTCTGCGCCCTTCGGCTGACCGGTCGTCCCCGAGGTGTAGAGAATGACCGCGGTGTCGTCCTCGTGCCGGTCGGCCAGGTCCTCGACGGGTGGGGCGGGCGTCAGCAGTTCGTCGAACGAGCCGGGACCGACGACGACCGACTCGGCCTTGGTCTGCTGCGCACCGGCCCGTGCCTCGTCGGCGAAGGCATGCCAGGCGAACAGAAGCCGGGCACCTGAGTCGCCGAGGTAGTAGGCGACCTCACGGGACTTGAGCAGCGGGTTCATCGGGACGACGATGCCGCCGACCCGGAGTACGCCGAAGTAGGCGAGGGCGAACTCCGGCACGTTGGGCAGCATGATCGCCACTCGGTCCCCGGGTTTCACGCCACGGTCGTTGAGCAGTCCTGCCATGCGAGCGCTGCCCTGGTCGAGCGATCGATAGGAGACAACCACGTCCTCCAGACGGAGCGCGGCGCGATCCGGATGGGTCAGGGCGCTGTCGACCACGTGGGATGCGAGGTTCATGCCAGCTCCTTCCCATCGTGCCCGGGCAGATCCTGTTCGGCCCAGACGACCTTGCGGCCCGTTGTCCAGCGGCAGCCCCACCTGCGCGACAGATGGGAGACGAGGAGGATGCCGCGGCCGTACTCGTCGGTGCTGCCAGTGTGACGAAGGAGTGGGAAGGACCTGCTCGCGTCGGACACCTCGCAGGTCAGCAGGCGGTGCTTGATCAGACGCAGGGCCACGGGGCCGGCGCCGTGACGGATCGCGTTCGTGACCAGCTCGCTGGTGATCAGCTCCGTGTCTGTGATCAGGTCGTCCAACCCCCACCGGGCCAGTTGCCGGGTCACCAGGCTGCGGGCACTGCAGACGACGGCCGGGTCTCGGGGCAGGTCCCAGGACACGGTCTGGCATGGGCTCAAAGCACGGGTCCGGGTCAGGAGCAGGGTGACGTCGTCGGACGGTGACTGGGCCGGCAGCGCCTCGATCACTGCGGAGCAGAGGTCGTCCAGGGACCGCTGGGGCTGGGCCGCCAGGGTGGCGCCCAGTTGCCGCATTCCGACGTCGATGTCGCGGTCGCGGGTCTCGACCAGTCCGTCGGTGTAGAGGGCGAGCAAGGTCCCCTCGGGCAATTCCGTCTCCACGGCCTCGAAGGGGACCGACCCGACGCCGAGTGGGGCTCCGGCGGGGAGGTCGGGAAACGTGACCTTGCCCTGCGGGTCGACCACAGCGGGCGGGGGGTGTCCGGCCCGTGCGATCGTGCACCGCCGGGTGACCGGGTCGTAGACGGCGTAGAGGCAGGTGGCGCCGATGATCATGTGGCGGCCGTCCCCGGCGGCGACGTCCTCCTCTGCCTGGCGCCGGACCGTGTCATCGAGATGGCACAGCAGTTCGGCGGGGGCCAGGTCCATGTCCGCAAGGGTGCGCATGGCCGTTCGGAGCCTTCCCATGGTCGCCGCGGCGTTGATGCCGTGCCCGACCACATCCCCGACGACAAGAGCCACGCGGGCGCCGGACAGCGGGATCACGTCGAACCAGTCGCCTCCGACGCCGTTGTCCACGTCGGCCGGCAGGTAGCGCGAGGCCGCCTCGATCGCCGCGCTGTCCCTCACGCCTTGCGGAAGCAGAGTGCGTTGCAGGGCGAGGGCCGCTGTGTGCTGGCGAGTGTACTGGCGAGCGTTGTCCAGGGACAGTGCGGCCCGGGTGACCAGTTCCTCGGCCAGGAGCAGGTCATCCTCCTGGAACGGCATCGGTTCCTCGGTGCGGACGAACAACGCCGCACCCAGCGTGGCGCGCCTCGCGCGAATGGGGACAAGCATCATGGAGTGGATCCCGTTCTCACGGATGCTCTGCGCCCGCGCCGGGTCCTCGTCGACCCAAGTGCCCCGTGAAGCGTCCAAGCTGGGTTCCAGGTGAGAGGCGCCCGAGGACAGGACACTGATCCAGGGTGAGGCCGGCGGGATGAAGACCGGCTCGCCGCGTGCCCAGGGCGACTCGGGAGCCCCCGGGTGGATCGAGGCCAGGCCGGCGCGGCACAAGGCCGGACCGTGCTCCCCCGTCGGGCTGATGCCGGTGGCGGGTTCTTCGCCGAGCGGGACGGACTCCGCCAGGTCGACGACGGCGTAGTCGGCCAGGAGTGGCACGGCGAGGTCGGCCAGTTCCTGGCTGGTCTGCATCACGTCCAGAGTGCTGCCTATCCGGGTGCTGGCCTCGGTGAGGATGGCGAGGCGCTCGCGGGCCCGCTGGTTGCCGGTGAGATCCACGCTCATGGAGCACACCCCGAGCGGCCTGCCGTCGGCGTCGCGCAGGCAGAAGAACGAGACCGAAAAGTCGTGTTCCCGGCGCTGATCCGCCAACGGCCAAGCCCGGTATTGATGGACCGCGGTCGTGCCGCTGCTCAGCACCTTGCGCATCACTGCTTCGAGCGCCTCGGATTCGAAGCAGGACAGCGATTTCGGGAGGCGCCGTCCAAGCCGCCGGTCACGAGGGACGCCGTCCTGACGTTCGACGACGTCGTTGACCCAGGCACAGCGCAGTTCCAAGTCACGCACCACGATGCCGATCGGTGTGCGGGTGAGAAGCGACTCCCGTACCGATCCAGTGACCTCCACCGCGGAAAGCGAGGCGATATTGGTGCCGGAGACGAGCCAGCGGACTGCTCCGTCGCGCCCCCACAACAGCGAGACGCGCAGGCTTGCATGGAGTGTGTGGCCGTCGCGGTGATGGACCGTCGCTGTGCCGGACCAACCGCCCCGGGCGCGGCGCTGCTGGGAGGCCGCCCATGTGTGTAGTGCGTTCTGGAGAAACGGCAGCACGGACCAGACGGGTCGGCCCACCATCTCCCCGGCCGCGTAACCGACAAGCCGCTCCGCGGTGCTCGTCCAACCGACCACCGTCCCCTCGCCGTTGATCATCGCAATCGCAGAGTCGGGCACTTCTCGAGGGTTCAGCGGCTCTGTGAGGCTGTATCGGAGAAAATTGCTCAACGTGAATCACCCTTCGGGTGTTCTCGAACAACGGGTGGAAGGCCGATCTCTCTCCCCAAGCCGCGTGCCGGACGGGTTCGACAGTTACCAGAGGCTAGGCGTGCAGTGCACGAAAGCCACTGGTCCCGCAATACGACCTTCGGGTTGGAATTGGTGCCGATGGACCATTCCGCCGGCGGTGGTCGCGCAGGCTTGCCGGAGTCCGGCCTGTCGCGAGCCACCCCTGTAGGGTTGAGGTATGGCTGCGGAGCATCCCGAGGCCGCGAAACTACTGTCCGTGGTCGCGGAAAACGTTGGGGTAAGCGTCTCGGAGGTCAGCCGCGACGTCGTGGAGAGTGTTACGTCCGAGGTCCCCGAAGTCAGGGGTGATACGACCGTCATCAAGATCCTGCAGGCAAGCTGCGCAGAAAATGTCACCACGTTGCTGCACATTTTCGAGAACGACATATCTATGGACAACGTCGAGGCGCCTGCAGCTGCTTTTGAGTACGCCAGGAGGCTGGCTCAGAGAGATATCCCCCTCAGTGCGATGGTCAGGGCCTACAGGATCGGCCACTGGCGCTTTCTGCAGTGGTGTCTGGACGAGCTCGACCGACAGGGCGCCGACTACGAGTTGTCCAGCGCGACCCACCGGCGCATGCTGCGGCTGACCTTCGGTTACATCGACCGGGTAACCGAACAAGTCGCCGTGGTCTACCAACGGGAGCGCGACAACTGGCTGCTCAGTCAGCTCGCCACGCGCGCCGCGCGCGTGCGAGAGCTCCTCGCCGAGAAGGACGTCGACCTCAACTGGTCTGAACCAGCGCTTGGTTACCGGCTCCGGCAGAACCACCTCGGGCTGGTGACCTGGTTGCCCGCGTCGGCGGATGGGGGTGCGGGACTTGCTCAACTCGACCGGATCACCACCGAGATTGCCGGGAAGCTCGACTGCCCCGCCAGGCCGCTCTTCGTCCCCCGGGATGCGGTCTTGTCCTGGGCCTGGCTGCCGCTCGGCTCGCACAGCCACGTCTCCTGGGAACAGGTGTCGAATGTGGTCGAGCGCAGCAATCCTTCCGTGCACGCGTGCGCTGGGTCCGTGGGGTACGGCATCGAGGGATTCCGCTCCACGCATCGGCAGGCACTGCGCACGCAGGAACTCGCGGCAGCGGCCAGTCAAACCCCCCAGTTCACTTGCTTCTCCACCGTCGCTCCCATCGCCTTGATGGCTACGAACGTCGACGACATGCGCGCCTGGGTGTGGGGTGTCCTGGGGCCTTTGGCCGTCGATGACGAGAGCAGTGCACGGCTTCGAGAGACCGCGCAGATTTTCCTGGACTCCGGCTGCAGTTACACCGCTACCGCCGGCGCTCAAATTCTGCACAAGAACACCGTGCAATACCGAATCCGGAAAGCCGAAGAAATCATGGGACACCCGATCCAGAAAGGGCACACCGATCTGGAAATCGCGCTGCGCGCCGTTGAGTACCTCGGCTCAACCCTCCTTCGCGCCGGCCCCGAATGACTTGCTCGGTGATGCCGTCGACGGCGGATTGAGCCAGAGGCAGCCGATCCTTCGGATCATGCGGGACCGATCCCTACAGCATCGCCTTCTGGGGTTGCGTGGGGACCACGATGACCGTGGTGGTGTCGGCGGCCAGGGCCGCCTTGAATTCCCGCTCCAGGTCCTCGGTGGTCTCCACGTCGACCGCGCGGCATCCGAAGCCGCGGGCCACGGAGGCGATGTCGAGTCCCGGCAGGTCGAGTCCTGGAACGCCCGGGGTTTCCTCGAGTACCGCGAACGACTTGAGGATGGAGTACTCCTGGTTGCGCATGACCACGTACACAATCGGGAGGTTGTGCTGCGCCGCCGTCCAGATGGCCTGCACGGAGTACTGGAAGGAGCCGTCGCCGATCAGGCCGACGATCGGCCGTTCGACGCCGTTGTCCCGGTCGCCCAGTGCGACCCCCACCGCTGCCGGGGTGCCCCATCCGATGCCCCCACTCTCTGTGGAGAAGAACGAACCGGACCTGACCGTGGGAAGCCACTCGACCTGCTGGGCCATGGTGGAGGTCGATTCATTGACGATGACCGCGTCAGACGGCCTGACCCTGCTGAGGGCGGCGTACACCTCCGGCGGTGTGAGCGGGCTGCTCGGCACCTGCGGAAGCTTGCGGGGCCGCGACATCGGCTCTGGCATGGCGCGTGCGGATCCCTCCGTGACCAAGTCCAGGAGCAGCTCGATCGCCGTCTTCGGATCGCCGATGAGGCTGTCGCCGACTCGCGCCGCCGCGGCGACATCGGGGTCCGCGGTGATCTGCAGCAGCTCGGTGCCTGCGGGCAGGTAGTCGCCGGGCACGTAGGGGTAGTAGCGGAACACCTCCGCGCCGATCACGACCACCAGGTCATGCCCGGTCAGCCGGTCGCCGATGGTCTTCACGGACATTCCGAGCGGGCCGCGGAAGAGGGGGTGGTCTTCGGGGAAGGAGGCGCGGTCCAGGAGCGGGGCGCCGTAGACGGCCGCGCGCAGCTTCTCCGCCAGGGCGACGGCCCCGTCCCATCCGCCGGCGCGATCCACCTCCGGGCCGAAGACGAGGGCGGGACGCCGACTTGCGGAGATGCGAGCGGCGAAACCGCGCAGCCGCTCGGCGTCGGGAGCGACCCGGGTGCTCACCGTCCGCACACGCGCGAAGGCGGACAGCGGCTCGTTCCAGTCGTCCAAGGGAATGGACAGGTGGACCGGTCCTGCCGGTGGCTGCAGCGCGATCGCGTAAGCCCGCATGAAGGTCTCCGGTACGTCCTGGGCGCGGGCCGGCTCGTAGGACCACTTCACCCACGGCTTCAGCATGGTGGTGGACTCACGGTTGCCCAGGTATGGCTCCCCGATCATCAGTTCCCGGTGCTGCTGTCCCGAGGTGACGATCAGGGGAGTGTTTCCGTGGTAGGCCGCTATCAGGCTTCCCATGGCGTTGCCCGCACCGGCCGCGGAATGCACGTTGACCAGTGCCGGGCGCCGGGTGACTTGCGCGAAGGCGTCGGCCATCGCGAGGACAGAGGCCTCCTGCAGCGCCAGAACGTAGGTGAAGTCCGCCGGGAAATTCTGCAGGAACGTCTGCTCGGTGGAGCCGGGATTGCCGAAGACCGTGGTGAGGCGGAGGGTCCGCAGCAGATCGTAGGTCACGCTTCGGACGGTTGATTGCTCAGCCATCGTTGGTCGCCTCTTCCTGCGGTGTGTGTGGGTGGCTGTGCCCGTGTAGCGGGCCTGGGCGGCAAGCGGCCTGCAGGGCGGGCGGATGTCAGCGGCCCTGCCAGTGCGGTGAGCGCTTTTCCGCGAAGGCGTGGGCGCCCTCCTGCGCGTCGTGCGACGCCAGAACCGACCCGACGATCTGGTCCTGCTCGGCGAAGGCGTCCTGGTCGCAGAACGCTCGCCGCTCGTTGACGACGAGTTTGACAGCTTCCACGGTCAGGGGCGCGTTGTGCGCGATGCCGGCGGCCCGCTTCAGGGCCCCGCCCGGTTCGGTGAGGTAATTGACCAGGCCGAATCGCTCGGCGCGCTCGGGCAGGCGCACCATGCCCCCTTCGGGCGGCACGATGCCGTAGCGGACCTCGGTCAGGCCGAAGGTGGCGTTCCGCGCGGCCACGATCATGTCGCAGGCGAGCGCCAACTCGGTTCCGCCGCCCAACGCATAACCCTCGACGGCCGCGATGAGCGGGGTCTTGATCCGGGCGCGGGTGATCCCCGCGAAGCCCCGTCCTTCGACGATGGGCGTGGCTCCGGCCGCGAAGGCCTTGAGGTCCATGCCCGCGCTGAAGTCGCCGCCGGCCCCGCTGATGATGCCGACCCTGAGGTCGTCGCGGGCCTCGATGCGGTCGACGGCGGCGGCCAGGGCCCGGGCGGTGGCCCCGTCGATGGCGTTGCGGGCCTTCGGCCGGTCGATCGTAATCACGAAGATGCCGTCGATTTCCTCGGTCAGTACGGTCGGTGTGTCCGTGGTCGTGGTGGTGGTTCCCTTCTTCCCTGGCGCCGCTGAGCTGCGGCTTCAGTCGATCGCTTCGGCCTTGCGCAGATCCTTGATTCCGGCGGCGTCGAAGCCGAGGTCGAGGAGCACGGAGTCGGTGTGTTCGCCCAGGTCGGGGGCCGGGCCCGGACAGATCTTCTGTTCCTGCTCCAGCCGGACGGGGCTGTCGACGGTCAGGTGTGGGTCATCGCTGCCGTCGTCGATCGGCACGACCACCCGGTTGGCGAGGAGCTGGGGGTCCTGGGCGCACTCCTCGAGCGTCTGGACGACTCCGAAGGTGAGGCCCGCGGCGTCGAGCACCTCGCGCCACTCGGTCAGGGAGCGAGTCGCGAACGTCTTGTCCAGCAGGGTGACGATCTCGGCGGCGTGCCTGCGGCGGCTCGGGCTGTCGGCGTAGCGCGGGTTCTTCGCTGCCTCGGGATGGCCGATGGCCTTGAGGAAGGGCGGGACCTGCTTGTCCTCGTTGGCGAAGACGAGGACGATCCAGCGGTCGTCTGCCGTGCGGTACATGTTTCCGAGCGCGTTGGGCGGGTGGCACCGGTCGATGAGGCGGGGAGGTTTCGCCCCGACCAGTACGGCTTGCAGCCACATGCTCGCCGCCCAGGCCCCTTCGGCGAGGAGCGAGGCCGTGACACGTGCGCCCTGGCCGGTCTTCTCCCGCCGGTACAGCGCGGTCATGATGCCGGCGAACAGGGTGATCGCCGTGGAGTGATCGCCCGATCCGAACGCGTTCATCGCGGGCGGCACGTCCCTTTGGCGTGTGAGGTCCATCAGGCCGCTGCGCGCCCAGTACGCCGTCACGTCGAAGCCGGGCAGATGCGCATCCGGACCCTCCTCACCGAAGCCGGTGACATCGGCGTAGATCAGCCGGGGGTTGAGGGAGGCCAGCACGTCGTACTCCAGGCCGAGCTTGGCCCGCGTCCGCGGCGGGAAGTTGGTCACCAGCACGTCGGCCCACCGCACCAGACGTTCGAGCACGGGCCGGGCGCCCGGCGACTTGAGGTCGAGCGCGATGCTGCGCTTGTTGCGGTTGTCCAGCTGCCAGGGGTAATTGACCCCTTCGACACGGGGGTTGGGAGGGATGCGGCTGAGCGAGCGGTATGCGTCGCCCACGTGCGGTGGTTCCACCTTGACGACGTCGGCGCCGAAGTCACCGAGGACGGTGGCCGCGGCGGGCCCGGCGATGAAGCTCGCGAGATCGACGACGTGCAGTCCCTCCAGGAGGGGCGTCTTGTTCATGACTACTCCGTGTCTTCTGTGCGGTCGGGCGCGGCGCCCGGGGCCGACCCGCTGTCACAGGGCGCCGCGATGCATGCCTGGTCAGTGGCCCGGAGCCATCGGGACGAAGGCGTTGTAACCGGTGATGTCACGGCCGACGATCAACGTCTGCACAGTGTCGGTGCCCGCGCACGTGTCGATGGCCTCGAAGTCGCACAGGTGCCGGGCCCGTGGTAGTCGAGCACGACGCCGTTGCCGCCGAGCATGTCGCGGGCGTCGGCGAGGATGGCCCGGGCTCGTTCGGTGTGGTGCATCTTGGCGCTGTGCCCTGTGTCGCCTTCATGCTCCGCTCCTGCCGGTCAGGGATCCGATTGCGTCCGCGAGAACGACGGTAGGAGCGAGCAGCAGCACGGCCATTGGTCGCGGAACACCATATTTATGTCCAAATTGGTGTCTCTAGCCCAATTCGGCCGGAAGGGTCTGCGCGTCAGCCTTGGACCACGGCTCGGGGAGAGCTGCCGTGCTGCCTCGGCTGCCCGAGCCGACCCGAGGACCAGAGGAAACAAACATGAGCACACCCCACGGATGGGTCGGACTGCTTCCGCCGTCCTTCGACCCGGACTACATCGAGCGCGCCGTCGTGCCCTACCTCTCGAGCAGCGAGTACGTGGGCGAACGGCCGGCACTCTGACGTCCAGGACCCGGAGGGCACCTTCGTTCACTACTGGCTCAAGAACGGCCAAGGCGGCGAGCACTTTCGCCGCGAAGACATCGTCTTCGAGTGCTTCCACAACTTCCTGGCGTTCAGCCAGTGGGGCTGGACGCGGGCCACGGCGACCCGTCCGTCAGGTCGTGGTTCGAGCGGACGATGACCAACAGCCCGGACACGGCGGACGGCGGCGCATTCACCCCACTCGACCGCTACGTGATGGAGCTGTTCCGCACCGTTTCACCGAACGGAGGCAGCCTGTCGACCGTGAGCACCGAACGTGGTGCCAATCCTCGCTTGGGCAATGTTCTCACCCTGCACTCCTCGTCGAGCCGAGATCCCCGGCAGTGGACCAACCCGGAGGAGTTCGAACCCGACAGGTACCGGGCAGCGCCGACGAGTGTGGAGCCGCGGGATCGAATTCACCAAGCTCGACGTTGAGCATCCCGAGAAACCGCCCGTTTCACCGCGCACCGTCATCGACGACAACATCGGCTTCCGGCAAGGGCGGTGAGAACCGAGGCTCGAGGCGCGGATACGCCGGAATCTGCAGCGGCGGATCAACGGCCTGCAACACAAAAGGCGTTCCCGGCCGGGAAGCCCCGGCCGGGAACGCCGGTCCTGGTTTTAGTAGCCGCCGTCACCCCAACCGCCGTCGCCGTCGTCGTTGCCCCAGCCGCCGCCGTGGTCGGCGTGGCCCTGAGCCGAGTAGCCGACTTCGTGGCTCTGCTCTGCCACACGTCCTCCGTGCTGTCCACCACCACGCTACGGACGGAATTGAGGCGATCCATCGGACGCACGACAGGAGAAAGGCGGAACCGTTCGTATCCAGGACCCGACATTGGTCGCCGGCACGTACGACGACTGCGCCTTTGCGCAGCCGCCGAAGTGCGACTCCGTACCGCTCAGGCGCTGACCGGCTCGGACCCGCCGGTGCGGCGCTCCTCGAACGAGGCGAAGACCGCTGAGATGCCGTAGACGATGCTGAACAGCCCGAAGACGGCGGCGAGTGAGACCGCGCCGATGTCCGGACGGACGAACAGCACGAACGCGAGCGCGATCGACACCAGGCCGGTCAGCACGAACAAGGCCCGCTCGCCCGCCTTCTCGCCGCGCTGGAACGCCAGGACGATCTCCATGACACCGGTCGCCAGTGCCCACGCGGCGACCCAGATCGTGAGCGCGAGGGCCGTGATGCCGGGCCAGGCCAGCGCGACCACGCCGGCCGCCAACGAGAGCAGGGCGAGCAGCAGCCAGCCGAAGACGGGCCCCACCCTGTCGCTGGCGAAAGCACGGGCACCGTCCGTCACCGCACTCATGAACGCGTAGACGGCAAAGAGGATGACGAAGGCGCCGACGGTAATGCCGGGCCATGCGACGGTGACTATGCCGATGACGACGGCCAGCAGACCGCGCCAGAGGAGTGCGTTGGGCGAACTGAGCATGGTGACCTTCCACATACGAGGGTGTCGCCTCGTTCCTGACACGAAGCGGGGATGCATGGTGCGGTGCCCGACCTCACCCGAGGCCGTGGCGTTCGCCATGAACGCTAGAGTCGTGGCTCCCCGCTGCGATCCGTCATACGACTGCTTCCGCTACTCCAAATGACAGCGCACTCCGACTTTGCCCCGATGCAGTGCATCAGGCCGGGGGCCGTTTCCCAACCCAGGAGATGGATCACTTTGCGTGCGCCGGGTGGCGTGGCGTGCAGCAGCAGACGGCGGCCGTCGCGGCTGAGCGTCTTCGCGACGGTCGTCATCAAGCGGATTCCGGCGACATCGATGAATGTGACGCCCGCCAGATCAATGTGCAGATCGCCATTGCCGAACTGGACAGCCTCGTCCAGAGCTGCGGCTAGTAGATCCCGTGAGCAAAGGTCTATTTCGCCTTCGAACCGCAGCCCCGACGGGCAGATCGTCGGGACGACACGCAGGAGCGGGCCGTCCCGTAGCAGGCGTTCGAGGGTCGGAGCAGCCACAAGGGCGACGGACGACGGACGGAGCGGTCGGCGATCGGTCATGGAAGTCCCGTTCATGCTTGTTGGGAGCGCACCCCGCGGCTGCCTCAGGAGAATCACCAACCGAGAAGGCGCGTAACGATGAGAGCACCATGCCCAACGGCTGTCGGCGGAGGCTTCTGCAAAGTGACTGACCGTCGTACCGCCATCGGGATGGTCGGCGACCCCGTCTCGGCTCGGACCGACTCCGCTTGCTGTGCCGGGACGAGGTCGTCGACGTCCGCGGACCCCTGCGCGGCGGTCCGTATCGTGGTCAGGCCGGCACCGCGGCCGCCCGTACCGGATGGTCTTCCGCCACGGTGACCTTTCACACGCCCGCACTGTGGCCGTCAACCGGCTGAGGTGGTCGTGGACGGGTCCGGCGGGCTCAGGTGCGCGCCGGCTGCGCACCGCCGGTGTCCTTGAGGCCGCGACGCTCCCGGAAGGCCGCGACGGTGCCCGTGGTGCCGTAGAAGATGCTGAACAGCCCGAAGACGGTGGCCAGCGAGACCGCGCCGATGTCCGGCCGGGCGAAGAGCACGAAGGCCAGCACGACCGACACGAGGCCGGTCAGCACGAAAAGGGCCCGTTCGCCCGGCTTCTCCCCGTGCTGGAATGCCAGGACGATTTCCATGGCACCTGTCGCCAGTGCCCACGCGCCGACCCAGATCGTCAGGGCAAGGGCCGTGATGGCGGGCCACCCCAGCGCGACCACACCGGCGACGACCGACAGCAGGGCGAGCAGCAGCCAGCCGAAGACCGGGCCCACGCGGTCGCTGCTGAAGGCTCGCGCGCTGTCCAGCGCCGCGCCGATGAACGCGTAGACGGCGAACAGAATGACGAATGCGCCGACGGTGATGCCAGGCCATGCCACGGCGACCACTCCGACGGCGACCGCCAGCAGACTGCGCCACATTAGTGCGTTGGACGAGCTGAGCATGGCGATCTCCCAGGGTGAGGGTGTTGTCTCGTTCCTGACAGGAAGCGAGGGAGAGGCGAGGCATACGCGCCGGTGCGCCCGACCTTGCTCGAGGTCGTCTTCTCCCCATCGAACGCTAGGGACGGCGGGCGGGGAGGGTGATCCGTCATCCGACTGCGGTCGGTACCTCATCACTTCGTCCCACGGACGGACCGGTCGGCGAACGCGTGGCGGCGGCCCCCCACATGACGCAATGCAGTCATGTGACGGATGCGCGGATCAAGTTCCGGCGAGAGCATGGGTACCCCCGAGTGGCGGACGCCGGGAGAGGAACCCGGGTGCGTCATCCTGGCTTTCGGCCTGTCGACGAGGAGCCGACGTGATCAAAGGGATCGACGGCCATGGCATCCAGCCGGCTTCGGATGCCGTCGGCCCGTCGGAAGGCTCCTCGCCGCCGGTGATCGATGTTCCGCCTCGACGGGCCGTCCGGCGGGCGGCCGATCTGTGGCGGCTGCTGGTGTCCGTGGCCTCACTTGTGGTCACGGTGCTGCTGGCGGTCGCGACGCGCGATTTCGCCCGTACGGTGCAGCAGGGACTGCTCACCACGGCGACCGCGCTGCCCCCGGCTCTACGGGACGGTCTCGTGGGAACGGTGCAGGTGGTCGCCATGCTCGCGCCGATCGCCGCCCTGGTGGTCTGGTGCGTACGGCGACGGCTCGACCCGGTCCTGCGGGTCGTGCCCGCGGCGGCGCTGGGCGCGCTGGTCGCGTGGTCGCTCACGCACCTGGCTCTGGTGCGCAGCAGGCCGCATGCGTGGCCGGAGGTGCTGGTCGGCCGGAGCGGTCTGGTGCAAGCGGGCTGGCCGTCGGCCGTGTACCTGGCGGCCTGCGCGGCGGCGGTCGTCGCGGCGGGCCCCTGGCTCGGATCGCGCCGGCGGCGGGCGCTGTGGTCGCTGACCGTCGCGTGTGCCGTGCTGAGCGTCGTTGCCGCTGCGATCGTGCCGCTGGACGCCGTCGCCGCACTCGCCGTGGGTGGCGCGGCCGGGTCGGTCATGCTGCTGCTGGCCGGGGCTCCGGCCGACCGCCCGACGGCGCAGGCGGTCGCCGACGCCCTCGTCGTCTCCGGCATCCCGGTCGCCACCCTGCGTGAGTTGCCCTCGGACGAGCAGAGTCCAGGAGAGGGGACCCTCTACCGAGCCGAGACCACCGCCCGTTCCCGGCTGGCGGTAAGGGTGCTTGCCGCCGAGGACCACAACCGCGATCTGTTCCACCGCCTTGCCCGATGGACGCTCCTGCGCCATCCGGCCGACACGACCGCCCAGTCACCGCTCGGGGCAGCCGAGCACGAACTCCTCATGCTCGTCTTCGCGGCCCGCACCGGCGCCCGGGTGGACGAACCTGTCATGGCCTATCCGGTGGCCGGGGGCGGCGCGCTTGTGGCGACCGTCGAGAAGGGCGCCCGTGCGCTGTCCGCGTTGCGGGACGAGGAGATGACCGACCACGTCCTCACCGGGGTGTGGACGTCCGTGGCCCGCCTCCAGGAGCACCGGCTGGCACATCGGGCACTGCGCCCGGAGCACGTCGTCGTCGAACCGGGCGGTGAGAGCCGGCTCTCCGCGTTCGCGAGCGCTCAGCTCAATGCTCCGCCCGAGGTGCTCGGCAGCGACATCGCCGAACTGCTGGCCACGACCGCGGTACGGGTCGGCCCCCAGCGTGCCACCGCGTGCGCACTGGCCGGTTTGGGACCGGAGCTGCTGGCGACCGTGCTGCCCTACCTGCAGCCGCTCGCGTTGATGGGCCCCGCACGGCGTGAGGTCGCCCGGTACGACCAGGCCCGCGCACGGGCGGCCAGGGAGAGCGCCCGGCGGCGAACACTGCGCGCCGGCGGCCGCCCCAGTCTGCTGCGTGATCTCGTCGTCGAGGTCGGAACTGCCAGTGGTGCCCAGTCGGTTCCGCTCGCGCATCTGGCGCGCTTCACGTGGAAGAGCGTCCTGGGCCTGATCGGCGCGTTTCTGGTCATCCACCTCGTGCTGCCGCAGTTGGCCAACGCCCCGGCGGCTGTCGACGCGCTGCGCGACGCGAACTGGTGGTGGGTACTCGCGGTGCTGCCCGTCACCTTCCTCTCGCAGGCGTTCTCGACCTGCCTGCAATTGGGCACGATCCCGGACAGGCTGCCGTTCGGCCCCACCTACCAGGTGCAGTTCGCCAGTTCGTTCCTGAACCGGATCACCCCGAGCAACGTGGGTGGCATGGCGCTCAATCTGCGCTACCTGCAGAAGACGGGGATCGAGACCGGGGCCGCCACGGCCTCCGTCGGGCTGCAGAGCCTGGCCGGTGCGATCTCCAACGCCGTTGTCGCCGCCGTCTTCTTCGCCTGGGCGGGACGGAGCCACACCGGAGTGCATCTGGACCTGCCCGCCAGTCGCTATCTGCTGTGGGCCATCGCCCTGGCGCTCGCTGCCGGGGGCCTGCTCTTCCTCACCCCACCCGGCCGGCGCTTTCTGCACGACAAGGTATGGCCGTTCCTGCGCGCGGCCGGGTCGACCGTCGCCGGGGTCGCGGCCGACCCGGCCAAGGTCGTCGTGGGTGTCACCGGCGCGCTCGGCCTGCCGCTCATCCAGATCGTCGGCCTGGCCATGAGCCTCCAGGCGCTGGGCGGCGGCCTTCCCTTCATCCAGGTCAGTGCCGTGTACATGGCGGCCCGCCTGATCGCCAACGCGGCTCCCGTGCCAGGCGGTCTGGGCGCGCTGGAGGCCGGACTCATCGCCGGTCTGACGACGCTCGGCGTGCCGGCCGGGGCGGCCACCTCGGCCGTGCTCGTCTACCGGCTGCTCACGTTCTGGCTGAACGTCCCGCTGGGCGCCCTGGCCTTGAGCGTGGTACAGCGGCGAGGTTACGTCTGACATGCGGGATCAGCGATGAGTCCCGCCGCGCCTGCGACGGGCGGAGTCGTCACGGGCCTCCCAGTACCCATGGGGTCACTCACCGCCGTGTCGATGTCGAGGCCGCCGCCCGCGTTGCTGGACGCCTTGTAGTTTTGGGTCCAGTCACTTGACTCAAGCCCTGCCGCTGTGGTTCCCCTACGCTCTCACCGAGAAGACATGGTGCGTACTGGAAGACTGGGGAGACGCGTGTACGAGGCCGGGCTCCTTGGCCGCGATGAGCAGTTGAGAGTCCTGCAGGAACTGATGGGAAGGCTGCCCGCCGCCGGCGGCGCCATGACATTGCAGGGCGGCCCGGGCGTCGGCAAGTCCGCGTTGCTGCGGGCCGTGGCCGAACGCGCCCGCACGGCGGGATGGCAGATGCTGGAGGTTGCCGGGCGCTCCGACGACACACCCTTCAGCGGTCTGCGCGAGTTGCTGCGGCCGGTGCTCGGCACGGCGGACGCTCTGCCCGCGGGACAGGGCGGGATCCTGCGGTCGGCGCTCGAGATCGGTTCCGGGCCACCGCCGGAGACCTCCAAGGTGGCGCTGGCCGCATTCAACCTGATCACCACGAGGGCGGCCGAGCAGCCCGTGGTGCTGATCGCCGACGACGTGCAGTGGCTCGACATGCCCACCCGAGACGTATTGGCGTTCATGGCGCGCAGGGCGAGCGACAACCCTGTCGTCATCCTCGTGGCACTCCGCAGAGGACGGAACATGCCGGGCGTGCCCGTACTGGACGTGCCGGTGCTGGACGAGCCCTCGGCGCGGCGGCTGTTGGCCCGTCATGCGGCCACGCTGCCTCCTGCCGTTCGGGAGCGGATACTCGGGGAGGCGCTCGGCAACCCGCTCGCGCTGGTTGAATTCCCCGCAGCGTGGCGCCCGACAAGGCCGCCGGGTTCGTGGACCCACCTGCCGGTGAGCTCCGCATTGGCGACGACGTTTGCGGCCGGGCTCGGCGAGCTGCCGGTGCAGGCCCGGGACGCCCTGCTGGTCGCGGCCGTCGACCATGTCGGAGACCTCTCGGAGATCCTGGCAGCCGCGTCCGTCCTGGCAGGGCGCGCTGTCATGGTGGACGTTCTCGACAGCGCGGTCGCGGCCTCGTTGATACGACTTGACAGGACGACACTGCGCTTCCTCCATCCCGTGGTCCGCTTCGCGGTGTTGGAGGCGGAGACCCCGGCCCGCCGACAGGCCGCCCACGCCGCCATGGCGCAGGTGCTGGCCGAGCACCCCGACCGGCGCACATGGCATCGTGCCCAGTCCGTCAACGGCCCCGACGACGAGATCGCGGACGGGCTGTCGGATGCTCACGCTTCCTTGCTCCGGCGGCACGGAGTCGTCGCGGCCATATGGGCGCTCGAGCGATCGGCGCAGCTCACCACGGACTCGGCCACCCGGGGACACCGGTTTCTGTGTGCGGCCGAGCATGCGTACGGTCTCGGCCGCACACGCCTGACCCACTCCCTGATCGACGAGGCAGAACGTCAGGAGCTCAGCGATGCGGACCGGGCGAAGGCCGCCTGGCTGCAGGACATCTCGGACGCGGACCCGCAGCCCGCTCCGGCCCGGACGCAAGTGCGGGAAATCAGCGAGCTGTCGGCGGGCGATCCCAACCTGGCTCTCGACCTGCTGCTGAGCGCGGCGCTCCGTGCTCACAGGACCGGTGCCGACCCCGCTCGGCGGGCGGGCATCGTCGCGGCCGCCGAGCGACTGACAGGCACGAGCGATCCACGCCACATCGCGGCTCTGGCGTTGGCCGAACCCGTGCTCCGCGGCCGGGTGGTGGCCGACCGGCTGCCTTCGAACGAGAAGGTGTGGTATCTCCCCGACGCCGACGGCCTTCGGCTGTTCGGGATGGCCGCGCACGCGACCGGCGATCCGGTCCGCGCGGTCGACCTGCTCAGCCGAGCAGAAACAATTCTGCGCGAGCAGGGCCGACTCGGTCTGCTGTCGGAGACACTCCTCACCGAAGCCGCCGATTTGCTGCTGATCGGGGACTGGCCGCGTGCCGCTCAACTCACCGAAGAAGCACGCCGGATCCTCGCCGAGACTCGACAACCGTCCTTAGTCGCCGCGCTCACCAGCACGGACGCGGTCGCCGCCGCACTGCGCGGGCAAGCCGAGCGCGCGGTGGAGCTGGCCGACACCGTGGCGGCATGGCAGCGCACCGATCTGATCCCGACGCTACGGCTGGCCCGCGGCGTGGCGCGGCTCGGTGAGGGACGGTACACCGAGGCGTACGACGAGCTGAGGCCGCTCCTCGACCAGCCGCACGAGGGTCTGCGGTGGCAGAGCTTCGCCGCGGTGATGCCGTTCGCCATGGCCGCGGATCGTGGCAGCAGCCGTCATGAAGCCGCAGACATACTCGCGGTCCTCGAGGAAGCGGCAGGCGTGACTCCCGCCCCGCTGCTGCACGTCCAGCTGCCGTACGCGCGAGCGGTGCTCGCCGCCGACGCGGCGGCCGAGGAACTGTACATGGTCGCGTTGGGCCAGGACCTGGCCCGCTGGCCGCTGGTCAAGGCGCGGACGGAGCACGCGTACGGACAGTGGCTGCGGCGCCACCGGCAGGCCGCTCGGTCGCGCACGATGCTGCTCTCGGCGCGGACCGCTTTCGAGCTCATCGGAGCCTCCGACTGGGCGGGCCGCAACGCTGCTCGAGCAGCCGACAACCCGCTTCCGTCGGTCACGGACCTGTTGTCACCCCAGGAGACACTGATCGCCCGGCTGGCCGCGGATGGGCTCTCCAACCGCGAGATAGCGGCACGGCTGCATCTGTCACACCGTACGGTCGCCGCACATCTGTACAGAGCCTTCCCCAAGCTCGGGATCACCTCGCGCAGTGAGCTGGCGCCGCTGTTGAAGCTGCCGGAACCGGCCGCGAGCGACCACTGAAACCAGCGTTCGCCGCATCGCTGGATGTGTGGGCGGGATCAGTCAAACGACGCAAGCCGCCGATGGTGCGGAGTGATTAGCGTGGAGGCTCTGGGGAGTTGGGAGTGGATCCATGGGTGCGGCGATGCTGGTCGGAAGGGAGCGGGAGATCGCTGTGCTGGCGAGGCTCCTCGAACGTACGCCGCCGAGCGGTGCGGTGCTGCTGATGCTCGGGGATCCGGGTATCGGCAAGTCGTCGCTGCTGCATGAGGCGGAGTCCAGGGGGCGGGCCCGGGGTTTCCGGATACTTCGGCTGGCCGGTGTCGAGAGCGAGGCGAGTTTTCCCTTCGCGGGACTGCACCAGATGGTCGGTCCGGTGCTCGATCACCTCTCGCTGCTTCCGCGGCACGAGAGGGAGGCATTGTTGGCGGCGTTCGGCCTGGTCGAGGGTCCGCCACCGGATCCGTTCCTGATCAGTCTGGCGGTTGTGGACCTGCTGGCGGCCGTGGCGGCCGACCGGCCGGTGCTGGTACTGGCCGACGACGTGCAGTGGCTGGATCCGCAGTCGCACGAGGTGCTGACGTTCGTCGGACGGCGCTTGGCGGGACCCGTGGTGATCACCGCCGCGATGCGCCGGGGCCATACAGGCCCGTTCCTCGACGCCGGCTTTCCGGAGCTGACCGTCGACGGCGTGGACGCCGATGCGGCAGCACAGATCCTGTCCGCCCATGCTCCTGGCCTGCGTCCGGCCGAGCGCAGGCGTATCCAGCGAGAGGCGCTGGGCAATCCGCTGGCGCTGCGCGAGTTGCCGATCGCGATGGCGGCTCTGCCCTCCGCTGGACTGCGTCCGCTGACCTTGTCCGACCGGCTGGAGCACGCATTCGCAGGGCGCGGGGCCGAACTGTCCGCGGCGACCCGGGACGCCTTGCTCGTCGCGGCCGTCGACCCGGCGGACGACCTCGGCGAAATCATCGCCGCGACCTCGGCCCTGCGCGGCGAACCGGTCACCGCTGAGGTGTTCGGCCCTGCGCAGGCGGTAGGACTGGTGACCGTGGAAGAGGGCCGGGTCGCCTTCCTGCATCCCCTGGTGCGTTCGGGAATCCTGCAGGCCGAAAGCCTGGCCCGGCGTCAGTCGGCCCACCGGGGGCTGGCGGACAACCTGGAGGACGTGTACCGGCGGACCTGGCACCGCGCGCAGTCCATCGTGGGGCCCGACGACCGGATCGCCGACGCTCTGGAGGCCAACGCCGCGCACGCACTGAGCCGGGGCGCGGTGTTCTCGGCGATCAACGATCTCGAGCGGTCGGCAGAGCTGACGAGTTGGTCGGCGCTGCGCGGGCACCGGCTGCTGATGGCCGCCTGGCACGCCTTCGGAATGGGCCGGGAGGACATGGTCCAGGAGTTGCTGCAGTCGGCCGCGAGGACCGACCTGACCGACCTGGACCGGGCGCGTATGGCATGGCTCGGCGAGATGTTCGACCACGTGCCCGGGGGTGACGCGCGCGTGAACGAGTTGTGCGACCTCGCCGTTCGGTCCGCCGCTGCCGATCCCGATCTGGCGCTCGACATTCTCCTGGCGGCTGCCTTGCGATGTTGGTGGGGCGACACCGGGCCGGCCGCACGGGCGCGTGTCGTCGCTTGCGCCGAGCGGCTGCCCGAGACGGCGGGCGATCCGCGTCACCTCGCGGCCCTGGCGCTGGTGGAACCGGTGCTGCGCGCTCGGCAGGTCGTCGAGGCACTGACCGGGACGCCTCCTGGCGACGATGGGGACGCACTGCGGGTCATGAGCATGGCAGCACACGCGGTGGGGCACATGGCCCTGGCGGCCGAACTGCTGGCCCGATCCGAGGTGACATTGCGTCGGCAGGGCCGACTGGGACTCCTCTCGCAGGTGCTGACCATGCAGTCGATGACGTATGCGCTGCTTGGGGACTTGGTGCGGGCGGCCGACGTGGCCGAGGAGGGGAGGCGGCTGGCAGCGGAGACGGGGCAGCCGACGTGGGTAGTCGGACAGCTGGTGACCGACGTCCTGGTGAAAGCGTTCGTCGGTGATGCGCAGGAGGCACTGCGGCGGGCCGTCGAGGCCGAACTGCGAGAGGCCCGCGGCCGGAACGTGATGCTGTCGGTGCTTCAACTCGCCCGTGGACTGGTGGCACTGGAGGCCGGGCTGAACCGGGACGCCTACCGGACGGTGCGGGCGATATTCGATCCGGCTGAACCCAGCTTCCACCAGCGGCACGGTTTCGCGAGCCTGATGTTCCTCGCGGACGCGGCCGTGCGCGCCGGACACCGGGAAGACGCCCGAGAGGTGGTGGCGGAGCTGGAGGTGATCGCACGTGAGACGCCGTCGCCGATTCTGCACGTTCACTTGTCGTACGCCCGCGCCGTCCTGGCCGCCGACGAGGCAGCCGAGGACTTCTACCTGGCGGCCCTGCGGCAGGATCTGTCCAGCTGGCCCTATGCCCGCGCGAAGCTCGAGCTGGCTTACGGCTCCTGGTTGCGCCGTCAGAAACGGCTCCACGAGGCACAGTCGTTGCTGACCTCGGCGCAGTCCACCTTCGACCGGATCGGCGCGCTCCCGTGTGCTGACGAGGCACGACTCGAACTGCGGGCAACGGGCGCCCCGATCGACTGGCCCGAGTCGACCGCCGAGCGGTTGAGGCAGATCACCGAGCTGTCTGCCCTGCGGCTTCCGGACGACGAGATCGCCGAGCGGCTCAGCCTGCGCAGGGCGGTTGTGGCGATGTACCGCGACAGGACACGGCCCGACACCCCCCGGTGAGGACATCGCGGCAGTCGGATGACTCAAGCCCGGCAACGGGACCTCCGGCAGCATGACAGGAGTCCGCTTCTGTCGAGTGGCCGGATGGGACTGAATGGGAAAAGCCGAGAACGGATCGATTTCCTTGCTCGATTCTGAGAATTCGGCACCCCCTGGTGTCGAACTGCGCCATCTGCGCTATTTCGTGGCAGTGGCGGAAGCAGGCACCTTCACACACGCCGCGGAGCGCATGTATGTCGCGCAGCCGACACTGAGTCAGCAGATTCGGCGTCTGGAGGAATTCGTCGGCACGCCGTTGTTGCAGCGTCGGCGTGAAGGAGTGCGGCTGACCGAAGCCGGCACCGTACTGCTGGAGGAGTCCCGGGCCGTTCTCTCCCTGGTCGATCATGGCGTCAGCCGAACCCGAGAGGCCGCGGGGCTGGGCCGGTCGCGCCTGCGCTTCGTCGTTCAGCCGTATCTGCCGCCCACGCTCGCCGCGGAGACCGTCTCGCGGCTGCGATCAGCGACCCCTGAGGTCGACGTGACCTGGTTGGAGACGGCGCTGGACGCAGATTTCTCCTCGATCCTCCAGCGGCGGGCCGACGCCGCTCTGGGCTGGATGAACCCGGCGAACTGTGCGCTGCCGCACCCCCTCGACGTGATGGACATCGGGTCCTTCGAACCCGATGTCTGGATTCCGGCACGGCACCAGGGGGCGGTGAACGGGGCCATCGGCCTCGACGAACTCGCCCGCATGCACGTCATCCACGGTCCTCGTCACGCCGACCCCGGAACGTACGACGCATGGCGCTCGGTGCTGCGGACCAGGAACCCGTCCTTCGACTTCACCGACCCGCCGTTTCGGCAGTCGCTGCCCATGACGCTGGCCTTCGCCGCGACCGGGAGCCGGCCGAGCGCCGTTCTGACGGGACCGTGCCGCCTCGTGGGGATCGCTCCGCAGTCGACGGCGGACGCGGGCCGGCACGAGATGGTGCCCGTTCGCGTCGAGGGGTCCCCGCTGACTGCCACCGCCGGTCTGGTGTGGAGCACGGACCTCCCTCGTGAATTGCAGCAGGTACTTTTCGAAACCGCCGAAAAGATTGCCGCCTGATCTGCTGGCAGGCCTGTGTCATGGAATCCATAGCGCAGACCAATACCAGAATCATCCGCATCGCTTTTACTGGCACCGAGGTTTCGCGGTGAACTGATGACGAAGCGGAAATTCGCCGCTCTCACCGGAACGGAAGGATCCCCCTGATGAGCAAGACAAAGGACGTTCGCCAGTCGGTCGAGGCGGAGCTCGTCTTCGATCCGCTGGTGGACTCGACGGACATCACCGTTCACAACCTGGGTGGTGAAGTAAGGCTCACCGGCACCGTCCCGAGCTACCTCCAGTACCTGGAAGCCGCCGCCGCTGCGCAGCGTGTGGCCGGCGTCACCAAGGTCCACAACAACCTGGAGGTGGTGCTGCCGCCCGCGCACGAGCGCGACGACGCGACGCTGGCCGCGACGGCGAACAACGTGCTGCTGATGAACATCGCCGTGCCGGTCGGTGTCGAGGCGACCGCCAGCAACGGCAACCTGAAGCTGACCGGCATTGTCCGGTACGGCTCGGAGCGGCGGGCCGCGGAGGATGCGGTCGCCGGACTCACGGGAGTCCGCGGTATCAAGAACAAGATCGAGATCTCCGACGACGCCGACCCGGTCGACGTCACCCTGCTGGTGTCGGACGCGCTGGACCGCAACGCGCTGATCCTCGACGACAGCGAAGTCACGGTCACCACCAATGGGAACACGGTCGTCCTCACCGGCCATGTCCGCACGTGGGCGGAGCACGATGCCGTGCTCGATGCCGCCTGGATGGCGCCGGGCGTCTACGACGTCCGCGACGACCTCTTCATCACCGGCTGACACCGAGCCGCATCAGGAGCCTCATGAGGGCCGGTTCTTCGGGAGACCCCGCGGGACCGGCCTGCTCCTCTTCTCAGGAACACCCGAACCCGACCGAGAGGCACAGCACGCCATGCACGACGCGGCTCGATCCACGAAGAAGGGCACCGGCCGGTTCCGCGAGCCGGGCACCGAACTCGAAAGCCTGCTGCGGGACGCACTCGCAGTGGTCGCCGGTACGAAGGCGGTCTCCCGCACGCCTTCCCACCATCACTGGTTCCGCGACGCTCCGCGCCACAGGCTTGCCCGCACCGCGGGCCACCTGTGCGGCTACGCACTGCTCGGCTACATCGTCGTCCACCAGCGGCGGAGCCTGAAGAACCCGGCCGTCTGACGAGGGGGCCGGCTGCCCGGCGCGGCACGAGGGGCACACCCTAAGGCCGCGCCGGGCGCAGCTCACGCGCCCCGGCACAGATCAGCACAGAAAGAGAAGCACATGGCCCGCTCGCACAACGAACCAGCCAGGGACGTACGTTCCGCAGAACAGGACTGCGCGGATCTCTCCCTGAGGATGTGGCTGCACGTGTCCCTGCACGAGTCACTGCCGATCCAGGCCCGCTTCAGCTACGACCACACCCAGCCCCTCGAGGTGCGCGTCACATTCTTCAACAACATCGGCGGCGCCGTCACCTGGGCGCTCTCGCGGGACCTGCTCATGCGGGGCCTGCACCGACCGAGCGGTGACGGTGACGTACGGATCTGGCCGCCGTGCCAGCGCCACGGCGGGGACAGCCTCTGGATGCTGCTCCAGGGACGGACCGGCGCGGCACTCCTCGAAGGCCGTGCCGACCTCCTGGGCGCCTGGCTCCAAAAGACGCTCACATACGTTCCGTTCGGCACGGAAGGCCTCTCGATGGACTGGGACGAGGCCTTCGCGCACGTTCTGGCCCAGGGGGACCGCTGACGGTCCTACGGTGCCCGGTAGGGTGCCACGCCGTCGATGGCCTGGGTTCGATGACGCAGGTCCAGGCCATCGACAAGGGCGGAGTCGGACAGGCGCATCCGACCCTCGCGGGTACGCAACAGGGCGAGGACGATCTGGTCGAGCCCGGTGCGCCGGGGCAGCACGTCGACCAGCCCATGAGGTACTGCCCGCAACATCTGGGCGCGCCCCACGTACTGGGCCACCAGCACGATGCGCGGCCGCCCATGTTCCGTGCCCGCACCGCGCATGAGAGCGAGCGCCTCTTCGTCGAGCTCCGTTGCCAGGACGAGCAGCGCCTCCGCGCGCGCTTCCTGCCCCGGTCGCAGCAGGCACACGCGGGGCCGGGCACGCAGGGCGGTGGAGATGTCACAAGCAAGCCGGAGGTCGCCGGATTTGACGGCCACGGTCACTGGAGCGGTCACTCGTTCCGTTCTTCTCATGACTTCGAAGCTAGGTGGCCGACAACCTGTCAGGCTTCCGTCGGACGACTGCTCGACACACGTACGACGGACATCCGGGCCGTTCCCGTCGCACGGTAGGCGGTTGCGTCATCCGACAGAAGCCTCCGTATCCCGACCCGGATCACGATGGCGGCCCTCGGCCCCCTGGCCCGCTCAGCCGCTCGGAGGAACTGTCATGACCAGTCCGATCAACCCGATCCGTCCCCGTGTCCTGATCGTCGGCGGAGGCTTCGCGGGCGTCGCCTGCGCCCGTCGGCTGGAACGGGTAATGAAGGCCGACGAGGCCGACATCGTCCTGGTGACGCCGCTCGATTACGAGTTGTACCTGCCGCTGCTGCCACAGGTGGCGGCCGGGGTGCTGACACCGCAGTCGGTTGCCGTCTCGCTGCGCAGGGTGCTGCGCCGCACCCGGATCGTCCCCGGTACCGCCCTGGGTGTCGACCTCGAATCCCGGGAGTGCGTGGTGCGGCTGATCACCGATCAGGTCATCCGCGGGGGATACGACATCGTGGTGCTGGCCGGCGGAAGCGTGACGCGCTTGTTCGACATCCCCGGTGTGCCGGAACACGCCCACGGCATGAAGACCCTGGCGGAGGCCGTCGCCATGCGCGACCACGTCATCGCCCAACTCGACCTGGCCGACGCGACCGGGGACCGGGCGGAGCGGGAGGCACGGCTGCGGTTCGTCGTAGTGGGCGGCGGATACGCGGGGACCGAGACCGCCGCCTACCTCCAGCGGCTCACCGTCGCGGCGACCCACCGCTACCCGGGGCTGCGCCGGGAGCCGATCGAGTGGCACCTGGTCGATGTCTCACCGCGGCTGATGCCGGAACTGGGCCCGCGACTGGGTGACAAGGCGTTGTCACGGCTGCGGCGGCGCGGCATCGAGGTCTCTCTGGGTGTGAGCGTGGCATCGGCCGGGCCTGGCTGGGTCGAACTCACCGACGGGCGCCGGCTTCCCACCCACACCCTGGTGTGGACCGCGGGGGTCAAGGCAAGCCCGCTGGTCGCGTCGACGGGCGCGAAGACCGTACGGGGGCGGCTCGCGGTCACCGCGGAGCTGACCGTGCCGGGCCACGACGACGTGTTCGCCGTCGGGGACGCCGCCGCGGTACCCGACCTCGCCGCCGGTGGGGACGCGGTCTGCCCGCCCACCGCGCAGCACGCGCTGCGTCAGGGCAGGACGGCGGGTGACAACGTCGTCGCGCGGTTGCGCGGACGGAGCCTGAGCCAGTACCGGCACCGTGACCTCGGCCTGGTCGTAGACCTGGGCGGCCTGGGCTCCGTCGCCCGGCCACTGGGCATCCCGCTCAGCGGCCTTCCGGCACAGCTGGTGACGCGCGGCTACCACCTGCTGGCGCTGCCCACGCTCGTGGCCAGGACCCGCGTCGCCACGAACTGGATGCTGCACGCGGTGGCGGGAGACGATTTCGTCCGCACCGGATTCCTCGCCGGACAGCCGAGCACGATCCGGGCGATGGAGCATACCGATGGTTTTTCGACCACTGAGGAGGTCCATGTCACCGCCGACTCCGAGAAGCCCGCGGGGACGCAAAAGGCGTCATGACGAGGGGGGTGGCCCCGGCGGCCGAGCCGCACGGGCCACCCGTCGTCTAACGGCTCAGCGAGAGCAGGTGCCAGTGCCAGGCGTCGAGTGCGACGAACAGGCCAGGGTCGACCAGTTCGTCGCCGTCCCGTTCGTAGGCGTTCTCGCCGAGGAGTTCGGTCAGTTCGCATGACCGCCCGTGAAGGTCGGGCCAGGGCACCGGCACCCGCCCCTGGGCCGGCCGGTCGGAGTAGTTGATCACGACGAGGTACCGTTCCTGGCCGGCGGTCCAGGACCAGGCGAGCAGATTCTGGTGGGTGTCGTTGTCCGGCCAGCCCGTGCAGGTCAGCGGCCGCCAGTCGCCCTCGCGGACGGCGGCCACGGCGGCCACCAGGCGGCCGTAGAAGTCGCGCAGGGACGCGTCGGCCGGTTCCTGGGGCCGACGTGAGAGGAACACGGGCGGGCGTACGCGGCGTCCTTCGAACTGGCCCTCGTGCCACAGCGTCGCGCCGGGCAGGGTGGCGACGGCAACGGCTGCCGCGCGTTCCCGTCCGCCGGGCAGGGCGGCGGCGGCCCGGGGTTCGTCGTGGTTCTCCAGGAAACGGACGAGCCGGCGCTGGTAGGTGAGGTCGGCGCCGAGATGGGCGCGGACGGATGCGGCGTCCTCGTGGACCAGGCGGTCGTAGAGCCGCTTGTCGTAGCAGTGGTCGAATCCCTGTTCCTGGAGGGCCCATTCGAGGTCCCAGTACGCCTCCGCGACGAAGAGGATGTCGGGGTGGCGCTCCCGCACGCGCGGGATGACGTATCGCCAGAAGTCCTCCGCGGGGGCCGCTCCCGCCAGGCTGCCCCACGTCTTCGCGAACACGTCGTTCATGAGGAGCATCGCCATGTCGCAGCGCACGCCGTCCGCCTGGTCGCCGATCGCCGCCAGCGTGTCCACCGCCGCCGCCCGCAGGTCGTCGCTGAAGGCGTTCAGCTGGACGACGTCCGGCCACGGCGGGAAGTACGGGTCGCGGCCGCGCGCGTACACCTGCCCGTCCGCCTCCAGGAAGGCCTCGGGAGTGCGAGCCAGGTCGTCCGGCGTGCCCCGGACCAGGCAGCTCGGACGCTCGGTGAGCCAAGGATGGTCGGGGGCCACGTGATTGGGGACGTAGTCCAGGATCAGGCGTACACCCCGCGCGGCGAGCTCGGACCGCGCCGCGGCCAGTCCCTCGGGGCCGCCCAGGCTCTCGTCGACGACGTAGTTCCGTACGCAGTACGGGGAACCGGCGATGTCCGCCGGGGTGAGGTCGGGCAGGGCCTCGCGGAAGGAGGCGAGCAAGCGGTCGTCCCGCAGGGCGATCCTCAGTCCCGCCGGGCTGCGCTCCCACACGCCCATCAGCCATACGGTGTCCACACCCGGCCGTGCGATCTCGTCCCAGACCTCGCCGGGCACATTGCCCAGGGTGACGCGACGTCCGTATCGTTCAGTCAACTCACCCAGCCAGACCAGGGTGTTGATCTCGTAGATGACCGTCATGACAGGGGTTCCTCCCGCAGGGCGCCCCAGTCGCCGGCACCGACCAGATGGAACAGGGTGGCGGTGACCGCGGCCAGGCCGGTCCAGCCGGTCTGGTGGGAGGCGCCGAGGCCGGCGCCGGTGTCGCCGTGGAAGTACTCGTGGAACAGGATCAGGTCCTTCCAGTGCGGGTCCTCGGCGAACCTCGGCCGGGCGCCGTGCACCGGGCGGTGGCCCTCGGCGTCACGCAGGAAGGTGGAGGTGAGCCGGCCGGAGATCTCTCGCGCGACCTCGTAGAGGTTCATCCGCCGGCCTGAGCCGGTGGGGCATTCCACGGTGAAGTCGTCGCCGTGGTAGGCGTGCAGGTTCAGCAGGGCGCGGACGAGAAGGACGTTGACCGGGAACCACACCGGGCCGCGCCAGTTAGAGTTGCCCCCGAACATGCCCGAGTCGGATTCGGCCGGCAGGTAGCCGACCCCGTAGGTCTCGCCGTGTACCTCGAAGGTGTACGGGTGCGCGGCGTGATACCGCGACAGGGAGCGGATGCCGTGCGGGCCGAGGAACTCGTCCTCGTCGAGCATGCGCGACAGAATGCGCCGCAGCCGGTCCTCGTCGAACAGAGCGAACAGGTGACGCCCCGCCGCGCCCGGCCCGAGGGCGTGGTGGGAGGAGACCAGGGCTTCGACGGCCGGGTGCCTGCGCACGAACTCCTGTGCGCCCTGGACCAGTTCCGGGAAACGCTGATCCGTCCAAGCGCCGATCACGCTGGTCGCGGCGAGCGGGATCAGCCCGACCAGGGAGCGGACCTTCAGCCGGGTCGCGCTGCCGTCCGGCAGCCGCAGGACGTCGTAGAAGAAGCCGTCCTCCTCGTCCCACAGGCTCTGGTTGTCGTTGCCGATGTGGTTCATCGCGACGGTGATCCAGGCGAAGTGCTCGAACAGGGTCTGCGCGTGCTCGACGTAGACCCGGTTGCCGTCAGCCAGTTCGATGGCGATCTCCAGCAGGTTCTGGCAGTACAGGGCCATCCACGCGGTGCCGTCGGCCTGGTCGAGGTGGCCGCCGGTGGGAAGCGGGGCGCTGCGGTCGAAGACGCCGATGTTGTCGAGTCCCAGGAAGCCGCCCTGGAAGACGTTGTTGCCGTCGATGTCCTTGCGGTTGAGCCACCAGGTGAAGTTCTTCGTCAGCTTCTGGAAGGCGTTCTCCAGGAAGGCGCGGTCGCCGTGGCCCGTGCGGTGTTTCTCCAGCTCGTAGACGAAGAGGACGGCCCAGGCGTGCACCGGTGGGTTGACGTCGCCGAAGTTCCATTCGTACGCCGGGATCTGCCCGTTGGGGTGCAGGTACAAACGGCGCAGCAGCAGCTCCAACTGGGTCTTGGCGAACCCGATGTCGACCATGGACAGGGCGATGGCGTGGAAGGCGAGATCCCAGGCCGCGAACCACGGGTACTCCCAGGTGTCCGGCATCGAGATGACCTCGTCGCCCACCATGTGGTACCAGGCGCTGTTGCGGATGCGCGGATCGGCGGCGAGCGGATCGACGCCGTGCTCGGCGAGCCAGCGCTCCACGCCGAGGTAGTAGTACTGCTTGCTCCACAGCATTCCGGCGAGCGCCTGGCGCACCATGCACCGCTCGTCCTCGGCCAGGCCGTCGGGGACGACGCCCTCGAAGAACACGTCGGCCTCGGTCCGTCGTGCGTCGAGCACCGGGTGGAACTCGGCCCAGGGGTCGGCGAGTTCGGTGTCGGTCAGGCGCAGTCGTACGGTGGTGCTGTCGCCGGCGGGCACGGTGAGGACGTGATGGACGGAGGCCTTGGTACCGGTCCGCCGCGGGTTGACGGTGCCGCTGTCGCCGTGGACGACGTACTGGTCGATGCCGTCCTTGACGTACGGGGTGGTGTTCGGACTGCCGAAGATGCGCTCGTTGTTCGTGTCGTTCTCGGTGAACAGGGTCTCGGCGGCGCCCTCGAAGTAGAGCCACAGTGTGCCGAGTTCCTCGTGGTCGGCCCGGATTGCGCCGTCCGTCCGCCGCAGACCGGGCACGGCCGTGCCACCCGCCCACGACCACGTGTGCCGGAACCAGAGCGTCGGCAGCAGGTGGAGGGCGGCCTCGTCGGGGCCCCGGTTGTGCGCAGTGATCTCGATCAGCAGGTCCTCGGGGCCGGCCTTGGCGTACTCGACGAACACGTCGAAGTAGCGGTCCTCGTCGAAGACGCCGGTGTCGAGGAGTTCGTATTCGGGGTCGTGTCGGCCGCGGGCCCGGTTGACGGTCACGAGATCGTCGTACGGAAAGGCGCCCTGGGGGTACTTGTAGAGGTACTTCATGTACGAGTGGGTGGGCGTCGAGTCGAGGTGGAAGTAGTACTCCTTGACGTCCTCCCCGTGATTGCCCTCGGCGTTGGTCAGGCCGAACATCCGCTCCTTGAGGATCGGGTCCCGGCCGTTCCACAGCGCGAGTGCGAAGCACAGCCGCTGCTTGTCGTCGCTGACGCCCGCGATGCCGTCCTCGCCCCAGCGGTAGGCTCGTGAGCGGGCCTGGTCATGGGTGAAGTACGACCAGGCATCACCGTCGGCGCTGTAGTCCTCGCGTACCGTGCCCCACTGCCGCTCGCTCAGATACGGCCCCCAGCGTCGCCACTGCGCCCGCCCCGCATCGGCATCCACCAGCCGCAGCCTCTCGGCGTCCGTCCCGCCACTGTTCTCTGTCATCGCACGCCTTCCCCATGCAGCACTTCACTCGGACCCCGGCGTCTCGGACTCGGCCGCACTGACCTTGCGGGGCCGCAGCCGCCAAAGTTGTCTGCGTTCCCCCTCGGACATGCCTCCCCAGACGCCGTACGTTTCAGGACCGCTCATCGCGGTCCAGGCACAGGCCTCGATCACAGGGCAACGCCTGCAGACGGCCCGGGCCTTCTTCTCCCGCGCCCGCTTGTCGGCACCGTTCTCGCCGGGCGGGGAGAAGAAGACGGAGCTGTCCATGCCCCGGCAGCGTGCGTGCTGTTGCCAGTCCCAGTAAGCAAGGAAAGGGCGATGTCGCAGGATCATGACGCTTCCTCCGGGTGACAGGTCGATCCGGTGCAGATCATCGTCACCGCTGGGTCGGCGTCGCGGCATCAGTCGATTGGCTCATTGGCGGACGTATTCATCTTCGCCTGGTTCTGCGCGAGGAGGGTCTGCACCCCCTGTTCGACCTGCTTGGGGTCGACTCCGAGGGCATGTCCGATATGAGCCGACCACACCTCGGAGCGGATGTTGGTCTCGAAGTCCAGGTCGGCGCGGACCTTCTCACGAATCGCCTGGCGGTTCTGGCTCACCATCACAAAAGTGGACAGAAAGATCGCCTCAAGGCTGACGATCATGGTGAGCAGTCCGAAAGGGTACGGGTCCCAGACCGCGGAGCGGCCGAACAGTCCCTCGTTGAAGACGATCCAGACCGTGAACCACACCGCGTGGATATAGACGAATTGCATCGTCCCGGCAAAGGTGGTGATCGCGTCCGCGATCCGGTCCTGGGTCCCGCGCATCCGCGCGAGAACGGCCTGCTCGTTCGCAGGACGTATGTCCAACCCATTGATTCCAGGGGTCATGGCCACTCCTTGATCCGCTGCTCGCGAGAGACGCCCGCCAGCGTACGCGCGGGGCAGGTCGCCCCCTTGCGTCAATCGACTGCCTACAAGGCCGAATGCGTATCCGTACGTAGTTCATTGAGTCGATTGACCGAAGCGAGCCGGGCCGGCGCTGCGGCAGAGTGCCGGCCGTGCCGCTTTCGCCTCGCCCCGCGGGAGCGGCCACTCTCCGAAGGAGAAGGGCATGAGCATGGCCAAGTCGACGGCGAGGGCCATATGACTGCTCAGCGGTTTGGTGTCGGTGCTCCTCGGGATCGTGCTCGCCGCGCGGCCCGGCGCCGGCGAGTCACGCTCGTCTCCGTGTTCGGCGCCTTCAGCATCCTGCACGGGGCTTCGTGTTCGTAGTGCCCGCGGGGATTCGCCGTGCCACGCACACCACGAGACGACTCGCCCGATCCCACTGATTCCCCCCGGGATGCACCTCAGTACGTCCCGTCATCGAACAGCACACATCCGTCAAGGAAGGGATGCACCATGTCAGACCCGACGCCGCAGAAGAACCAGGTGCCTGGCACAACCCCGGACGGCCCGGCCAGCCGCCTCGCCGAGCTCTCGCAGAAGGCCCAGGAAGCGCAGCGGACCGTGGCAGCAAGTGTCGCGCAGGACCGGCAGAAGCTGTCCGCCGCGGTGGCCGACGCAAAGGACAAGGCCGAGCAGGGCGCGCAGAGGCTGCAGGCGAGTGGGCAACGGGCGAAGGCGAATGTCGCCGGAACCTGGAACCAGGTGCAGACTTCCTGGCAGGCGCATGTGGACTCGGTCCGCGAGAGGCTGGACGAACGTAAGGCGGAGCGCGATGTGAAGCGTCTGCAGAACGCCGCCGACGATGCCGAGGAGTACGCCGCCGACGCCATCGACTTCGCGATCGCGGCCGTCCAGGAGGCCGAGTACGCCTCGCTGGACGCGGTTCTGGCAAGGGCGGAGGCGGACGAAGCGGCCGACGCAGCAAAGTAGTCGTTTCTGACGCGCCTGCGGGTGCGAGCGGCTGAACGGCCGGGGCAGCGGGTCGTGGGACAGCGCCCACGACCGGCTGCCTGTTGACCGGCTGGTACGGCGAGGTGTCGCCTCCGGCCCGATCGCCCCGCAGCAGTCCCGACGGTGATTCGGTGGTGGCGCGCCAGGATGCGGAAGGCGTGGAGCACGCGCAGCCGGTTGGCCAGGGGCCTGACCCCGGACCGGTCCAGCAGGGTGCCCGGGATCAGAGCGACCGCGTAGAGCGCCGGCCACCCGCCCCGCGACGAGAAGGTCCACAGGGGCGTGCGGCTCGGCGTGCTCATCCGCCACCACCATGCAGCCGAGCTCCGCAGTCTGCGCGGCGGGATCGCCGTCAGTCACTCGCTCAGGAAGTCGGCCCGACATCTGTGTTGGCGGTAACGGGGGTCACCCGCGCTGGCCCTGGCCTTCGAGCCGACGTTCTTCGAGCGGCTGAACGAAAGTGCAGGGTGGGGGGAAGCGGCGTTCGACGGAGCGCCGACGCGACCGCGGGGATCGTTCAAGAGCATGCCCAGCCCGCCGCGCCGATCCTTGGCGATGCCTGTGCGCGCGTCGTCGGAACGCGAATACGGCCGTGATCGGATGATTTGACCCAAGATTCGCGCAGCCGCACGGCGACCGCCCGGAGTGCGGGCGACCGTACTGCAGTTCGGTTACCGCTCCGGGCGTCGCCCGAGCCGAGGACCGGCCTCGCGCAGGGAAGCACCATGGCCGCATCAACCATCGGTTTCCCGGCGAGATCCGGATGGGCCGATGCCCAGCGCGCCTGATGCCGCGCGATCAGTTCGCGGCCGCAGCGCCGGGCGGTGGGTTGATGTGCCCGACGCGACGCGGTAGGACGAACGGGAATCCGTCTACCAGGCCTCTGCTCCGTCGGCTGTGTCACCGCACCCGGCGCTCCGGCCGCCGAGTGCTCATGATCAGCTCGTGTGGGGCGAGGCCCGCTCTGCGCGGCGCCGTAGCGTCACGAGGTCTCTGAAGCTGCTGCGCTGACGCTGGGCGTCAGGGGAGCCATTGCGGCGTCCGCTCACGCATTTCATTGGCGTCTGGCGGAGATGTCCAGAATCCCCGGTCGGATGCCTCGCGGCGACGGTGTGGCCAGTCACTGCCGTTGGAGCCGATTGCTGTGGCCAGGAACATGGACCACCGTTCCTCAATCAGTGACGATCTCGCTATCGATGTGAAGCGGACGTTCGGCCACGTGGAGACGGCAAGCCTTCTCCCGTGCCGCTTCGACATCGTCCGTGGTTCCCGGTTGCTCCATGTTTGGCGTGCACGCAGGGGGTTCGGCGACAGCACTTTCCGTTCCACCTGCTGTGGGGTGCGCGTGTTGCAGGGCTATGTCTATCCGCGGTCGCCGCGAGGGCAACCGAACCTGACCCCTGTTCCGCCATGGCTCTACTTCGGTGACATCGTTGTCAGCGGGCCGCCGGAACCAGGTCCCGGCACCGCAGGGACTCGGGCAGTCAGATGCGGCTCACCCCCGCGACAAGTCGGCGGACCGGCGCTGTCGCCGGGCGGGGGTCGCCGCCGTGCGAGTCCGAGGGCGAAAGAGGCCATGTCGGTACGGGGTGCCGGTCCGACCATCCACGAGAAACCTGCAGGAGGTCAGTGTCAGCGAGGGTCGGCGCCGTGGTCCCCACGCGGTCGCATTCGGCGGACTTCGGATAGTCGGGGGCCCCGATTCCCCGCCGTCGTCAGGTTCATCACGGCGGGCGACGCAGCCGAGCCCGGTGGCCGCGCCTTGATCGTCGCAGATTGCATGAATAGTAGAGGAAGCTCTTTCTTGTCAACCCATCACGATTTTTCCGGCAAGCAGCTTGATAGCGGGAAGTCGGTGAGTTCACGGCCTGGAGTGGACCTGGCCGGGCGCACGGCCGAGTTGGAACTGATCGACTCGCTGTTCATCAGGAACGATCCGAGCGGCCCCGGCGTGCTGCTGCGCGGGGACCCGGGGGTGGGAAAGACGGCGCTGCTGACTGCCGCGGCGGCCCGGGCCGCAGACGTCGGAATGCGAGTACTGCGCGCCTCCGCCGTGGAGTTCGAGGCCGAGATGAATTTCTCGGCGCTGCATCAGTTGCTCTACCCGCTGCGCCATCACGCTGGTCGGCTCCCCGACCACCATCGCGACGTCCTCGACCAGATCCTCGGCCTCGCGCCGGGACCCTCGCCGGACCCGCTGGTCGCCTCGACGGCCCTGCTCGCCCTGCTCAGCGACATCGCAACCGAACGTCCGCTGCTGCTGATCGTCGACAACGTGCAGTGGGTCGACCGCGCCAGCGCGACCGCGCTGGGGTTCGCCGCCCGCCGTATCGACGGCACCCTCATCGCCTTCCTGGCCGCCAGCCGGACCGGGGAGGACGGCTTCGTCCACCACATCCGGCTGTATGAGCGCATGATCGGCCCGCTGGCCGAGCAGCCGGCGGCCACGCTGCTGGACGCCCGATGGCCGGGACTGGCGCCTGCAGTACGGCGGCGGCTGCTCGCCGAAGCCGCCGGTAACCCGCTGGCACTGGTGGAGTTGCCCACGGCACTGACCGACCGACAGCGCTTCGGCCAGGACCCACTGCCCGCCTTCCTGCCTCTTTCCGGGCGGCTGGAGGAGACCTTCGCCGCTGCCGCCCGAAAGCTGCCCGCACCCACCCGGAAGCTGCTGTTGCTGGCCGCACTGGACGCCGAGTCCGACTTGACCACCCTGCAGACGGCCGCACAGGGCTCCGCGGACGGCGACGACCTCGCCCCGGCGCTGCAGGCCACCGTGGTCCATGTCGAGACGGCCGCCGGTCACCTGTCGTTTCGCCATCCCCTGATCCGCACGGCGATCTTGCGCGCGGCACTACCGGGTGAACGACGGGCCGCGCACCAGGCCATGGCAGCGGCCCTGGCCGACAAGCCCGAGCGCCGTGCATGGCATCTGGCCGAGGCTGCGACCGGACCCGACGAGGCGGTGGCCCGGGCGCTGGAGGAAGCAGTCCTGTCCGCCTGGCGGCGCGGCAATCTGTCCGGCGCCACGGCCCGGGCGTCGGACGGGGCGGCCGTCTTCGACCGGCGGCGCTCCGGTGCGTCCGCCGCGGTGGCCGCGCTCATGCGGGCCGGTGAACTCAGCCCGCATCCGGGCGACCGGTCCCGCCGACTGGTCGAGGCCGCCTACCTCGCGACCGACACCGGTCAACTCGAAGACGTTTCACGGCTGTTGGCCGATGCCGGGCAGGCACTTGACACGCCGACCGGGCTGGTCTTCGTCGCCACCGCCCACCTCCTCACCAACGATGAGGGCGATGTCGATGCCGCATACCGGCTCCTGGCCCGGGCGCTCGACGACAACACCGACACCGCCAAGAACCACAACTGGGACGACTGCGGCATCCTGTACGCGCTGCTGCTCGTCAGCCTCTACACCCTCCGCCCCGAGCCGTGGCAGCTCTTCAAGACCGCAATGGCCCGGTTCGAACCGGCTGCAGTAACACCGTTCAGACTGTGCTACGACGCGTACATCGACCCCACTCGCGCCTCCGATGCGGTGCGGAAGGGCCTCGCCGACGCCTTCGCGGCACTGCCTGCCGACGCGGCACCCTGGGAGGTGATCCCCCTGGCCTTCGCGGCGGTCGCGATGGACACCCTGTCCGACTACAGGTACCTGGTCCTTCGCATGATCGAACGGGAACGCGACGGCGGCGCGATCGCCATGGTCATTCCCGCTCTGACGCTGCTGTCCCACGACTCCTACGTCCACGGACAGTGGGACGAGGCCGAGAGCCGGGCACAGGAGGGACTGGACCTGGCAGCGATCTACGGCTATCACTTCTGGGAGCGCCAGATTCGGGCCCTTCTGGCATCAGGCGCCGCTCTGCGCGGCGACGTGGACCTCGCCCGGACCCGCAGCGAGGAGACCACGACCTGGGCGGCGCCCCGCGGCATCGAGGTGACGGAGGCCATCGCCCGGGCTGCTCGCAACATCGCGGCCATGGGCCAAGGCGATTACGAGGAGGCCCACGTCCAGGTGGCAAGGATCGACCCACCGGGCGCACCGAGCTCCGGTATCCCGGGCCGGTGGAAGGTCCTGGACCTGGTTGAGGCGGCGGTCCGCACCGGCCGCATGGACCAGGCCCGCGCCCACGTCGCCGCCGCACAAGAGGCAGGCATCCACCGCATCTCCCCCCGCATCGCGATGATCACCGCCGGGGCCGCGGCTGTGGCTGCCGACGAGAACGAAGCCGGCCCACTGTTCGAGGCAGCCCTGTCCCTGCCCCAAGCGGCCCGCTGGCCATGGGAACACGCGCGCATCCAACTCGCCTACGGACAGTGGCTTCGCCGCACCCGCGACCCCCGCGCCCGCCTGTATCTGAGCGCCGCCCTCGAAACCTTCGACCGGATCGGCGCCAAAGCCATGGCCCAGCGGGCCCGTAACGAGCTACGCGCTACTGGCGTTGCCACCACCGGGCCCGACGCACCGACAGCCGCATTGACCGTGCAGGAACGGCAGATCGCCGAGCTGGCGGCCATGGGCCTGACCAACAAGCAGATCGGAGAACGGCTGTTCCTGTCCCACCGCACGGTCGGCTCCCATCTGCACCGGCTGTATCCCAAGCTTGGTATCACCTCACGCGCCGCGCTCCGCGCCGCCCTGGAGCCGATGGCACCCGTCGAGGACGACCAGGGCTCACAGTCGGCGTCCCTCACCGAAGACCAGGAAGGCCTGCCATCGCGTTCGGCCACGCATGACTGAACTTTGCGACCATGCCCGCCCGCAGCGTTGCAGCGTGGCCCAGGGCGCCAGCCGGCCACGGGCGGCCCGTAGTGCCTTGGGCCCAGCGAGGCGGCGGCGCCGTACCAGGGCGCGGGCTGCCGCTCCGGCGGTACTGTGGAAACAGGATCCCCTGATCGGCGAGCCGGAGAAGACATTGGTCGACAAGGAGGTCAACGCCCTGGCGACCGTGCTCCTCGAACGCGTCGGGGAGCTGGCGAAGGAGATGGCGGCGCGGATCCGCGCCGGCTCGCGGGACTACCACTACGACGTGGTGCCCGCGGAGGAGCTGGAGGAGACTTGCCGGACCCACCTCGGCAACGCACTCCGGGCACTGACCGGACAAGTGCCTGTGGACACCGAGGCCGCGGCCCGCATCGGCCGCCGACGCGCCCTGCAGAATGTGCCGCTTCCCGCCGTGATGACGGCCTACCGCATCGGCGTGAAGTACTTCTGGGAGACAGTGGTCGCCGAAGCCACCACAAACCCCCTGGTGGGGAGCGACATGCTGGTCGCGGCGGCCTCGGCCATGTGGGTGCTCCAGGACGGCATCACCGAGGCCATGGTCTCCGGATACCACGACGCGGTGGCCGAGCGGCTCCTCGCCCATGAGCATGAGCGTTCGGCGCTGGTGGAGGCGCTGCTGGAGGGCAGGAGCATGGACGCCGACGCCGTGTGGTCCGCGGCGGAGGTCCTGGGCATGCCGCGCAAAGGTCCGTTCACCGTGGTCGCCGCAGAGGTACCGCACATCGGTCGGCAGGCCCTGCCGGAGGTTGCGACCCTCCTGAGTCGGCGCGGCATCCGGTCCGCCTGGCGGCTGCGCCCCGACATCCAGCTCGGCATTGTGTACCTGCGTACCCCGCAGGACCTGGATGACCTCGCCGAGGTGTTGCGGCAGCACGCGGAGCAGCGGGTGGGGGTCAGTCCCTCCTATGACGACCTGTGCCTCACGGGGGACGCCCTGCGCTTCGCCAAGGTCGCCATGCGCGGCGGTGACGCGGAGAGCGGCGCTGTGACCGTCTTCGACGAGTCACCGGTCGCGGTCGCGGCAGCCGGCGCACCCGACGTCATGGCCCGCGTCGCCACCAACGTCCTCGGTCCGATCGAGGCCCTGCCGGTCGGCGAACGCGAATTGCTGCTGGACACGCTGGACGTCTGGTTCAGGAGCGGCGGATCCGCCGAGGAGGCCGCCAAGTGTCTGTACGTTCACCCCAACACAGTGCGCCTGCGGCTACGCCGTATCGCCGAGCGCACCGGCCGCTCCCTTGCCGATCCCCGCGGCATCAGCGAACTCTCCCTCGCACTGCGCGCCGTGCGGCAGACACCGAAGTCCCCGTCCTCGGAGTCGACCGGCACCACAGGGACCACGACGACAGCGGACAGCTGAACCGATCGGCACCACGGCCGAGTCGACCCGAGGAAACCGCAGAAGCGTCTTTGACGTTTCCACGACAGATCACATGAAGGTTCAAATGATTCGGGCGGGGGTGAGCACGGCGGCACTGCCCACCCCCGTCCGCGGCAGCGAGGCTGGTACGCTCTCGAAATGACCATCCCCGACAGGTCACAGCAGGCGGAGGAGCACGCCGACTTGTGGCTTACGCCGGCCGAACTGGCGTCATGGATGTCGGTGGTACGCCTGATCACCCGGCTTCCCTGGGCGCTCGACGCTCAGCTGCAGCGCGACGCAGAGCTGAGCATGGCCGAATACATGACCATGGCAATGCTGGCCGAGGCCCCCGAGTGGACCTTGCGCATGAGTGCGTTGGCCGAGCACGTCAGTTCGTCGCTGTCCCGGCTGTCGCACCTGGCGAAACGACTGGAAAGTCGTGGCTACATCCGGCGCGAACCGGATCCGAGCGACGGACGCTTCACCAATGCCATCCTCCTCCCCGACGGGATGAGGAAGTTGGAATCGGCCGCGCCCGGTCACGTGGCTTGCGTCCGCCACCTCGTGGTGGACAACCTGTCCGGTGAGCGCCTGCGCCGACTCGGTCAGGATGCCGAGCGCATCCTGCAGCGCATCGACTCGCCCGTACGCTGAGCGCACCCGGTCGACGCACGTCGTAAGTGCCTCGTCCCGGGATTCCGCGGCGGCGGCCGCACCCGGCACACATGCACGCGGCCTCCAGAGGCGCGCCACCGACAGCAGCCTTGCGCGCCGTGATGACTTGAGTGTTAAAGTGATGGGGTGCGAGGGAGTGAACCCCCCTGCGCCGGCACGTCTCCGCCCGCCCGAGGGCCCAGCCGTCCGGCGACATGGCGGTCCACAGCCTGAGCAAGGCGGCGCCGAGCCACCTGATCCTCGTACTCGAGCTGCGGCCCCAGAGCATCCAGGTGCACGCGGTCGCACCGCAGCCGCTCGACAGCCCCGGGACCCGGGCCGCCTTCCCGCACGACCCGATCAAACCGTAACGAAAGGCAGTTGAGACCATGTCACCCGATTCGGCAGCGAACCGCCGTTCATTCCTCACGCGTTCGGCGAAGGTCGCGGCCATCCCGGCGATCGCAACACTGGCCGGTGGCGCTCTCGCCCAGCCGGCCTCGGCCGACGCCACCGACCTGCCGGACTACGCCCCGATCCCGCCCTCGGCGCTCGGCCCCGCAGTCAACGCCCAGGGCTACTACGTCGGACGGATCGAGCGCAATCTGTACTGGGTGACCGACGGCACCTACCAGGCGGCGTTCCTGACCACGCAGGAAGGCGTCGTACTGTTCGACGCGCCCCCGACCATCGGGCACAACCTGCAGCGCGCCATCGACGAGATCGCGGGCGCCAACGGCGTGTCCAACAAGGTCACCCACATCGTGTACTCGCACCACCACGCCGACCACCTCGGGGCTTCTTCCCTGTTCGGCCGCCACGTGGAGCGGATCGGTCACGCCGAGACGCGCCGACTGCTGCTGCGCGACAACGACCCGGCCCGCCCGGCGCCGGATGTCACTTTCACCAATCGCAAGACCCTGTACATCGGCGGCGAGCGCATCGAACTGGCCTACCAGGGCACCAACCACACCCCCGACAACATCTACATCCACCTCCCCGAGCACGACACACTGATGCTCGTCGACGTCAACCTGCCGGGGTGGGTGCCGTTCTACGACTTCAACCTGAACGAGGACATACCCGGCTCCATCGCCGCGCCGGCCAAGGCTCTCGCCTACCCGTGGAAGCACTACGTCGGTGGCCACATGGGCCGACTCGGCACCCGCGAAGACATGGTCGTCTACCAGCAGTACGTCACCGACATCGTCGACAACGTCAAGATCGCGATGAACACAGTCGACCCGACCCCCTACTTCACCAAGTACGGCAACAACGCCTGGGCCGGAGTCAAGACCTACCTGGACGCAGTCGCCAACTACGCGGCAGACCCCGTTATCAAGAAGTACACCGGTGTCCTCGCCGCTGCCGACGTCTTCACCGCCAGCAACGCGTTCATCATCCTCGAATCCATACGCCTCGACCTCGGCTACGGATCGCAGGTTCACGACTGACCCGCAGGCAGGGCGATCAACGACCGATCCCGCATCGCCCTGGACGCTGTGGCCGCGCCCGGATCCGGGCCCACATTTACGGATCCGGGCGGGCCCGCCAGGACGAGCACACATGAACGAACCGAGTCCGACCACAGGAGGCACCATGTCGGACCACACCCAAGCCATCGAACCCGCAGGGTCGTTCACTCTCGGCTCCTGGCGAGTACGCCGGGTCGGATACGGCGCGATGCAACTGGCAGGCGACAACGTCTTCGGGCCGCCACGAGACCGAGACGAAGCGCTGCGCGTGTTGCGCGCCGCCGTCGAGAACGGGGTCAACCACATCGACACCGCTCAGTACTACGGCCCGGGCATCGTGAACGAGCTCATCCGCGAAGCGCTGTACCCGTACCCGGCCGACTTGGCGATCGTGAGCAAGGTGGCCGCCCGCCGCGACGCCGTAGGCGCGGTCCTGCCGTTCGATGAACCGCACCAGCTTCGCCAGGGCATCGAAGACAACCTTGCCACCCTCGGCATCAGCCGCCTGGCAGCGGTGAATCTGCGCCTGATGGCCCCGTCCGCTCCGGGCAAGCGGTTCGACCTCCAGCTGGCAGCCCTCATCCGGGCCCGCGAGGAGGGCTTGATCGACGGCATCGGCCTCAGCAACATCTCGAGGGAACAACTGCTGCGAGCGGTCGACCAGACCGAGATCGTCTGCGTCCAGAACCTCTTCAACCTCGCGGATCAAAGCTCTCTGGACGTGCTTGAGGAGTGCACCGACCGAGGAATCGCGTTCGTTCCTTTCTGTCCCCTCGGGTGGCCGCGGGGTGTCCAGAACCAGATCCTGACAAGCCCTGTGCTCGCCGCGCTGGGGGCAAGGATGCAAGCGACCCCTGCGCAGATCGCACTCGCCTGGCTCCTGGACCTCGCGCCGAATGTCCTTCTCATCCCCGGAACCCGCACGCGCGCGCATCTGACCGAGAATCTCGACGCCGCCGCTGTGAAGCTCGACGAGGCCTCCCGAGCGGAGCTGGCCAGGAACTTTCCGACTGCGCGATGATCCGATTCGAGTTGGCCACGGCCGCCGCCCCCGGCCCAGGTCAGCAGCGGGCGCGGCGGCCGTGGCCGCCGTCGCACCGCGTGCCGGCCGTCAGTCCTTGGCGCGGGCGGGCAGGCGCCAGTTGGGGCGCGGGAAGTGGCAGGTGTAGCCGTCGGGGTAACGCTCCAGGTAGTCCTGGTGCTCGGGCTCGGCCTCCCAGAAGGGGCCGACCGGCTCGACCTCGGTGACGACCTTGCCGGGCCACAGGCCTGAGGCGTCCACATCCGCGATGGTGTCCTCGGCGACCCGCTTCTGCTCGTCGTCCGCGTAGTAGATCGCCGAGCGGTAGCTGAGGCCTATGTCGTTGCCCTGGCGGTTCTTCGTCGTCGGGTCGTGAATCTGGAAGAAGAACTCCAGGAGCGCGCGGTAGTCGGTCCGCTCGGGGTCGTACAGGATCTCGATCGCCTCGGCGTGCGTGCCGTGGTTGCGGTACGTCGCGTTCGGCACGTCACCCCCGGTGTAGCCGACCCGGGTCGCCGTGACCCCCGGCTGCCTGCGGACCAGGTCCTGCATGCCCCAGAAGCATCCGCCCGCCAGAACGGCCCGTTGTGTCTGTTCTGCCATCTCAGTCCTCCGTGTCGGTTCTGTCGTCCGGTCGGGCCGTCCCCGTGGGACCGGCCGGACCGGGAGCCGTCTGCTGGTGTCCATTCTCCTCGCCGCCGGTGTACGTCGTTGTTGTCAGCGTTCCGGAAGGCGCATCGGCGTCGCTCCTGCATGATGCCTGTTCGTCACCTTCTTGACTGGTGATGATTCTGGAGCGTCGTACGTCACCCGTCAAGGCAGTGGCGAGCGGTGTGGAGTTGGTCACCAGTTGAGCCGGTGATGAATGTACTCGTCGGGGCCGGAATCACGCGTCGGCTGTTGCCTGCGCTGCAGGGATCCCCAGCAGCGACAGGGCGCTGGTCCACAGGGTGCCGATCAGGGACGTGTTGTTGTAGAGCTTGGCGAAAAGCACCTGGCCCTCGAGTTGCGCGACTATCGACCGCGCGGCTTCGCGGGGATCCGTGACGGTCACCTCGCCCCGCCCGGCGGCCTCCGTGATGAGCTCGGTGACCATGTCGACCTGAGCCTCGAAAATCTGCTGCAGCCGCTCGCGGATGGCCTCGGTCTGGTTGCTCATCTCCAGGGTGAGGTTGCCGAACATGCAGCCCGATACCGTGCCGCAGCTCTGCTGCCCCGCCGTCTGGGTGGCCTCCGTCGCCTCGAACAGTTGCCGCAGTCGCTCCAGCGGCTCCGCGTCGCTCTTCAGAATCCGGGTCCACTCGCGGCGCTGGGCCGCCCAGTGTTCGTCGATGACCGTCAGTGCCAGCGCTTCCTTGGACTCGAAGAAGTGGTAGAAGCTGCCCTTGGGCACGCCGGCCGCCTTGCAGATCTCGGCCACGCCCAGGGCCGAGTAGCCCCGGAGCTCGATGAGTGACTCCGCGGCGCTGATGATCTTCTCTTTGGCATCACTGGTCCGGCCCATGACAGCAAGTATACGACCGCTCGGCTACTGTTTTACTAGACCGGTCGGCTAGAGTGGTCGACATCCCACAGGAAGGCTCATCATCATGATCAACGACCCGTCGGACACCCCCATGCGTGAGGTGCTGGACCGCTGGAAGGCCGCCTTCGACGGCCACCGGACGGACGCCATGGCCGGGCTGTTCACCCCCGACGCGCTCTTCCAGGGGTTCGGGCCCGAGACGCTCTCCGGTCGGGAAGCCGTGCGCGACTACTACGAGGCCGTCCCGACCCACCGTGCCGCCCGTGTCGGGACCGTCCAGGAGTACCGGATCGGCGAGGACGTGACGGGCGGTTTCGCCGACGTCACATTCCATGACCCGGACGGCTGGGAGGCGCCCGTGCACCTGTCGCTGGTGCTGCTGCGCGAGGGCGGCGACTGGCGGATTCGTCAGTACCACGTCTCCCGGGTGTCCGCCGAGCACTGAAACCGCGAGAGACGCGGAGAACGGAGAAGCCATGAAGGAGTTTCTGGTCGAGCTCACCACCACCGTCCCGGAGGGCGCCGACCCCGCCGAGGTCGATCGCCGTCGTGCCGCCGAGGCCGTACGGGCCAAGGAGTTGGCCGCCGTCGGCCGTCTGGTCAGGCTGTGGCGCCCGGTGGGCGAGCTGCGCAGCATCGGGCTGTGGCGCGCCGCCGACGAGTCGGAGCTGTACGAGAAGGTGCTCGGCACGCTGCCCCTGTGGCCCTGGATGGCCGCTGCGGTGACGGCCGTGCAGTCGCACCCCAATGATCCGGGTCGGAACAGCGCCACGATCTGACCGGCATCGCTACTCCGCCCGTTTTATCTGCTTTGGTAGTCTTTGGACTTGTCGATTATATTAGGCGACCGGTCGTCTAGTACGACGCCACTCCATCCAACGAAGAAGGTCATCATGAGCACTCACGGTCCGAAGGTCGCGGTCATCACCGGGGCCTCCCAGGGCATCGGCGCCGGACTGGTCGCCGCCTACCGCAAGCTCGGCTACGCCGTGGTCGCCACCTCGCGCACTATCGCCGAGTCGCAGGACCCCGAGGTCCTCACCGTCCAGGGCGACATCGCCGACCGCGCAACCGCCGAACGGGTCATCGCCTCGGCCGTCGAGCGGTTCGGCCGCGTCGACACCCTGGTGAACAACGCCGGCGTCTTCGTCGCCAAGCCCTTCACCGACTACACCGAGGACGACTACAGGCGCGTGCTCGGCGTCAACGTGGACGGGTTCTTCCGGATCACCCAGCTCGCGATCGAGCGGATGCTCGAGCAGGGCGGCGGACACGTCGTGCAGATCACCAGTGTCCTGGCCGACCGGGCGGACTCCCGCGTCACCTCGGTGCTCGCCTCGCTGACCAAGGGGGGCCTGCAGTCCGCCACCAAGGCCCTGGCCATCGAGTACGCAACCCGCGGCATCCGCAGCAACGCCGTGTCCCTGGGGACCATCAAGACCCCCATGCACCCGGAGGAGTCCCACGAGGCCCTGGCGGCGCTGCATCCGGTCAACCGCCTCGGTGAGATCAGCGACATCGTCGACGCGGTGATCTACCTCGAGAACGCACCCTTCGTCACCGGCGAGATCCTCCACGTCGACGGCGGCGTGAGCGCAGGCCAGTAAGTCGCGGTCGATGTGACCGGAGCGACTTTGACATATACTCGACCGGTCGTCTAGTTTTATATTCGGAGATAGGCGACCGGTCGTCTAGTACGCGAAAACCGGTCCACGGCCATCTGCTCCCCAGTACCTCCACAAACCCGCACAACGAACCGGAGACCCTGTGTCCACCCCCGTAAAGCTCGCAATCGTCTACTACTCCTCGACCGGCACCATCACCGAGGTTGCCGGAGCGCTGCGCGACTCGGCCGTGAAGGCCGGTGCCGAGGTCCGGCTGCTGAAAACCGCCGAACTCGCCCCGCAGGCCGCGATCGACTCCACCCCGGCGTGGGCCGCCAACCACGCCGCCACCGCGGAGGTCCCCGAGGCCACACCCGCCGACGTCGAGTGGGCCGACGCCGTGATCTTCGGTACCCCGACCCGCTTCGGCAACGTCTCCTCTCAGCTGAAGCAGTTCATCGACACGCTGGGCGGCCTGTGGGCCCAGGGCAAGCTGGCGGACAAGGTCTACAGCGGCTTCGTCTCCACGTCGACCGCGCACGCCGGCCAGGAGTCCACTCTGCTCGCGCTCTACAACTCGGTCCATCACTTCGGCGGCATCGTCGTGTCGCCCGGCTTCACCGACCCGGCGAAGTTCGTGGACGGCAACCCGTACGGCACCTCGCATGTGGACGGCCAGCTCAGCAACCCCGTCGACGACACCACTCGTGCCGCCGCCCGGGTCCAGGCCGAGCGCGTCGTGCGGATAGCCGCGCAGCTCAAGGCCGCCTGACCGACTGCCGACGGCCAGCGTGGGGCGGGCCGTCGGTACGCTGTTCCCGGATGAGGACGCCCCGCGCTTCTTGCCTGCATCTTCGTCACCTGTCAGAATGGTGACATGATGCACGCATTCCCCTGTGGCACCCCTGCGCTCGACTTCGTGGGGACGCTGCGCGCGCGGCGCAACGACGAGCCGCGCGAGATGCTCACGACGCCGGAGAGCCTGGACGCCTGGTTCCGTGAGTCCGGACTCGTGGACGGTGAGACGCACTGCGAGCCGTCCGACGTGACGGAGGCCGTGGCCTTCCGGGAGGCGGTCTACACGCTGGTCTCCGGCAGCCTGGCCGGCAAGGACCACGACGCCGACGCGATCGCCCTGGTCAACCTCACGGCACGCGAACCGTCCGCGATCCCGCAGCTCACCCCGGCCGGGCGGCGCGTCGAGGCCACGCCGCGGCAGGCGCTCTCCTCGCTCGCCCGAGAGGTCATCCACATTCTCAGCGGCCCGGAGGGCACGCTGCTCAAGGAGTGCGGCAGGCCGGAGTGCACGCAGATCTACATCGACCGCTCACACGGATCCCGGCGGGAGTGGTGTGCCATGGAGACCTGCGGCAACAGGATGAAGGCGGCGGCCTACCGGGCCCGTAAGCGGGCGGCCGAGCCGCGCAAGTCCGCCTCCGCGCGCCCGTAGCGGACCGTCAGTTCTCCCTGTCCGAGGGCAGAGCGGGGGCGTAGGGGCGGAGTGCACGCCGATGCGAGAAGACCGCCGCCTCCCGGGAGGCGGCGGTCCCTGTTCCCGGTGTTCACCGGGGCGCTGTCGCCGTGCTTACGACTCCGGCCGGAGGGCGATGGTCTCGCGGGTCGCTCGGTCGCGGGGGATCGGGGTCAGCCCGAAGGGGGGTGCCTGCCGTCTCCGGTGAGACGGCGGGCACCCCCATGTCCTTCTCCCGGTCAACTCGTCGCCTCGCCGATCGGGGACTGTTTCCGGCGGATCGTGAAGAGCATCGCCCACAGCGAGAACACCAGCGGTATCGCGCCGGAGATGATCACCTGACCGCGGCTGGAGACCAGACTGTTGGGGGTGCCCAGCAGATAGCCGAGGCCGATGCAGGAGCGGGACAGCGCCTGGAAGCAGGCCCAGGCACTGCCGTGCACCTCGGCGGGCACGTTCGAGTGCACCGCGTTGCGCAGGCCCACGTTGCACGCGCCGTTGCCGAAGCCGCCCAGCAGGAACAGCGGGAAGATCACGGCGGCCACGGGGATCAGCCCGGCGAGGAGCAGCCCGAGGGAGATGCCCAGCACCCCGCCCAGGATCAGCGCCGTGTGCCGGTTCGCCCAGCCCGGACGGCCCGCGAGCAGCGCCCCGGGGACGGAGCCGAGCGCCCAAGTGGCCAGGAACAGGCCGAAGACGGTGTCGTTGCCGGAGGCCACGTCACGCAAGTAGTAGACGCCCGCGACGACTTCGATGCTGGTGGCAAGCATCGCCGCGGCCAGCGCCGGCATCAGCGCGCCCACGACCGGCGCGTCCCGCAGCGCCCGATAGCCGTCCGACAGCTTCGAGGCCGGGCGGCGACCGATCGCCACGTCCATGGAACGCGGGACGGCGATCGCGGTGCACCAGGCGAGGACGAGGAACGAGGCGCCGTCGACGCCGAGCAGGACGGCGGTGTCCCACACGGAGTGCAGGAAGCCCGCCAGTGCCGGCCCCAGCAGCCCCGCCACCGAAAGCCCGGCGGTGAGCAGGCTGTTGGCCCGGCCCGTGTGCTCCTCGCCCGCGACAGCGGGAAGAATCTTGAAACCGGCTGCCACGGACGCCACTCCGGCCAGCCCCGACACGGCGATCAGTGCCACCCGCAGATGGAACCCCTCGACGGCGGCGGCGCCGCCCAGCGACAACGCCTGGACGACCAGGGCCCACAGGCACACGGACCGGGCGCTGACCCGGTCCACGAGGGACCCGATGACCGGCGCGGCGATCACCGTGGGCACGAGGTCGGCCAGGAACACCTCGGTCACACCCCAGCGGATGTTGTCGTCCGCCGCGTCCAGCACCAGACCGATGGAGGCGAGCGAGTCGCCGACGCGGGACAAGAGGGTTCCCGCGATCAGGATGAGGACGGGAGCCGGGACCAGCGTGCTTCGGCGCAGCTTGGCGAACGTCGTCTTCCGTGTCTTCTGGGTGTCCAATCGAGTCCAATCCATTCGCTCGCCGCCGCTTAAAGGATGCTCGCGGAACAGATTAAGCCCGTTTCCAAAGGAGTAGGTCGCTCACCGGCCATTTCTTGTACCGCCACCGGCGATCTCCACGATGTCCGTTCCGTCGTTTACGAGTCCTGGTTTCCAGGCCAGGAGCCCGACTTCACGAGAGCTTCACATCCGTTCCTGGCCGAGACGCCGGTGAAGGCGCACCGCCACCGCCCGGAGTTGACGTCGCCCGCCGGATGAATGTCCGGAAAATGTCGGGCAACATGGCCGACCGGCACACCCTGATCCGCAACCGCCCGGATCGCCGCCTGAGTGGCCTTCTATGTGAATTCAGGGAAGAGAGCGGAGAAAAGGGACCGAACGGGATCTCCGGAATAGAGGTAACCGTTTCGGAGCGTGTCAACGGCCCTCCGGCGCGGGGCGCTCCATTTCTCGCGACTCTCAAGTCGGCCCAGCCGTAGGGCAATACGAATGCCGGGACCGTCGAAAATCGGGTGACCCGGACACGCCACCCTCCCTACACTCGCCACACATCGCGTGCCGCCATCGAACCGACGGCGCGCCGCCTTGAAAAGTGGACGAGTGAGGGGAGCAGGCCGTGCGTGACCGCACCGCTGTCGTCGTTCCCCGCGCCCGCTACGAGGTGATCCTCGTGTCCCCGCGCGCCCGGTGCCCGCAGCGCGGCCGGCACCGGACTCCGTGACGCATCCCTGACGCTTTCAACAGCTCACGTATGTCCGAAAGTTGAAGGTCCTCCACCGCGTCACGGCACCGCATCGCGCCGTCCCTTTCTGAACCACTCCTCGAAAGGCATCGGGCCGTGCGCACCGAACCTCTCCGCCACCGCACCACCGCACTCGCCGCCGTACGCAACCTGGGCATCCTGGCCCACGTCGACGCCGGCAAGACCACCGTCACCGAGCGGATCCTCTACGCGACCGGGACCACACACCGGCGCGGCGAGGTCCACGACGGCACCACCGTCACCGACTTCGACCCACAGGAGCGCGACCGTGGCATCACCATCTTCGCCGCGGCCGTCAGCTGCGCCTGGGACGGTCACCGCATCAACCTGATCGACACCCCGGGCCACGTCGACTTCGCCGACGAGGTCGAGCGCTCGCTGCGTGTGCTCGACGGCGCGATCGCGGTGTTCGACGCCGTCGCCGGAGTCGAGCCGCAGAGCGAGTCGGTATGGCGGCAGGCGGACCGTTACGGCGTCCCGCGAATCGCGTTCGTCAACAAAATGGACCGCGCGGGCGCCGACCTCGACGCAGCCGTCGAGTCGATACGGCGGCGACTGCACCCGGCGCCACTCGTCGTGCAGGTGCCGATCGGCACGGAGGACGGGTTCACGGGCGTGGTCGACCTGGTGGGGATGCGGTCCCTGGTCTGGGCCGACGGTGACAGTACGGCCGAGGAGGGGCCGGTGCCGGAGGCGCTGAGCGAGGAGGCCGAGCGGCGCCGCCGACTGCTGGAGGAGGCGGTGGCCGAGCTGAACGCGGCCGCGCTGGAGGAGTTCTGCGCGCACTCCGCCCTGTCCACGCCGACCCTCACCGCCGCGCTGCGCGAGCTGACCCGTACCGGCGACGGTGTGGTGGTGCTGTGCGGCTCGGCGTACCGCAACCGCGGCGTCGAGCCGCTGCTGGACGCCGTTGTCACCTATCTGCCCTCACCGCTCGACGTGCCCGCCGTACGCGGCATGCACGACGGCGTCGAGGAGCGGCGGGCCGCCGACCCCGAAGCCCCGTTCGCGGCGCTGGCGTTCAAGGTGAACGCAACCGCCACCGGGCGGCTGACGTATCTGCGCGTCTACTCCGGAACGATCGAGAAAGGAGACACCGTGTGGGACCCGGGCACACGCCGTACCGAGCGGGTCGCGCGGATCCTGCGCGTCATGGCGGACCGGCACGAACGACTGGAGCGCGCGGTCGCCGGGGACATCGTCGCCGTGGCCGGCCTCAAGTCCACCCGCGCAGGCTCGACTTTGTGTACCCCGGACGCCCCGCTGGTCCTGGAACCGCCGGCGGTCGCCGACCCGGTGGTGTCGGTGGCGGTCGAGGCACGCGCGAGCACCGACACCGGCCGACTGGCCGCCGCGCTGGCCCGGCTCGCCGAGGAGGATCCGTCGCTGGTGGTGCGGACCGACGCCGAGACGGGCCAGACCGTGCTGTCCGGCATGGGCGAACTCCACCTCGACGTCGCGGTGGAGAAGCTCCACCAGGACACCGGTCTGGAGGTCACTGTCGGCTGTCCCGGGGTGGCTTACCGGGAGACCGTCGTCCGGGGTGTGTCCGGGCTGGTCTACCGGCACGTCAAACAGGACGGCGGGGCCGGGCAGTTCGCCCATGTCGTGCTCGACGTGGAGCCGTCGGCCGCCGAAGTCGGCGCCAAGGGCTTCGAGTTCAGCTCGGCCGTCGTCGGCGGCGGGGTGCCGCGGGAGTACGTGCGCGCGGTCGAGGCCGGCTGCCGGGACGCCCTCGCCGAGGGGCCGCTCGGCGGGCACCCGGTGACCGGGCTGCGGGTCACCCTGACCGACGGGGCGACGCACGTGAAGGACTCGTCCGACACGGCGTTCCGGACGGCCGGACGACTCGCGCTCCGCGCCGCCCTGCGCGCCTGCACCATGGTCCTGCTGGAACCGGTCGCCGAGGTCACGGTCACCGTGCCCGAGGACGCCGTCGGTGGGGTGCTCGGCGACCTCGCTGCCCGACGCGGCCGGGTCACGGGCTCCGAGACGCGCGGCGGCGCGGCGGTACTCACCGCCACCGTGCCACTGGCCGAACTGTTCGGCTACGCAACCCGGTTGCGCAGCCGCACCCAGGGCCGCGGCACCTTCACCACCCGGCCCACCGGCTACGCGCCGGCCCCGGGAGAGGTGCGGGTCAGGTAGGGGCAGCGGCGTGCGGCCACCCTGATGGCAGTTCGCACCACGAAAGAGTGTGATTCGTGGTGCGAACTGCGGGTGGCGCGTCAAGAGGTGTGGGCGGCACCCTGGGGGGCCTGACGGGTGCTGCGCCCCGCGAGGTCGCGGTCGTCGGCTTCGACGACTCCAGCGTCGCGGTCACCTGCCGCCCCCAACTCACCACCGTCCGCGGGCCGGTGGAGGACATGGCCGCCGAGATGTCCCGCCTGCTCGACAAACACATCCAGGGCGCGCGGACGGAACCGACGTCGGTGGTCTTCGATCCGGTATTGATGGTGAGGGATTCGGCGTAGGGCCGCAGTGCCGGTGGTGGCCGGGCATTGTCAGTGGCGGCACGTAGCTTTGGCATTGTTTGCCGGATCACTCGTGGTGCGGACACGTCGCCGTTGTCGAGAGGAAAAAAGGGGGTGGGCTGTCGGTGAGTGCCGAGCTGCTGGAAACCGTGCCCGCCTCCGACGACGCTCCAGTGCGCCGGTTCCGGGGGAAGAACAAAGGCACACGCTGGACGCGCGGGAAAGACGCCGAGCTCGCGGTGATCCGGCTGCCGTTGGACGTCCACGATGCCGCCACCCGGCGCCGGGTTGAGCAGCTGTACTCGGCGATGTGGTCCATCAAGCGGGCGTTGCAGCGTGATGCCCGGGCCGCGGTGGATGCGTTCTGGGCTGGTGACGTGCGCCGTGAGGCGGACGCGAAAGCGTGGCGCCTCGAGTTGGGCCTGTCCCGGGAGGGGATGGAGCGTCGCGCGTATCGGCACATGGAAGCTTCCCGGCACCTCGCGCACCACGTAACCAAAGCGTTGGTGATGCATCAAGCCGACGAGGTCTTCGAGACGTCGGTGAGCCGGCACCTGTTCCTGGACGCGTCCGGCCGCCGTTTCGGGCGGCCGAGGGTCGGCCGGTGGTGGGACTACACGCGCATTCCCGGCCGCGCCCGCTCCCACACCGTCGCCCGGAAGTGGGAGACGTTCCGGTTGCACGGCACCCTCACAGGGCATCTGGACGCCTACCGGCACCGCAACCTCGACGACGCGGTGGCCACCCCCGAGCAGGCCGGGGCACTGCCTGCGGGTAAGCGGGTTCTCGAGCAGCCGCGTCGCATGGCCGTGCCGGCACGCCCTTCGGGGCGTATTGACACAGGAGAACGGACGGCGAAGGGCGCGCCCAAGACCCGGGCCGCCACGTGGTGGGACCACACCGGCCCCCTGGCCGTCGTCGTCACCGGCGGCGCCGCCGGCACGCGCGCAGACCTGGTCCTGCCCGTGCGGCTTCCCTCGGGTTCGGGCCGATGGCCGCGGCTGCTGCACTTCCTGAACAACCCCGATACCTGGCACAAGATCGACCTCGTACGCCGTCGCGACGCCGGCGCACCTGGTGGCTGGGCGTACGAAGCCCACCTCACGGTCCTCACCGCAGGCTACGCATCCCCCGCCACCCGCGCCCGCCGCAAGGCGGCCGCCGGGCTCGAGCGGGTCGGTGGCATCGACGGCAACGTCTCCAACCTCTCCGTTGTATCTTTCCCGGCCACGTTCGACCCGGCTGCCGGGTCTGTCACATCGTCCCGGGTCGAGCTGACCGACGACGAGCATGCCGCCCTGGAGAAGGCCCGCCGCAAGGAACGCGGCCGCAAGCGGGCCCTCGACCGCTCCCGCAGGGCATCGAACCCGGTCCAGTACCGGCCGTCGAAGCGGCAACTGGCCCGGGCCGAGCGTCGGCAGGCCGCCGGCCTGCCTGTGCGGGCAGTCGAAGTGCCCGGGGGTGCCCGGGCAGCAAACAAGGCCAAAGTGCCCAAGCAGGCATACCGGCGGGACGCCCTGTCGGCCGGCTACCGCTTCAACCGGGCCCGCCTCGCTGAAGCCGCAGCGACCGCGGCGGCGGCGAAAGACCACCGCGCCAGGCACATCGCCGAGCGGATCGTCGTCGGCCACGGCGCCAACCTCGTGGTGGAGGACTGCGACATCCGCGCCTGGTACCGGCTGTGGGGTAAAGCCCTGCAAGCCACCACCCCAGGGCGGCTCATCACCGCCATAGCCCGGGAATGCGAGAAGACCGGCGGCCGGATGCTCCGCGCCTCCACCTTCACCACCAAGCTCTCCCAGACCTGCCTGTGCGGCCAGAGGGTCCCTAAAACCCTCTCCGACCGGATCCACGCCTGCCCCGACTGCGGGCTGGTCGCAGACCGCGACATGGTCTCCGCCGCCGTCACGGCACACGTCCGCGTCGGCGACCCGGACGACCCCAGCACGGCGCGCGTGGACACTGTCCAGGCCCGCCACACACAGATCCTGTTTGAACAAGGGCTGCAAGAAGCCCTGTCGAGTCAACCGCAGCGCGGTGCCCGCCCCGCACGGGGCCGCACCCACGCGGCAGCCCATAAGCCCGAGATCTCCGGTCCCAGGGCCTCTGCTCGGCGAACACCACCAACCGGTACCGGCCCACCCCGAATGAGACCCGACCCGCAACCGAGCGGCACAAGGCCCACGTCGGAGCGACCGCCCACGCGGAACACGCACCACCCAAACGCGCGTCCCCGCACGGAAACCGGACGGCCATCACACCAGCATTACGTGATGACTCTTAGACCAGCCTCCCGCCCAACGCCGTACGCCAAGCCGGTGACGGAACCGGGTCCGGATCCGGAGACATGCGGTGTCCGCCCCGCGTGAAGAAGTCGGACAGCGGGAGGATCGCCGCGCCGACCGTCACCGCGTCCGGGCCGAGATGGCCCATCTCGATGCCCACACGGCCCGCTGGGTACGTCAGCGCATGGGCGAGGGCGTGGCCGCGCACCTCCTCCAGGAACGCCGCCCCCAGCTGGAGCCCTGCCCAGCCGCCCACCAGGACCCGCTCCGGCTGGAAGAGGTTGACCAGGTCCGACAGGCCCGCGCCCAGGAACTCCGCCGTCTCCGCGAGGACCGCCGAGGCCACCGGGTCCGGCTCCCCGCCGTCCCCGGGACGTGCCGCCGCGAGCAACTGAGTCAGCGCCGTCTCCTCGTCCGCCTCTGCCGACGGCCGCCCGCCCGCCTCCCGCCACCGCGCCAGCAACGCCTCCGCGCCCGCGTACGCCTCCAGACAGCCCAGCGCTCCGCACCGGCACCGGCGCCCCCTGACCCGTACCGTCAGATGCCCCCACTCGACCGCCCGCCCCTGTTCCACCTCCTCGGTGACCACACACGCGCCGACCCCCGAACCGAACAGCACCACCACGGCGTTGCGCGCGCCGCGCCCCGCGCCGAACCACATCTCCGCCTGGCCCAGGGTCTTGGCGCCGTTGTCGATGAAGTACGGTACGTGCGGCGGGAGTTGGCCGGTGCGGCGCAGCAGCCGCTCCAACGGCACCGCGTCCCAGCCCATCGTCTGGCCGTGCACCACCGCGCCCTCGCCACCGCCCCGTTCGACGATCCCCGGCACCCCGATCCCCACGCCGAGCAGTTCGTCCGCCGCCACCCCGGCCGTCCGTAGGACCTCGGCGACGCCGTCCTGGACATGGCCGACGACCACGTCGACGTCGTACCGGCTCGACGTCAACGTCCGCTCCGCGCGGGCCTGCTCGGCGAGCGTCAGGTCGAACAGCTCGACGCGCACCCCTGTCTCGCCGACGTCGACGCCGATCATGTGTCCGCTGCCGGGCACCACCCGCAGCAGGGTGCGCGGCCGGCCGCTGTCCGAGCCGACGCTGCCCGCCTCCTCCAGTAGCCCGTCGGCGAGCAGTTCCGCCACCACATTGCTGATGGAACCCGAACTCAGCCCGGTCGCCGGACCCAGTGCGTGACGGCTCATTGGGCCGTCGAAATACAACCGTTGCAGAACGGCCGCGCGGCTCTCCCGTCGCAGGTCACGCACCGTACGACCACCCCGCACCACCACCTGGCCTCCTCGTGCCGTGCCTCGTCCGGTCAGATACCTGTGCCGGATCCCTTGACGAGCGTTTCTCTCAGGGTTTAACTCACGTCCTAAATTAAGCCATGAGGGCCTTCGGTGGTGGAACGGGGTGTCGCCGACCGGAACCCGCCCTCGGGTCTCGACTCCCGGAAAGGGACACCAGGAGCCATGCGCAGCATCCGAGCCGCGGCCGTAGGCGCCGTCACCATGTCTTTCGCCCTTGCCCTCACGGCCTGCGGAGGCGGTTCGTCCAGCGGCGACGGGTCTAACGACTCGCCGAAGACGCTGACCTACTGGGCCTCCAACCAGGGCGCGAGCATCGCCGTCGACAAGCAGGTCCTCCAGCCCGAACTCGACAAGTTCGAGAAGCAGACGGGCATCAAGGTGAAGCTGGAGGTCGTCCCCTGGTCGGACCTGCTCAACCGGATCCTCACCGCGACCACCTCCGGCCAGGGCCCCGACGTCCTGAACATCGGCAACACCTGGAGCGCCTCGCTGCAGGCCACCGGCGCGCTGCAGCCGTGGGACGCCAAGAACTTCGGCAAGATCGGCGGCAAGGACCGCTTCGTCGACTCGGCGCTCGGCTCCACCGGCGCCGAGGGCAAGGACCCGGCCGCCGTACCGCTGTACTCGATGGCGTACGCGCTCTACTACAACAAGGAGATCTTCGCCGACGCCGGCATCAGCAAGCCCCCGGCGACCTGGGACGAGCTGATCGCCGACGGCAAGAAGATCAAGGCCAAGGGCAAGACCGTCCTCGGCGCCGAGGGCTCGAACCTGTCGGAGAACATCCACCACGTCTTCGTCTTCGCCAAGCAGCACGGCGCCGACTTCTTCACCGCCGACGGCAAGCCCGACTTCACCAACGACAACGTGGTCGCCGCCGTCAAGCAGTACGTCGACCTGATGGCCAAGGACAAGGTCATCCCGATCGGCGACGCCGAGTACGCGCAGAACCAGTCCGTGAGCGACTTCGCCAAGGGCAAGCAGGCGATCCTGCTGTGGCAGTCGGCCGCGGCCAACCTCAAGTCCCAGGGCATGAGCGAGGACAAGTACGGCATCGCCCCCGTCCCGGTCCAGTCCGGCGCCCCCGGCACCGGCGCCCAGGTCAACTCCATGGTCGCCGGCATCAACATCGCCGTCTTCAAGAACAGCAAGAACCTCGACGGCGCCACGCAGTTCGTGAAGTTCATGACCAGCGACGACGAGCAGAAGATCCTCAACAAGGCCTACACCTCCATCCCGCCGGTCAAGGCCGCGCAGGAGGACGCCGCCTTCAACTCCCCGTCGAACGCCGTCCTGAAGAGCACCCTGGCCACCAGCGCCGCCGCGCTGCCGCAGGTGGCGGCCGAGTCGCAGTTCGAGACGGCGGTCGGTACGGCGGTCAAGGACCTGTTCGCCGACGTCGCCGCCGGACGGGCGGTGACCACCGACTCGGTCAAGGCCAAGCTGGAGAAGGCCCAGCAGCAGATGCCGGCGGCGTGAGCACGATGAACGGAACCACCGCGCTCAAGGAGCCGGTGCGCAAGACCTCCCCCGGTGCGGCGCGCGAACCCCGCCGCCGCACCGGGCGGATCCGCCGCATCGGACTGCCGTACCTGCTGCTCCTGCCTGCCCTGCTGCTCGAACTCCTGGTCCACCTGGTGCCGATGGTCATCGGCATCGTCATGAGCTTCAAGGAGCTCACCCAGTTCTACATCCGCGACTGGAGTAACGCTCCCTGGTCCGGCATCGACAACTACAAGGTGTCGGTGGACTTCGACGCCCCCGTCGGCCAAGCGCTGCTGCACTCCTTCTTCGTCACTGTCGGCTTCACCCTGCTGTCGGTCGCCCTGTGCTGGCTGATCGGCACCACGGCCGCGATCTACATGCAGGACACCTTCCGCGGCCGCGGCTTCCTGCGCGCGCTGTTCCTGGTGCCGTACGCGCTGCCCGTCTACGCGGCCGTCATCACCTGGGTGTTCATGTTCCAGCACGACAACGGCCTGGTGAACCACGTCCTGCACGACCAGCTGCACCTCACCGACAAGCCGTCCTTCTGGCTCATCGGCGACAACAGCTTCTACGCGCTGCTCGTCGTATCGGTGTGGAAGGGCTGGCCGTTCGCCTTCCTCATCGTGATGGCCGGCCTGCAGAACATCCCCAAGGAACTGTACGAGGCGGCCGCGTTGGACGGCGCCGGGATGCTGCAGCAGATCCGCCGCATCACACTCCCGTCCCTCCGCCCCGTCAACCAGGTGCTGATCCTGGTGCTGTTCCTGTGGACGTTCAACGACTTCAACACGCCGTACGTCCTGTTCGGCAAGTCGGCGCCCGAGGCCGCGGACCTCATCTCGGTCCACATCTACCAGGCCTCCTTCGTCACCTGGAACTTCGGCACCGGCTCCGCGATGTCCGTCCTGCTGCTGCTCTTCCTGCTCGTGGTGACGGGCGCGTACCTGCTGCTCACCTCGCGCGGACGGAGGACCGCCGATGTCTAGCTCCCCGGCCTCCCCGATGGCCCCGCCGCGCTCCTTCCTCTGGTCCCGGCGGATCTTCCTCACCCTGCTCACGGGCTTTGTCCTGATACCCGTCTACGTCATGATCTCCAGCTCGCTGAAGCCGCTGGCGGACGTCACGGGCAAGTTCCGCTGGCTGCCCAGCGGCCTCACGATTCGGCCGTACATCGACATCTGGTCCACGGTCCCGCTGGCGAAGTACTTCATGAACTCGCTGATCGTGGCGGGCGCGGCGACGATCTGCTCGGTCGTGATCGCGGTGTTCGCCGCGTACGCGGTGAGCCGCTACAACTTCCGCGGCAAGCGCGTCTTCACGGTCACCGTCCTGTCGACGCAGATGTTCCCGGGCATCCTCTTCCTTCTGCCCCTGTTCCTGCTCTACGTCAACATCGGCAACGCCACCGGCATCGCGCTGTTCGGCTCGCGCGGCGGCCTGATCCTGACGTACCTCACCTTCTCGCTCCCGTTCTCGATCTGGATGCTGATCGGGTACTTCGACTCGGTGCCGCGGGACCTGGACGAGGCGGCGCTGGTGGACGGCTGCGGCCCGCTGGGCGCGCTGTTCCGGGTCGTGGTCCCGGCCGCGATCCCCGGCATCGTCGCGGTGGCCGTCTACGCCTTCATGACGGCGTGGGGCGAGGTGCTCTTCGCGTCGGTGATGACCAACGACACCACGCGCACGCTGGCCGTCGGCCTCCAGGGCTACTCGACCCTCAACGACGTCTACTGGAACCAGATCATGGCCGCCTCGCTGGTCGTCAGCGTGCCCGTGGTCGCCGGCTTCCTCCTCCTGCAGCGCTATCTGGTCGCCGGGCTGACGGCGGGAGCCGTCAAGTGACCTTCCTCCCGGCCAGCAACGCCCCCCATTCCGAAAGGACTTCCGTGTCCGACCGCATCGACCTCGCCGCACTCCCGCACGACTTCCTGTGGGGCACGGCCACAGCGGCCTACCAGATCGAGGGAGCCGTCAACGAGGACGGCCGTGCCCCGTCGATCTGGGACACCTTCTCGCACACCCCCGGGAAGATCGACAACGACGACAACGGCGACGTCGCCTGCGACCACTACCACCGCTGGCGCGAGGACATCGGCCTGATGCGCCAACTGGGCACGAACGCCTATCGGTTGTCGATTGCCTGGCCGCGTGTGCTGCCCGGCGGCGATGGCGAGGTGAACCCCAAGGGCCTGGCCTTCTACGATGAGTTGGTCGACGGCCTGCTGGAAGCAGGCATCACCCCCACCGTCACCCTCTACCACTGGGACCTGCCCCAGGCACTCCAGGACCGAGGCGGCTGGCCCGAGCGCGAAACCGCCGAGCACTTCGCCGCGTACGCCTCGGTCGTGGCGGAGCGCCTGGGTGACCGCGTCTCGCACTGGGCCACGCTCAACGAGCCGTCCTGCTCGGCCTGGATCGGCCACCTCGAGGGCAAGATGGCCCCGGGCTTCACGGACCTGACGGCCGCGGTGCGCACGTCGTACCACCTCCTGCTGGGCCACGGCCTGGCGGTCCAGGCGATCCGCGCGGCCGCCCCCGAAGCCCGCATCGGCATCGTCAACAACCTCTCGACGGTGTACGCCGCCACGGACCGCCCCGAGGACGAGGCCGCTGCCGTACGCCACGACGGCCACGTCAACCGCTGGTGGCTGGACCCGGTGCACGGCCGAGGCTTCCCGGCGGACATGCGCGAGGTGTACGGCGTAGAGCTCCCGGAGCGTTCGGGCGATTTGGAAACTATCGCCGCGCCGCTGGACTGGCTGGGCCTGAACTACTACTTCCCGGCGTACGTAGAGGCCGACCCCAACGGCCCCGCGCCGTTCGTCCGTTCGGTCCGCCGCCCCGACGTCCCGCGCACGGGCATGGACTGGGAGATCGACGCGAGCGGCATCGAGACCCTGCTGCTGCGCCTCACGAACGAGTACGGCGCCCGCAAGCTGTACGTCACCGAGAACGGCTCGTCCTACCCGGACGTCGTACGTCCCGACGGCACCATCGACGACCCCGAGCGCCAGGAGTACCTGGTCGACCACCTGGCCGCCGTGGCCTCGGCGGCCCGCAAGGGCGCTCCGCTGGCCGGCTACTTCGCCTGGTCCCTCCTGGACAACTTCGAGTGGGCGTACGGCTACGACAAGCGCTTCGGCCTGGTCCACGTGGACTACGACACCCAGGTCCGCACGATCAAGGGCAGCGGCCACCGGTACGCGGACATCGTCCGCACACACCGCAGCCGCACACGCCGGGCCGCCTGAGTCCGGCCCGGACGGTGGGCGCGGGTGGGGGGACCCGCGTCCACCGGGGGGAGGTTGGATGTCATAGACACGCCATCCCGTGGCCGCATGAAATCCCGTGGCCCTCGCATCCTCCTGACCATCCTGGCCACGGCGGCACTGCTGGCCACGGCCCCGGCGTTAACCGTCCCGGCCTCCGCGGCGATCACCGCGGTGAGCTGGGACACCGACCGAGCGGCCACCGCGTACACGGCGAACCCGGCCGCCGTCACAGCCTCCGGTGAGCGCACGGATGCGGTTGCCGGTCGGCGACGGCTTCTGGCCCGCGTTCTGGCTCCTGGGCAGCAACGTCGACGACCCGTCGGTCTCCTGGCCTGCCTCCGGCGAGACCGACATCATGGAGAACATCGGCTACGGCGACTGGACGAGCACGGCCCTGCACGGCCCCGGCTACTCGGCGGATGGCAACATCGGCGCCCGCCAGACGTACGCGAACGGCGGCACGGCCGACCAGTGGCACACCTACGCGGTGGAGTGGACCCCGACGGCCATGCGCTTCTACGTCGACGACCGGCTGGTCCAGGAGACGACACGGAACGTACTGGAGTCGACACGCGGGAAGTAGGTGTACGACCACAACCAGCAACCTGGCGCTGGGCGGAGCTTATCCGGCGGGGTGGAACAAGGTGACGACTCCCTACTGGGGGCTGCCGCAGTCGAGTGTAGACCGGGTTGCGGGTGGGGGAGTGCAGGCTGAGGTGGACTGGGTGCTGGTGGAACAGAAACGCTGAGTACCGTTTTTCGGCTTCCCGCGGCTCCGACAGGTTCCCTCGGCCGCAGGTTCCGAGTCCGCCCGGATCGCAAGCGCCACTCGCCCGTCGTTTCCGACTGGAGGCGGCGGTACCGGGGCCCCTGCTCCGAGATCCCCCGTCTACTGGCCCGGAAGACGCAGGTTGATCAGCGGCCGGTTGCGTACTCCGTCCATGACCGAGTGGTCGATGGAGGGCCGGGGACGCGGCGCGGCGGCAGTCAGGTTGATGATGCCGCGGTCGCTCAGGGCGGTCTGCCACTCGCTCGGGTGGGGCCGGGTTCCGCGTTCGCCCGCGGCCTGCGAGAAGAGCCTCTGAGCAGCCTCTGCCTGGCGCTCGTTCAGACAGCCGGCGACAGCCTGCAGCCGCTTGTCCGGTCTGAGATACGCCTCCTGGGCGAGGATGCGAGCCGCCATGAGGGCCGTCTTGTACGCATCCGTGTCCACACTGGCCTCGGTGGAGGGCGCGAGCGGGTCGTTCCAGTCAGGGGTGGCGGCCTGGGCCTGGACGGCTGGACGCCCTACTCGTCGAAATCCGTCGCAGTCGAGGAAATGGACAGCGGGTTCAGGGCTGAGCGACCACAGGACGTTGGCCTGCGAGATGTCCCCGATCACCAGTCCGGCGGAGTGGAACCAACTGACGGCTTCGACGCAGGCCGAGGCGAGAGTCCTGCGCTGCCCGGGAGTTGGCTGCTGTACCTCCTTCCAGGCCACCTTTGGCCGTCTGATCAGGTACTGCAACTCGAGGAGCTTCGTCGCCCCGGTCGCTGTACGCCACGTCATGTGAGACGGAGCGCGCTTCATGAGAAAGCCGAGCGTTCGGCCGCCCTCGACGACACGGCACAACGGCCACGCGGCAAGGGCATTCATGCGGGTCCGGTCACCTTGTCCGAGACCCTGACGGAACGCGACCAAGTCGGCAAGGGCACTGCCGTTGACCTTGGACGGGTCCTTGTACTCCTTGTAGAGAAGCGACCCGTCGGTGATGGCGTGCACATCGCCCTGGCCGCCGCTGCCGATCCGGTCCCCCAGCGTGAGCGAAGAGCGGGCGACGTCGGCGCCGTCCTCCGTGCTCATGCGCTCTCCTCCCACACGCAGATGACGGTCCTGTCGTCGTCGTAGGACTTGACCCGTGTCTGTGCCTGCCACAGGAAGTCGGACAGGGACGGGACTTCGGGCCCACCCCAGGCATCGGCGAGGTGCCGAGCGAACTCCGGGTCCTTCTGGGTGAGAGGGTTGGTGATGCCGTCGGTGCCCAGCAGAAGGACGTCGCCCGGCTCGGTGCGCAGCAGGGTGGCCTTGACGCTGTGGTACGCGTGAGGGAGAGCCTCGGTGCGCGTGTCCAGTCTCAGTGCAGCAGCGCTCCCCGAGGCAACTCATGATCAGCGCGATAGTGCGCGGTGATCACAAGGGGATCTGCTGTTCGGCGTGTTCGGTGATCGCCGGGTACGCGTCCAGAGAGTTCACCGGGGTCGACCGGTTGGCGTGATCACGCGTTCGAGTGACATTTCCTGGCGTGGGCACGCGGGGTGATCGCGGACCGTTTGGATCAGTAACGGGAGTGCCAAATCGCCAGTTGCCAGGGGGAATCACATGGCTCCGCATGTCCATCACGATCCGGACGGAACGACGAACGGTCGTAGCGACGCCACCGGATTCTGTGTCGCTCAGGAACGTCACAGGTTCGCCCTCGTGGACGACTCGTTCGACAGCCCGGACTTCGATGACGAGAGGTATGCGAGCCTGCGCGTGCGGCCGCCGGCTGGATGCGAACCGGCCGACTGGGGGCGCTTCGCCCTCAAGTGCGAGCGGCCCGGTGTTTCGCTTCTTGGCGCGGTCGCCGACACCGTCGACGAGATCCGTCGCGATCATGGGGTGGTCCTGAACAGCCTCGGCATTGAGAAGCCAGGTGAGTGGTACGGCGAAGGCAGGGACGGATACAAGGCGGAGATCGTGGCCCACCTGCTTCTCTCGGCTGTCTACCGAGCCGAGCTCATTGGGTACGGGCGCGAAGAGCTGATCCGGCTGCTCGACTCGACGGGCATCGAATAGACGGGCGGCGGCCCGAGGTCATCAGGAGGGGTGAGCTCGTTGCGTGGCGGCTGACTGAACACGATATCGGCGCCACACGTACCCCCCTCCGTGGGAGGATCCCTCACCATGAGCGCCTCCCCGGCGGTACGGAGTCTGCGCGCCGCGGTGTTCGCCGCCGTGTGCGTGCTGCTCGGTGCCGCCGGGCACGGGCTTGCCATGGGGGACATGCCGCCGGTCTGGGCCGATGCGGCCGGGTTTCTCGCCGTGTTCTGCCTGGGGTGGCTGCTCGGTGGGCGGGAGCGTTCGCTGGCAGGGATCGGTGTCGCCATGTTCGTCACCCAGGCCGGTCTGCACGTCGGCTTCGGTGCGGCGGCTCAGGCTCGTACGGTCCATCCCGCGCACGCCATGCACATGGCCCACGGCCACACCATGGCCGCCATGTCGACGATGTCCGGCGCGCCGCATCCTCATGCCGTCACCGCCCACGCCACCGCCGCCCACATCCTCGCCGCGCTCATCGCCTCCTGGTGGTTGCGGCGCGGTGAGGCCGCGCTCTGGTCGCTGTTGCGGCGTGCCGTCTCGCTCGTGCCGGGGCTCGTTGCCTGGTGGCGGGGTGTCCCCATCCCCGTTCCCGTCCCCGGTCGTCGGCCCTCTCGCACCCCCGACCTCGCAGGGCCGCCCCGCCGACTTCACCTGCGGTACGCCCTGCTTCGGCGTGGGCCTCCTCCGATCCCGTACGCAATCTGACCCCCCCAACATCCCTCACTCAGTACGGAGATCCACCCACCCATGTCCACCCCCCTGCGCCGCGCCGGCCTCGTCACCGCCCTCGCCCTCACCGGCGTCCTCACCGCCGCCGGTGTCGCCTCCGCTCACGTCACGGTTCACCCCGAGAGCTACCCGAAGGGCGCCACCGACGGTGTCCTGACCTTCCGCGTCCCCAATGAGGAGGACAGCGCCTCCACCACCAAGGTGCAGGTCTTCCTGCCCACCGACCATCCCGTCCTCGGTGTTCTCGTCTCCCCGCACGACGGCTGGACCGCCAAGGTCACCACCACCAAGCTCAAGAACCCCGTCAAGACCGACGACGGCACGATCACCGACGCCGTCTCCGAGATCACCTGGACGGGAGGGAAGATCGGCGCCGGGGAGTTCGAGGACTTCGACGTCGCTTTCGGGCAGCTGCCCGAGGTCACCGGGCAGTTGGCCTTCAAGACCCTCCAGACCTACTCCGACGGCAAGATCGTCCGGTGGATCGAGGAGCCCCAGGGAGGGGAGGAGTCGGAGAACCCGGCGCCGGTGCTCAAGCTCACGGCCGGCACCGACCCGGCAGCCACGCAGACCGCTCCGGCGGCCACCAAACCCGGCAAGGCGACGTCGGCCGCCCAGGACTCCAGCGACGGTACCGCCCGTGGTCTCGGCATCGCCGGGCTCGTCGTGGGCGTGCTCGGCCTCGCCGCAGGCGCTTTCGTGATCGTACGCAGCCGCCACGCACGGTCGTAAGCACGCAGCGAGGGCCCGGATCAGTTGCTGATCGATCCGGGCCCTCGCTCCGACACACCCAGCCCCTCACCGCACCGCCAGCTCCAGCATCTCCTCCGTCGGCGCGTCCGGGACCGTGATGCGCGACGTCCGCCACAGCCACAACACATCCCGCCCGAACGACCACCCCAGCGAACCCAGCGCCACCAGCACCACCCCGAAGTTGACGGCGTACGGCAGGAGTTGCGCGCCCGCGAGCAACAGGCACACCCCCTGAATCGCCGCCACCGTCTTGCGCGCGAACGACGGCGGCAGCGGGGCGTTCAGCCAGGGCGCCACCCGGGCCGCCGCCACGAACGCGTACCGCATCCCGCCGATCAGCAGTACCCACGGACCGAGCTGCGTGGACACGTACACGCTCAGCACCAGGATCAGGAACGCGTCCACCTCCATGTCGAAGCGGGCGCCCAAAGCCGTCGACGTGCCCGTGCGGCGAGCCACCTTGCCGTCCACTCCGTCGAGGATCAGGGCCACCGCCGTCAGGCCGACCAGCAGGGTGACCGGCGGTGAGCTCTCGAAGGAGTCCGCCACCAGCGCCGTCACGCCGCCGACCAGCGTCGCCCGGCCCAGCGTGACCCGGTTCGCCGGACCGAAGGTGCGCAGGCGGGAGCGGTGCAGTGCGCGGGAGAGGACCGCCCAGGTGGCGAACGCGAACGCCAGGCCGGTGAGCCAGCCCGCCGGGCCCATGCCGATCGCCGTGCCCAGCAGGGCGAGGAGCAGGATCTGCACGCCCGCGCCCACCGCCGGCTCCTGCTGGACCATCCTCGCGTCGTATGTGTTGTTCAGGGCCACCGCGCATCCTCCGGCCGAGTGACAGAGTCGATCAACGCCGCGTACTGTGCGCGGCCTGTGCACATCTCGGTACGTGAACAACTTCCCGATCGTTCAGGAGGATGCCGATGAACCGCTCGGCGCGCGCGTTCTGGCTCCGCTCACCGGGCCTCGGCGAGCTCCGCGACGTCACCCTTCCGGACCCCGGCGAGGGCGAGGTGCTGGTGCGCGCCCTCTACTCCGGAGTCAGCCGGGGGACCGAGACGCTGGTCTTTCGAGGCGGCGTTCCGGAGAGCCAATTCGGCGTCATGCGGGCGCCGTTCCAGGAAGGGGACTTCCCCGCGCCTGTGAAGTACGGCTACCTCAGTGTCGGCCAGGTCGAGGAGGGGCCCGATGCGCTGATCGGGCGTACGGTCTTCTGCCTGTATCCGCATCAGAGCCGTTACGTCGTTCCGGTGAGCGCGGTGACCGTGGTGCCCGAGCGGGTGCCCGCCGAGCGGGCCGTCCTCGCCGGGACCGTGGAGACCGCCGTCAACGCCCTGTGGGACGCCGCACCCCTCGTCGGGGACCGGATCGCCGTCGTCGGCGGTGGCATGGTCGGGTGCTCCGTCGCCGCGCTGCTCGCCCGCTTCCCGGGCGTGCGGCTCCAGCTCGTCGACGCCGACCCCGCGCGCGCCAAGACCGCCCATGCCCTCGGTGTCGACTTCGCCTCGCCCGCCGACGCCCTCGGCGACTGCGACCTGGTCGTCCACGCCAGCGCCAGTGAGCAGGGCCTCGCCCGCTCCCTCGAACTGCTCGCCCCCGAGGGCACGGTCCTCGAACTGAGCTGGTACGGCGACCGGCGCGTGTCCCTTCCGCTCGGCGAGGCCTTCCACTCCCGGCGCCTCACCGTCCGCAGCAGCCAGGTCGGCTCCGTCTCCCCGGCCCGCCGGGCGAGCCGTACCTACGCCGACCGGCTCGCCCTCGCCCTCGACCTGCTCGCCGACGCGGCACTGGACGCGCTGATCACGGGGGAGAGTGACTTCGAGGACCTGCCGGACCTGATGCCCAAGCTCGCCTCCGGCGAGATTCCGGCCCTCTGCCACCGGGTCCGGTACACCGACCTCGGCTCCCCGGTAAGGCAAGACGGCCTGACCTGAGAAAAGAGTGCGGGACGGCTGAACACGGGGAAGCGAAGAGCCGTACTACACAACATCCCCCGGCACGGAACAGGCAGGGATCGGCGGGGGGACCAGACGCGCCGCACCTGGAGGGTCGTCCGTTGTTCAGCATCACCGTCCGCGATCACATCATGATCGCCCACAGCTTCCACGGCGAGGTGTTCGGGCCCGCGCAGCGACTGCACGGCGCCACGTTCCTGGTGGACGCGACGTTCCGGCGCGAGCAGTTGGACGAGGACAACATCGTCGTCGACATCGGACTGGCCACACAGGAACTCGGTGCGGTCGTCAGCGAGTTGAACTACCGGAATCTCGATAACGAGCCCGACTTCGCCGGCATCAACACCTCCACGGAGTTCCTGGCCAAGGTCATCGCCGACCGGCTCGCCGAGCGTATCGAGAAGGGCGCGCTGGGCGAGGGCGCCAAGGGGCTGGCGGGCATCACGGTCACCCTGCACGAGTCGCACGTGGCCTGGGCGAGTTACGAGCGTGCCCTGTGAGCGATGCCACCATCGACCGGACCTCGCCCGCGAGTTCCCTGACCTACGTGCCCGTCCAGCCCGCGGGCCTTCACCACGTCGGGATCGTCCCCATGTCCCTGCGGACCGTGCACTTCGTCATGCCGGGTGGCGTCGACGACCCGGCCGCACCGAGCGGCGGCAACGCCTACGACCGGCGGGTCTGCCTGGATCTGCCGGGCTTCGGGTGGCAGGTCGCCCGGCACGCCGTCGACGGGGCCTGGCCGCGGCCCGCGCGCGCCGACCGCGACGAACTCGCCCGTAAGCTGCGGGAGTTTCCGGACGGTTCCGTCGTGCTGCTGGACGGGCTGGTTGCCTGCGGGGTGCCCGAGGTCGTCGTCCCGGAGGCGCAGCGGCTGCGCCTGGCCGTCCTCGTCCATCTTCCGCTCGGCGACGAGACCGGCCTCGATCCAGCCGTCGCGGCCGACCTCGATGCGAAAGAGCGTGCGGTGCTGCGGGCGGTGCCCGCGGTCGTGGCTACCAGCGAGTGGGCCGTACGCCGCCTCGTCTCCCACCACGGCCTCGCCCCCGAGCGCGTCCACGTCGCCGCCCCCGGCGCCGACATCGCGCCCCTCGCCTCCGGCGGCGACGGAGTTTCGCATCTGCTGTGCGTGGCGGCCGTGACGCCGCGCAAGGGGCAGCACCGGCTGGTGGAGGCCCTCGCAGCGGTACGGGACCTGCCGTGGAGCTGCGTCTGCGTGGGTGGGCTCGGGCAGGATCCCGAGTACGTCGCTCGTCTGCGGGCACTGATCGAGCGGTACGGGCTGGCGGACCGGCTGTATCTCGCCGGGCCCCGCTCCGGCGCCGACCTCGACGCCAGTTACGCCGCCGCCGACCTGATGGTTCTCACGTCGTACGCCGAGACGTACGGCATGGCCGTGACCGAGGCCCTCGCGCGCGGGATTCCGGTACTCGCGACCGACGTCGGTGGGCTGCCCGAGGCGGTCGGCCGCGCCCCCGACGGCGGGGTGCCCGGCATCCTCGTCCCGCCGGAGGACCCGGCCGCCCTCGCCGCGGAGCTGCGCGGCTGGTTCGGCGAGGCCGACGTACGCCGCCGTCTCAAGGCGGCCGCCCGTGGTCGCCGCGCGGCGCTCGACGGCTGGGCGACGACGGCCCGCAGCCTGGCAGGAGTACTCCAACGACTTCCCGACGAACCCCGGAGGGCGGCATGAAGGCGTCGACCACGAATGTGTCGCGGGGGACGAGCGGCGACGGATCGGAGCATTCCTCCGAGGTCATTCCCGGAGCCGGCCCCGTCCCGCGCCCCGGCGAGCGGCCCACCCTGAGGCTGCGCGAGTCCGGTCCCGAGGAGCCGCCCCGGTACGCGCCCGAGTGGCTGGAGCTGCGGGAAGGTGCCGACGCCGCCGCTCGGTCGATCGATCTGCTCGCCCCCCTGCGGATCCGGCTCGCCAATCAGCCGGCCGGCTCGGGCAGCTCGGGTGGGATCGTCGTGCACGACCTGGGGTGCGGCACCGGGTCGATGGGCCGCTGGCTGGCGCCCCGGCTCGACGGCGCCCAGCACTGGGTCCTGCACGACCGCGACCCCTACCTGCTGCACTTCGCCGCCGTCGCCTCCCCGCGCGTCGCCGCCGACGGCAGCCACGTCACCGTGGAGACACGGCGCGGTGACGTGGCCCGGCTGACCGCGGACGTGCTGGCCGGAGCCTCCCTGGTGACCGCGTCCGCGCTGCTCGACGTCCTCACCCGCGACGAGGTCGAGACGCTCGCCACCGTCTGTGTGGACGCCGGATGTCCCGCCCTGCTGACGCTCTCCGTCGCCGGACGCGTCGAAGTCACCCCGTCCGACCCGCTGGACGCCGAGATCGCCGACGCGTTCAACGCCCACCAGCGACAAGCCGGACTGCTCGGACCCGACGCGATCACCGTGACCTGCGAGGCCTTCGCCGACCGCGGGGCCACGGTCAAGGTCCATCCCAGCGCCTGGCACCTCGGCCCCGGGGAGGCCGCGCTCACCGCCCAGTGGCTGCGCGGCTGGGTCGGCGCCGCCGTCGAGCAGCGCCCGGAGCTGCGTGAACGCGCCGAGAGCTACCTCCGGGACAGGTTGGCGGCGTGTGCGGCCGGCGAACTGCACGTCGTCGTCCAGCACAACGATCTGCTCGCCCTGGTCCGGCCGAAGGACGGAGCGTCATGAGCGCCCAGACGCTGGTGAGGGCGGAGGCAGCACCCCGTACGGCAGGAGCGGCCACCTCCGCAGGCGTGCGCACGCTCCTCAACAACCGTGCCCTGCGAACCCACTTCGGCACCGTCACCGGAACCGTCATCCTGGGTGTCCTCCTCTGGCGACTCGGCACCGGTGTGTTCCTGGACGGGCTCCGGCGGCTCGACGTCCCCACCCTCCTGCTGGCCGTCACCATCGGCGTCGTCACCACCGTGTTCAGCGCCTGGCGCTGGCAGTTGGTGGCCCGTGGGCTGCGGCTCCGGCTGCCGCTCGGGGCCGCCATCGCCGACTACTACCGCGCCCTGTTCCTCAACGCGGCCCTCCCCGGCGGCGTTCTGGGCGACGTCCACCGCGCGGTGCGGCACGGACAGAGCGCCGGTGACCTCGGCCGGGGCGTTCGTGCGGTTGTACTGGAACGCGTCGCCGGTCAGGTCGCGCTGGCCATGATCGGCTCCGTGCTGCTGCTGACTTTGCCGTCCCCGGTCCGGGACGACGTCCGCGACTTCGCGCCGCTGGTGGCCCTCGCCCTGGCGGGCGCGCTCGCCGTCGTCCTCGCTGTCCGGATGAATCGCGCGCCCTCCGACAACGGCGGCGGCCCTTTGCGCCGTACCCTCGGTGAGGCCCGCCGGGGACTGCTCTCCCGCGACAACTGGCCCGGTGTGGCGCTGTCTTCCGTAGTCATCCTCGCCGGGCACCTCGCGATGTTCGTCATAGCGGCGCGGGTCGCCGGATCAGCCGCCTCCGTTCCGGCGCTGCTGCCGATCGCGGTGCTCGCCCTGGTCGCCATGGGACTGCCGCTGAACGTCGGCGGGTTCGGGCCCCGCGAGGGTGCCACCGCCTGGGCGTTCGGCGCCGCCGGCCTCGGCGCGAGCAGCGGACTCGCGACCGCGGTCGTGTACGGCGTCCTGAGCTTCGCGGCGAGCCTGCCCGGCCTCGCGGTGCTCGTCGTCCGCTGGTACGGCGGACTGCGCGCCGCCCGAGCCGCCGTACCCCTTCCGAAGCCCCGTCAGTTCGCGGAATCCGTCGCCGAACCCTCCCCGGACGCAAGCAGCCTGAAATACGCTGCGAAGGATCCGGCAAGACTCGCCAGCAGTTGCTTCCCCTTTTCCGCCGACCCCAGGGAAGGACGGCCGATGACACCCGATTCGGTATAGGCGGACATTCCCACGGTGAGCAGATGACGACGGTCGTCCGCGGTGAAATCGGCGGACTCATAACCAGGGCGGACCAATTCGGGATGAGCGTGCAGCAGAATGGAGGTCTCGATTTCGCCGGCGTGCATGTCGGTAAGCAGCGAGGTCACCACGCCCGCCCGCTCCCGCGCCGTCTCCCAGTCCTCCGCGGCCGGGAACAGCGCCATCCGCTCCCCGCGCGCCGAGGACTCCTGGACCACGTTGCCCAATACGTAGTTGCCGCCGTGGCCGTTGACCACGACGAGCGCGTCCACGCCGGACCGGCGCAGCGACTCGGCGATGTCCCGCACCACCGCATGAAGGGTCACGGAGGAGATGCTGACGGTCCCCGGCCAGGCCGCGTGTTCGTGCGAGCAGGCGATCGTCACCGGAGGAAGGAGGTGCACCGGGAACGCGTCGGCGATCTCCCGGGCGATGGCACAGGCGACGAGCGTGTCGGTCGCGAGCGGAAGGAAGGGGCCGTGCTGTTCGAAGCTCCCGACGGGAAGGACGGCGACCTGTGGTGAGACGCCCGCCCCGCGCGTCCGTACGTCTTCCGTGGTGTCCCCCGGCAACAGACCGTATGCCGCTGTACGCGCGCCCGAACCACTCATCTTTTCACGGCCTTTCGTCTCTGCTTAGGAATCAGATCATGACAGAAAAAGTTGGCGTACTCGGCAAGAAGCCATCACCGCGCAAGGGCGTGGAACGCGTCGTGAATGCCCCGCTGCCCACCGTGTACGGGAAATTCCAGGCGATCGGTTACCTGGACCACGAACGCGGTGACGAGCAAGTGGCGCTGGTGTACGGCGACATCGGCGCCGAGGACGTGCTGACCCGGCTGCATTCGGAGTGCCTGACCGGTGACGCGTTCGGTTCCCAGCACTGTGAGTGCGGCGACCAGTTGGCGTCGGCGCTGCGTGCGGTCGTCGCCGAGGGCAGCGGCATCGTCGTCTATCTGAGAGGACACGAAGGCCGCGGTATCGGCCTGCTCGCCAAGCTGCGCGCGATGGCCCTGCAGGCGGAGGGCCTGGACACCGTCGAGGCGAACCTCGCGCTCGGCCTGCCGGTCGACGCCCGGGACTACGGCGTCGCCGCCGAGATCCTGCACGACCTGGGTGTCCGCTCCGTACGCCTGATGTCGAACAACCCGCGCAAGCGCGAGGCGCTGCTGCGGCACGGCATTCAGGTCGTCGAGGAGGTGCCGCTGCTGATCCCGCCGTGCGAGAACAACATCACCTACCTGCGGACCAAGCGGGAACGCCTCGACCACCGCCTGCCCCATCTGGATGCGGTCGCGCACTGGTCCTGATTCCCGGCGCGCGGGTCCGGACAGGAAGAGGGCATGACCGACGAGATCCTCTTCCTCTCCGGAGACCGGGTGACGGAGCTGCTCGACGCGGACACGGCGATCGCGTCGCAGCGCGCGGCCTTCACCGCGCTCGGCACCGGCGGCGCCGACCTGCCCGCGAAGATCATGCATCCGAGTCGCTTCGACGACAGCGTGGTCTTCGCGTACGTCTCCCGAATGTCGGCGGACACCGGCGCGGTGGCGAAGTTCGGCAGCGTCAACCCGGCCAACGCGGCGGCCGGGCTGCCCACCGTCCACGCCGTCGTCAGCGCCCTCGACCCGGATACCGGGCGGCTCGTCGCCGTCATGGACGGTACGGCGGTGACCACCCTGCGCACGGTCGCAGGCAGCGCGGTCGCCGTCGACGCCCTGGCCACGCCCGGCAACGCGGACCTCGCTCTCCTCGGCTCCGGTACTCTCACTCCACGATCGCCTCGTGCACCAGCCGCTTCAGCTCCGGGAACACCTTCAGCGTCTTCGGCCGCACCTGGGTCATGAACTGCACGGTGAGATCGCGGCCGGGGTCCACCCAGAACGTCGTGGTCGCCACTCCGCTCCAGCCGTACGTACCGAGGCCGGTCGGGGCGACGGTGCGCTCCGGGTCGATCACCACGGAGACACCGAAGCCGAAGCCGACGCCCTCGTTGCCGGGCTCCTGATGGGCCGGGGCGCCGAACGTGTTCACGTCGACGCCGCCGGGTAGGTGGTTGCGGGTCATCAGGGCCACCGACTCACGGCTCAGCACCCGCGTGCCGTCCAGCTCGCCGCCCCGGCGCAGCATCTCGGCGAAGCGGTGGTAGTCGTACGCCGTGGCGACCATGCCGCCACTGCCGGACAGGAAGCGGGGACGGCCGCGCAGCGGCAGACCGGGGATCGGTTCGATGCCGCCGTCCTCGGTTTCGCCGTACAACTCGGAGAGTCTGCCTGCCTGTTCGGGCACGATGTGGAAGCCCGCGTCCGTCATGCCCAGCGGGCGGAAGATCCGCTCGGCGTAGAACGCGTCGAGGGGTTGTCCGGACACCACCTCCACGACGCGGCCCAGCACGTTGGAGGCGACCGAGTAGTTCCACTGCGTGCCCGGCTCGAACTGCAGTGGCAGCGAGGCGTACACGTCCATGGTCTCGGCGAGGTCCGCGCCGGGCGGCACCGACGACTCCAGGCGGGCGGCGCGATAGAGGGCGTCGACCGGGTGGGAGTAGTAGAAGCCGAAGGTCAGCCCCGAGGTGTGGGTGAGCAGGTGCCGGATCAGGATCGGTCCGTCGGCCGGCCGGGTGCGCACCTCACTGCCCGAACCGCTCTCGTACACCCGCGGGTTGGCGAAGGCCGGCAGGTACCTTTCGAGCGGGTCGTCCAGGGACAGCCGCCCCTCCTCCACCAGGATCAGCGCGGCGACCGCGGTGACCGGCTTGGTCATGGAGTAGATCCGCCACAGCGTGTCCGGTTCCACCGGCAGTCCGGCCGAGCGGTCGCGGTGACCGTGCGTGGTGAGGTGGGCGACCCGGCCGCCGCGGGCCACGGCCATCAGGAAGCCGGGCAGCCGCCCCTCGTCGACATAGTGGGCGAAGTGCTGGTTGAGGCGGTCCAGCGCCTTCGCGTCCAGCCCGGCCTCTTCCGGGTCGACTTCCTGTCGCAGCTGTGCCATCTCTCTCCTCCGGTCGCGTCGTACGAGGTGCGTGCGGCGTACCCCACCGGGACGTCCTCGTACCTCACCGATCTCATCGTCGCGCAGGATCAGGCGAACGGACCCGCACATCGGGGTGTGGTGTGATCGACGCTACGTAGCGCCCCGGCAGCGCGGGGGCCGCCGTCGCCCCCGGTACGGCCACCGTGGCCGGCATGAACAGCGCTGTCCCCGGCCCCGCTCCCATGAGCGCTGGCCCGAAGACACTGTCTACTCGTCGAGGTCGGGGAATGCCGGTCACCGTCGGCCGGGTTGTTCTCGACATGAGTGAGGACGCACTGCTGAAGCTGCTCTCCGATGCCCGCGGAGGGGTGCTGGTCACCCTCAAGCGGGACGGCCGCCCCCAACTGTCGAACGTGAGCCACGTGTACTACCCCGACGAGCGGATCATCCGCGTCTCCGTCACGGACGACCGGGCCAAGACCCGCAATCTGCGCCGCGACCCCCGGGCGTCGTACCACGTCACCAGCCCCGACCGGTGGGCCTACACGGTCGCCGAGGGCGTCGCCGACCTCACGCCGGTCGCGCTGGACCCGTACGACGAGACGGTCGAGGAGCTGATCCGCCTCTACCGTGACGTCGCGGGCGAGCACCCCGACTGGGACGACTACCGGGCCGCCATGGTCCGTGACCGTCGGCTGGTGCTGCGACTGCACGTCGAGCGGGCGTACGGCGTTCCCCGCCGCGGCAGGTCCTAGGCCCTGTCGTCAAACTCCCGTCTGCCACGCGACGCCATGCACGCACTCTCGCCGCACCGGACCCTGACCCAAGTACGTCCAGTACGAGGGCCAGGGCCCGGCACGCCGAGAGCACGCACCTGACGCCGCCCGGGCCCGCCCTCCGGGCGGACGACGGGAGTTTGACGACAGGACCTAGGACACGGGGCCCAGGACGGATGGCCGATGGTCGGCGCGGCGCGCTTTTCCTAGGCTGCGGGCAGATCACCGATCACGAGGAGGAGCGCCGATGCCCGTCAACGGCCGCAGTCACATCCGTATCGCCCGCCCGTCCCGGGACCTGGCGGCGGCCGAGAGCTTCTGGGTCGCCGGGCTCGGCCTGAGTGTCGTGTGGCGGGCCCGGGGCGGCGCCGAACCCGGCGAGCACGATCTGCTCATGCTCGGCTGGCCGGACGCCGACTGGCACCTGGAGCTCGTCCACGAGGCCGCCCAGCCGGTGGAGCCCCGCCCCACCGAGGAGGACCTTCTGGTGATCTATGTCGACGAGGCGGTCCCGGAGGACCTGATCGCCCGTCTGGAGGCGCACGGCGGGAAGCGGGTGCCGTCCCCCAACCCCTACTGGAACGAGTGGGGTGTCACGATCGAGGACCCGGACGGCTACCGGCTGGTGCTGTGCGAGCGAGGGTGGTCGAACGCCTGACGCCGCGGTGGCGGTGCTTGCCCCGGCCCCGGCGGCCCACTAGCCTCCGCGCGTGATCAATGGGGCCCATGTGGTGCTGTACAGCCGGGACGCCGAGGCGGACCGGAACTTTCTGCGCGACGTGCTCGGCTGGGAGTACGTCGACGCCGGGCACGGATGGCTGATCTTCCGGGCGCCGCCCACCGAGGTCGCCTGCCACCCCACGGACGGCGAACCCTCGCACGAGCTGATGCTGATGTGCGACGACCTCGACGCCACCATGGCCGAACTCGGCGCGCGGGACGTCGAGTTCACGCGGCCGGTCGAGGAGGCCCGCTGGGGACGGGTCACCGCCCTGCGGCTGCCCGGCGGCGGCGAGGTCAGCCTGTACGAGCCGCGGCACCCGCGGCCGTAGTCGCGGCCTTCCCCTCCTTCGCCCAGCCCTCGAGGACCGTCGCGAAGGCGGTCGCGTGGTCGCGCCAGTCGAGACCGGACCGGACCGCCTCGTGGCCCAACTGGGCGGTCCGCGAACGCAGTTCGCTGTCCGCGCGCAGTCGGCGTACGGCCTGCGCAGCCGACGCGGGATCCTCGTACGGCACCACGAGACCGCAGCCGTGCCGCTCCACCAGCTCGGCCGCCAGCGGGGTCGGCGTGGTGACGACGGGGATACCGTGCGCCATGTACTCGATGACCTTGGTCGGCCGTGAATGGCGGTAGTTGGGCTGGTCGTGCAGCAGGGACAGGCCGGCCAGGGCGCCCGACAGCAGGTCCAGCGCACGGTCGTTGGGCAGGAAGCCGTGCCAGCGCAGCACCCCGTCCCGGTCGGCCGCCGCGAGGGCCTCGCGGACGTCGGGGTCCGCCGCGCCGATCGCCTCGACCACGACGTCCGGTGCCAGCAGCCGCGCCGTCTCGATCAGCTCCAGCGCGCCGCGCGCCCGGGACAGATGACCCAGATAGACCACCCGGTCGTCGCCCGGCGGCTCGGGTGGGCCGGGCGGTGCCGTGGCGAGGTTGGGGACGACGGGATGGAGCCGGCGGAACCGGTCCTGGTAGGCGTCCTCGGCGAGCAGCAGCCGCAGATGCCGCTCCGCCAGCCGCTCCGCCGCCCGGACCGCCGCACGCAGCGGGATTCGTAGCGGCCTCGGCAGCCAGCCCTTCATGGCCAGCGCCGCCGCGGTGTCCTCGTGCACGTCCCAGACGGTCACGGGCGCGGCGCCGGCCCGCCGCCAGCGGCGCAGCGTGCCGGGCAGGGCCAGCAGCAGCTCCGGGTCGTGCAGCAGGATCACGTCCGCCTCCGGGCCGCGCTCGGCCAGCAGGGCGCGTGCCGCACGCAGCGCCGCGCGCCGGTCTCGGCCGCCCGCCCGGGGCAGGTCCACGCCCTCGACGTACGGCCGTGGCGTCACACCGCGGGCCGCGAACGGGGCCGCGTACACCACGCGGTGGCCCCGCTCGCGCAGCGCGGCGATCTGCCGGTGCAGTATTCGCGCGTCCTCCGGGTGGTGGACGACGGTGACGACGAGTATCCGCATCAGAGCACCTCGCACCTTTCAACTCCGCGCGCGAAGACGGGGGTTGGGGCCGCTATAGGACCTCGACGCCGGGCCGGAAGATCCGCCCCCGGGTGTCGAACAGCAGCCGTGCCGTGTCCGCGAGGGCGGGCAGGTCATAGGCGGAGTGGTCCTGGAGCAGGATCGTCAGGTCGTGCTCGCGCACCGCCGCCGACAGGTCGTCGACGCGGGGGACGGGTACCCCGTCCACCGACCACAGCGGCACATGGGGATCGTGGAAGGCCACCTCGGCGTCCCGCTCCCGCAGCAGCCGGGCCACCGGCACCGCCGGCGACTCCCGCTGGTCGGCGACGTCCGGCTTGTAGGTGACCCCGAGCAGCAGCACCCGGGAGCCGTGCAGCGGGCGGCCTGCCGTGTTGAGGAGGTCCTGGGCGCGGCGCACCACGTACTCCGGCATCCGCCGGTTGATCTCCTGCGCCAGCTCGACGAACCGGAACTCGTAGCCGAGCGAGGAACGCACCTTGTACGACAGGTAGTTGGGGTCGATGGGGATGCAGTGTCCGCCCACCCCGGCGCTCGGCCGGAACGCCTGGAAGCCGAACGGCTTCGTCGCGGCGCAGCGGATCGCGTCCCACACGTCCACATGCAACTCGCGGCTGATGATCGCCAGTTCGTTGACGAGTGCGATGTTCACATGCCGGTAGGTGTTTTCCAGGAGCTTGGCCATCTCGGCCTCCCGGGTGCCCTTCGCCTGTACGACCGTGTCGACGAACTTGCCGTAGAAGGACACCGCCCGTGCCGCGCACGACGGAGTGCAGCCGCCGACCACCTTCGGGGTCTCGCGCAGTCCGTGCCGGTTGTTGCCCGGGTCGATGCGTTCGGGTGAGAAGGCGAGGGCGAAGTCCTGGCCGGTGCGCAGTCCGGACTCCTCCAGCAGGGGCCGTACGACCTCCTCGGTGGTGCCCGGGTACGTGGTCGACTCGAGGACCACCAGCTGCCCGCGCCGGAGCCGGCCGGCCACCGCGCGGGCCGACGAGGTCACCGCGCCCAGATCGGGCCCGCCGTCGTCACTCAGTGGGGTCGGCACGCAGATCACCACGGTCTGTGCCCGCGCCAGACAGGCGTCGTCCGTGTACGCGGTGAAACCGGCCTCCCGCATCCGGCGTACGTCGTCGTCGGACACGTCGTCGACGTGGGAGTGCCCGGCATTGAGCCCCGCGACGACCCGTGGGTCCCGGTCGAGACCCACCGTTCTCAGGCCGACCGACGCGGCTTCCCGTGCCAGTGGCAGTCCGACGTAGCCGAGCCCGATCACCGCGAGTTCGACGTCGTCGGCCCTTTCCTCATCCCCGAGCGGTTCACTCATGTCCCCGAGTGGTTCGGTCTCTTCGACCTGCATAGGGATCTCACCCGGCCTCAAGGCAGGAGCTGGTGCGGTGCGCGGGCCTCAGGCGCATCCGAGAGTGCGATACGCGTCCAGGGTCCGGGCGGCGACCCGGTCCCAGGTGCGGTCCCGCGCGACCAGCGCGCGAGCGGCGGCTCCCCATTCGAACCGCCGCTTTTGACTGTAAAGCAGTTTTTCCAACCCCTCTGCCCAAGCATGGACCGATTCGGGAGGAATTAGCTGACCGTTAACCTCCGGTTCGACCAGTTCTCTCATTGCGGTGAGATCACTAGCTGCCACGGGGAGACCGCTCGCCATCGCTTCGACCGGCTTGAGAGGGGTCACCAGATGGCAGACGCGCTCGTCGGTGCGCGGCACCGCGAACACATCCAACACGGCGTGGAAATCCCGCACTTGGGCGTGCGGGACCCGGCCGGTGAACAGGGCGGCACCGTCGCCGAGGCCCAGCCGGGCCGCCTGCCGGATCAGCGCGGCGCGCTCCGGACCGTCGCCCACGATCAGCAGCCGCAGAGGAATTCCACGCCGGCGCAGCTCGGCACCCGCTTGGAGCAACGTACCGATCCCCTCGAGCGGGGTGAGACTGCTGACGGTGCCGACGACGAACTCGTCCGGCGCGATCCCGAGCCGGGCCCGCACCGGCGCCCCGTCCGGCGGGGGCGCCAGGAACGCGCCGTCCACCGCGTTCGGCACGACGAGCACCCGCTCCTCGGGCACCCCGCGGGCCACGATCTCCGCCTTCATCGCCGCGCCCAGCGTCAGCACCAGGTCGGCCTCGCGCATGCAGTGCGTCTCCAGCTCGCGCCGCTTCCGGTACACGGCGTCCCGCGGACTGCGCCCCGGAGCCTGGGTCAGCCAGGTCTCCTCCAGAAAGCCCCGGACCTCGTAGACCACGGGCAGCCCGTACGTCTCGCGCAGGGCCAGGGCCACGCGCCCGTTGCCGTGGTCCGTGGCCGCGTGCAGCACGGCGGGCCGCAGCCGCTCCACCAGCCGCGCGGCCAGCTCGGCGTTCCGGGCCAGCGCCGGGCCCTGCCCGTACGGCAGCCACCAGGGCAGCAGCCGATGCTGCGGCACCCCGGCCACGATCTGCAGCGGGCTCGCGTCCAGCATCCCCTGCGCCACCGGGAACCCGATCCGCGTCACCACGTGCGGATCGAGCCCGGCCGCCCGCTGCGCCTCGGCCAGCTTCTGCGTGCGCACGGTGTAACCGGCATGCTTGAACGGCAGCGAGTTGCTGACCAGGTGCAGCACCCGCCCGGACATGGGCCGTACGGTCCGGCCCACCGGGGCGGGCACCCGGCCTGTCCACGGAGTCGCGCCCGGCCCGGCCGCACGGGCCCGGGCGGACAGCCGGCGCTCCACCGGCCGGGCCCGCTTCCTCAGGCCCGCAGGCAGCAGCCGTACGCCGAGCAACGCGGCCCGGGCGGGATCGTGCCGCAACTCGCCCCAGGCGACGGAGGCGGCCAGACTGACGGCACGGGGGACATGACGGGACATGCCGCCACGGTAAGCCGACGCGGCGGCGCGTGCGGAGCAGCGCGGGCGGAGCGCCAACGAAAGGCAGCGACATGAACGGCCTCGTACTCCATGTGGTCGGTACCCGGCCCAACTTCGTGAAGGCGGCCCCGGTCGTCGCCGCCCTCGGGGTGGCCGGCCGCGACCAGGTGCTCGTGCACACCGGGCAGCACTACGACGCCCGGATGTCGGACGTGTTCTTCCGCCAGCTGGGACTGCCCGAGCCGGACACCGACCTCGGCGTCGGCTCCGGCAGCCACGCCCGGCAGACCGCCGACCTGCTGGTCGCCCTGGAGAGAGAACTGACCGCCCGCGCCCCCGCCCTCGTCGTGGTCTACGGCGATGTGAACTCCACCCTGGCCGCGGCCCTCGTCGCCGCCAAGCTGGGCATCCCGATCGCCCATGTGGAGGCGGGCCTGCGCAGCTTCGACATGACCATGCCGGAGGAGGTGAACCGGCGCCTCGTCGACCAGCTGGCCGAGCTGCTCTTCGTCACCAGCCCCGAGGCCGTCGGCCACCTGGCCCGGGAGGGGGCTGTCGCCGACCGGGTGCACTTCGTCGGCAACCCGATGATCGACACCCTCCTCACCCACCTGGACCTCTTCGACTCGGCCGCCGCCCGCACCGCGCACGGCCTGCCCGACCGCTACGGCGTGGTCACCCTGCACCGCCCCGCCAACGTCGACGACCCCGAGGCGGCCCGCGCCGCCGCCCGCGCCCTGACCGAGGCGGCCCGGCACCTCGACCTCGCCGTACCGCTCCACCCTCGCGGGCGTGAGGCCCTGCGCGCGGCGGGCCTCGACGGCGCGCCCGGCGTGCACGTCCTCGAACCGCTCGGCTACGTCGAGTTCATGAGCCTCGTACGGGGCGCGGCCGCCGTGATCACCGACTCGGGCGGGGTGCAGGAGGAGACCACCGTCCTGAACGTGCCCTGCCTGACCCTGCGCACCAGCACCGAACGCCCGGTCACCGTCACCCACGGCACCAACCGCCTGGTCACCCATGCCGAGTTGGTGCCCGCGCTGCGCAAGGCACTCGACGGCGGCCCGGCGGTGTCCACCGAGGGCCCACCCCTGTGGGACGGCAGGGCGGGCACCCGCATCGCCCGCGTGATCACCCGCTGGCTGGAACACCATGACTGACGACACCCAGTCAGGCCCCGAGGGCAGCACCACCTACCCCGCCCACCCCGGCACCGCCCGCACCCGCGTCTACTGGAACATCCGGCACCGTGACCACGACGATCTCGCCTCCGGTGGGCACATCGGGCTCGACCGTGCGGGCAACGAGTTGTTCTACGCGCTGCGGCTCGGCGCGCTGCTCTCCCTCATCGGGGATCTGACCAACCCGGCGGCCCCCCTGTTCGTGCTCGACGCGGGCTGCGGCAAGGGGCACTTCGCCCGCGCCCTGGCCCGCTGCGGCCACCGCGTCGACGCCTTCGACGCGAGCCCCGAGGCCGTCGAACGCTCCCGCGCCGCGAACGGCGGCCCGCGCTACGCCGAGTCCCGGCTCGACGAGTGGCGCAGCCCATGGCCGTACGACGTCGTGCTCTGCGTCGACGTGCTCTTCCACGTCCTCGACGACGCGGAGTGGGCGGCCGGGCTGCGCAACCTCGCCTCGCTGGTCCGGCTCACCGGCCGGCTGATCGTCACCGACGAGGACGACGACCGCCCCCGGCCCCTCGGCGACTACATCCTGCACCGGCCCACCGCCGCCTACCGCGAGGAACTCGAACCCCTCGGCCTGCGGCACACGGAGTTCCGGCCCTACGCCTTCCGCGAGAACCGGGTCGGCTTCCACGTCTTCACGAGGACCCGCTGATGCGCCTGACCGATCTGCTCCACCCGCACCTGGACGGCGTGACGACGGTGGTCGACGCCACCACCGGAGGGCTGCGCCTGGAACCGTACCTCCACCTGCCGCCGGGCGTCGTCCTGAGCCGAGACGAACGGCCCATCGGCGAGGGAGAGTTGGTGCTCCTGTCGTACGGCCCGGACCCCGACCTGCACGGCACCGAGGACGACTGCCTCGCCGTACTGGAACGCATGCGGCCCGGCGGCCGGGGACTCCTCCTGTTCGGGCACCGCGAACCGCCCTACCACCGGCTGCTGGACCCACTGGTGACCCACGGCTGCCAGGTGCTGCGCGCGGCCCCGCTCGGCTATGTGCATCTGCACGCGGGTGCCGTGTTCGCCCGCACGGACGAACTCCTGCCACCGCACGACTGGTTCGGCCGCCCGGTGCCGTCGGACGGCTTCGCGACGGCGCTGCGGATCGCCGACGAATACGTCTTCGCCGACCTCGCCTCCCGCTCCCTGCGTGCCCGCGTCCTGGACCTGGAGCAGCGGGCCGAGGAGGCCGAACGGGCCCGGGAAGCCGTCCACGAGGACGGGCTCGCCGAGCGGCTCGCCGCCGCCGTACGGGAGAAGGAGCGGCTGGCCGCCGCCCTGCGCGGGGCCCGGGACCGGGTCGGCGTGCTGGAGGCACGCGTGACCATGCTCGAAGGCTCGACCTCACTGCGGGTCGGCCGGGCCCTGGTCTCGGCGGCCCGCCGGCCGGGGCGCGGGATGGCCGGACTGCCACGGGAGTTGTACGGCCTGTGGCGCGGCCGGCGGCGCACCGCGAAGCGGTCGGTGCCGGCGAAGACGCCTGCCGCCGTCGACGGAGCCGCGCTCGCCGCGTCCGACGACCGCCTCCATCTCGTGCACCGTGCCCTGTCCTCCGCGCCCCGCGACCGGCTGGTGATCGCGGGGATCCTGACCGACCACACCGCCGAGGACTTCGCGGCCGACGCCGTCGTGAACCGGCTGCTGCCGCACGACGCGAGCCTTCTCGTCCAGCGCACCGACCCCGACGCGGTGGTGGTGCAGCTGAGCGCCTGCACCGGCGAGGGCCCCTGGTCGCCCGCGGGCACCGGCCTTGCCCCGGACCTGGACCGGACACTGGCCGAGGTCCTCACCGAGGCCAGGGCGTTGGGCCGGGCGATCGTCCTGTGGCGGGACGGCCCCGCCGCGGCCGCGCCCGGGCTCACTCGGCTCGCCTGGGACGCCGTCCTCGACACCGACACCGGCGTGCGGCTCTCCCGGCTCGACCCGGCCGAGCATGGCAGGGAACGGCTGTGGGAGGCCTTCCGGCAGGACAGCACCCGGGTCCGGCTCGCCGAACTGGCCCGGCTGACCGGCGCCCCCGACCCGCTGGACGGTCGTCGCGTCGCGGTTCTCGCCGCCCCGCGCGACCGGACCGACGCGGCCCGGCTGGTCGCCCAGGTGCTGGGCCAGCACCACCGGCCCAGCGAAGTGGTCGTACCCGACCCGGCCGGGCTCGAGGAACTCGACGGCGCCGGGGTCACCGTGCGCACCGGACCGCCCACCGCCGCCTGGGTCGCCGACTGGACCGACCCCGCCGAGGACCGCCCGGACACCCTGCTCCTGGACCTGATGTGCGCTCAGGAACACTCACAGGCCGACGCGTTGGGCCGCACGGCGGCCGACGACGACTACACCTTTGTGACAGAGCTGACCCGGCCGCTGCTCGTGCGGCGGTCCCTGCATCACGCCGGTACACCGCCCGAGACCTGGTCCGGCGCGGGATACCGGCTGTTCGCCGTGCGCGGGAAGGAACCCTCATGAGCCGCACAGTCCGGGCCATCGTCTACGGCGACGTGGACCTCAACCTCATCGACGGGTCCGCCGTCTGGGCCCAGTCGACCGTGCAGGCGCTGTCGCTGGCGGGCTGTGAGACCCGGCTCGTCCTCAAGGCCCCCGTTCACACTGGGCGGTTGACCGATCCGCTGGCCGGGCTGCCCGGCGTGACAGTGGTGCGACCGTACGAGGAACGGCTGCTGGCCGGGCAGCAGAACGGGTCCCTGTCACCGGTCCAGGCCTCGAAGGTCCTCGCCCGGCTCGACCAGGACGAGCCCTGCGACCTGCTCGTGCTGCGCGGCCGTCGGCTCGTCAACCGGGTCGTGAACGACCGGCACTTCGACGGACGGATCTGGGCCTACCTCACCGACATCCCGCAGTCGGCTGCCGAGATGACCGATCAGGCTTGCGCCGAACTCGCCCGGATCGCCGCCGCCTCGCGGCAACTCCTCTGTCAGACCGAGGAGTTGCGCTGCTTCCTGGAGGCGTGGGTGCCCGAGGCCTGCGGCCGTAGCCTGCTCAGCCCGCCCGCCGTACCCGAGCCCGGGTTCCCGGTGCCGGAGCACGAGCGGCCGCACGACCCGCTGCGGCTCGTCTACACGGGGAAGTTCGCGCCGCTTTGGAACACCCTCCCCATGACTCGCCTGCCGGCCCTGCTCGGCGAACGGGGTATCCGCGCCGAACTGCACACCGTCGGCGACAAGATCCACTCCGATGCCGCCCACCCCGGCTTCCAGGCCGCCATGACCCGGGCGCTGGAGGGCCCCACCCCGGGCATCCGGCACCACGGCGGCCGGCCCCGCGAGGAGGCCATGCGTATCGCCGGCGAGTGCGACCTCGGCCTCGGCTGGCGGGACCCGGCCCTCGACGCGAGCCTCGAACTGTCCACCAAGGTCCTGGAGTTCGGCGCCCTCGGCCTGCCCGTCGTCCTCAACCGCACGCCCGCGCACGAGGCCCTGCTCGGTGCCGACTACCCGCTCTACGTGCCCGGCCGCGCCGAACTCACCGACGCCGCCGACGCCGTGGAGCGCGCCGCTCGCGATCCCGAGGCCCGCAGCCTCGCGGCCGACCGCTGCCGGACCGCAGCCGGCCGGTACACCCTCGACGCCGCGGCCCGCCGCTGGCGCGCCCACCTCGACCGGGCCTTCCCGCCGGCGCCCGCCGGCGTGACCGCCCGAGCGAGGCCGCTGCGGGTCGGCGTCGCCGGCCACGACCTGAAGTTCCTCACCCGGCTCCTCGACCACTTCCGCTCCCTGCCCGGACTCGAGGTACGCATCGACGCCTGGCCCGCACTGGCCCGGCACGACCCGGCCGCGAGCCGTGAACTCGCCGACTGGGCCGATGTGGTGGTCGTCGAGTGGTGCGGTCCCGCCGCCGTCTGGTACAGCCACCACAAGCGGCGCGGCAGCCGGCTCGTGGTACGGCTGCACCGTTTCGAACTCGACGCCGCCTGGCCCCGGCAGGTCGACATCGACGCCGTCGACCGGGTGGTGTGCGTCAGCCCGTACTACGCCCGCCGCACCCTGGAGCACACCGGCTGGCCCGAGTCGAAGGTCACGGTCGTCCCGAACTGGGTCGACACCGACCAGCTCGACCGGCCGAAGGCACCGAGCGCGCGCTTCCGACTCGGCATGATCGGCATCGCGCCCAGCCGCAAACGCCTCGACCTGGGCCTCGACGTACTGGAGGAGCTGCGCGCCCGCGACCGGCGCTGGCATCTGTCGGTCAAGTCCAAGCCGCCGTGGGAGTACTGGTGGATCTGGAACAAGCCCGAGGAACGCGCCCACTACGACGCGATCCTGCGCCGGATGCAGACCTCGCCGCTGCTCGAAGGGGCCGTCGTCTTTGACGCGTTCGGGGCGGACGTGGCGAGCTGGCTGCGCCGGATCGGACACGTCCTGTCCACCAGCGACGACGAGAGCTTCCACCTCGCCCCGGCCGAGGGCATGGCCTCCGGCGCCGTACCCGCCCTGCTGCCATGGCCCGGCGCGGACGAGATCTACGACCGGCGCTGGATCCACGAACACCCCGCCGCGATGGCGGAGTCGATTGCCGCGCTCGGCGACCAGGAGGCCTGGCGGTCGGCGGGGGAGCTGGCCCGCACCCAGGTACGGGAGTCCTTCTCACTGGACGGGGTGGCCCGCACCTGGACCGAACTCCTGGTGTCCGATCGAGAGTCAGAACGGATCTCGTCGGTCAGTCCGCAGTGAGGTAGGCGATCACCATGTCGCCGAGCATCGTCCGGTAGTGCTCGCGCCGCGCCGGATGCGCCAGGTCCCGGTCGAACAGGGCCCCGAAGGTGTGCCGGTTGGCGACCCGGAAGAAGCAGAACGAGCTGATCATGGCGTGCACGTCCACCGCGTCGACGTCCGCCCGGAACACGCCCGACTCCCGGCCGGCCGCGAGGATGCGGCCGATCACGTCCAGCGCGGGCGAGCCGATCCTGCCGAGCTTCGCGGACCTCGCGAGGTGCGCGGCGCCGTGGAAGTTCTCGACGGTGACCAGCCGGACGAACTCCGGGTGCCGCTCGTGATGGTCGAAGGCCAGCTCGGCCAGGCGCCGGATCGCCGTCAGCGGGTCCAGATGGTCGACCCGCAGCTGCTGTTCGGCCTCGCGGAGCACGCCGTACACCCGCTCCAGGACGGCCGTGAACAGCTGTTCCTTGCCGCCGAAGTGGTAGTAGATCATGCGCTTCGTGGTGCGGGTGAGGGCGGCGATCTCGTCGACCCGGGCCCCGTCGTACCCGGCCCGCGCGAACTCCCGCGTCGCCACGTCGAGGATCTCGGCGCGGGTGCGGGCCGCGTCACGGACCCGCCCGTCGTGTCGTGCCGGTTCGTCGACGCTGGTCATCGGGTTCCTCCGGGCGGTGGGGCGCGCCGCTGTGGCGCGTGCCGGAGATTCTAGAAGCAGGGCATGGCGGGGTCCGGTGACGAGACGCGGGTGTGTAGCCGGTGAGAGGCCGGTGAGACCCGGCGGTCTTTCAGGTCGCGTACAGGTCGGCCGCCCGATACTCGCGGAAGAATCCGGAATGCGGCTTCGCGTCCCGGATGTGAGATTCCCCGGAGCCCTGGAAGGCCGTCCATGTCGAGCCCCGTCAGCGAGCCGCTCTCAGCGGTCCGTTCCGGTCCGCCGCCGCCCATGACCGCGCCCCCGCAGCAGCGCCGCGCCGACCGCTACGAGCGCCCCGTGCTCCTGGGCATCACCGCGCTCGCGGCCCTGCTGTATCTGTGGGGCCTCGACCACAGCGCGTACCACTCCTTCTACGCGAGCGCCGTGCGCAGCATGACCGACAGCCCGCGCGCCTTCTTCTACGGCTCCTTCGACCCGGCGAACTCGATCACCCTCGACAAGCTGCCCGGCTTCCTGTGGCCACAGGCCGTGTCGGCGCTTCTGTTCGGCTTCCACGCCTGGGCGCTGGTGCTCCCGCAGGCCCTCGAGGGCGTCGCCTGTGTGCTCCTGCTGCACCGGGTGGTGCGCCGCTGGGCCGGGGTGCCGGCCGGGCTGCTCGCCGCCGCGTTCCTCACCCTCACCCCCGTGACGGTGGGACTGGGGCGGTCGGTGGTCGAGGACGCGCCGTTCGTCCTGCTGCTGCTCCTGGCCGCCGAGGCCACCCAGCGGGCCACCGAACGGGCCCGGCCGCGCACCCTGCTGCTCGCGGGCTGCTGGGTGGGCCTGGCCTTCCAGTGCAAGATGCTGGAGGCCTGGGCGGTCCTGCCCGCCCTCGCCGTCACCTACCTCGTCGCGGCCCCGACCGGCCTTGGCCGCAGGATCCGGCACCTCGCCCTGGCCGGAGCGGTCACGCTGGCGGTGTCGCTGTCGTGGATGCTGGTGGCCACGCTCACCCCGGCCGCGGACCGCCCCTATCTCGACGGCACGACCGACAACTCGGCGTTCGGCCTGGTCGTCGGCTACAACTTCCTCACCCGCTTCCACATGGTCGGCGTCAATGCGGCCGGCAGCGGCAGCATCGTCGCCAGCCAGGCGGCCCGCCCCGGGAGCCATATGGCGTCGAGCATGGGCGACAGCGTGTGGAAGATGTTCAGCCCCGGACTCGCCACCCAGACGGGCTGGCTGTACCCGCTGGCGGCTCTCGGCCTCGTCGGCGGTCTCGTGGCCCTGTGGCGGCGGCGCGTGCCGCGCACGGACCCGGTGCTGGCCGGACACGTCCTGTGGGGGGTGTGGCTGGTCACGTTCTTCGTGGTGTTCAGCTTCGGCAGTGTGACTGGGCACACCTACTACATGGGCGTCGTCGCGGTGGCGCTCGCGGCGCTGAGCGGGGCCGCCGTCGTCCAGGGGTGGCGGGCGTGCCGTACCGGAGGACGGCACGCGAAGGTGCTGCCGGTGGTGATCGCCGTCAACGTCGCGTGGTGCTCGGCCCTGACGCTCTGGTACCCGCAGTTCTTCGTCTGGTCGGCGCCGGCTGCCGTCGCCCTGTGTCTGCTCGCGACGGCGCTCGTCGGTGTCGGGCGTCCGCGTGCCGTCACCGCCGGACTGGCCGTCGGGCTCGCCGCGGTCCTGCTGATCCCGGCCGTGTGGTCGGCCTCCGCACTGTCCCCGCGCTACAACCAGCCTGGCGGCTTCGGCCGGGTCGGCCCCGCGAGCATCCGCACCGGCGGTGCCCTGTCGACGCTGGGCCCCGCCAAGCGCCGGCTGCTGGCCTATCTGACCGCACACCGCGACGGCGCCCGCTATCTGGCCGCGGTGCCCGGCTGGGCGGCGGCCGCGCCCTACGTCATCGCCGCCGACGCGCCGGTCCTGCCCATGGGCGGCTTCACCGGCCGTGTCCCGTACCCGACGTCGCGGGGCTTCGACCATCTCGTCGACACGGGACGGCTGCGGTACGTCGTGCTGGCGCGGCGGGACGTCGCGGCGCACCGCCGCACCGAGAGCGGGGCGCTGGTCCGCTGGACCGCCGCGCACTGCGCGCTCGTCCCGCCCGCGGCCTACGGCTCCCACGACCACGCACGGCTGCTCTACCGCTGCGGCCCGGGTCACGCGAGGTGACCCGGGCCGGAGGTGTCACGCCGTGCGGTTCCACTCGGCGATCACGGGGCGACCGTGCTCCGTGGACAGCCGGCTGACGGCGCCGGTCGCCAGCTGGAACAGGCGGCCCTCGGAGGGCGGCAGGCCCAGCCGACGGGCCGTCAGCACCCGCAGGAAGTGGGCGTGGGCGACGAGGAGCACGTCACCGGAGTGGTTGGCGAGCGCCGCGTCCACCTTGGCCAGCACCTTGTCGGCGCGCTGTCCCACCTCGGCCGGCGACTCGCCGGGGTGACCGGCGGGGCCGGGCGGGACGCCGTGCAGCCACAGGTCCCAGTGCGGGCGGCTGCGGTGGATCTCGACGGTGGTGACGCCCTCGTAGGCGCCGTAGTCCCACTCGTGCAGATCGGGATCGGTCTCGGCCCCGGTCAGGCCCGCGAGTTCGGCGGTGCGGATCGCGCGGGCGAGCGGGCTGGTGAGGGTGAGGGCGTAGGTCCGGCCGGACAGGAGCGGGGCGAGCGACTTGGCCTGTTCCTCGCCGTGCTGGGTGAGGGGCAGGTCGGTCCAGCTGGTGTGCCGGCCCGACACGCTCCACTCCGTCTCACCGTGGCGGACCAGTATGAGGTCCCCCATGGCCGGTTACTCCTTCTTCGACTCGACGGCGTGGCCGCCGAACTGGTTGCGCAGGGCGGCGATCAACTTCATCTGCGGGGAGTCGTCCTGGCGGGAGGCGAACCGCGCGAAGAGCGAGGCGGTGATCGCCGGGAGCGGCACCGCGTTGTCGATCGCGGCCTCGACGGTCCAGCGGCCCTCCCCGGAGTCCTCCGCGTAGCCCTTCAGCTTCTCCAGGTGCTCGTCGTCGTCGAGGGCGTTGACCGCGAGGTCCAGCAGCCAGGACCGGATAACGGTGCCCTCCTGCCAGGAGCGGAACACCTCGCGCACGTTCTCCACCGAGTGGACCTTCTCCAGGAGCTCCCAGCCCTCGGCGTAGGCCTGCATCATCGCGTACTCGATGCCGTTGTGGACCATCTTGGAGAAGTGCCCGGCACCGACCCGGCCCGCGTGGACGTAGCCGTACGGGCCCTCCGGCTTGAGCGCCTCGAAGATCGGCTTCAGCCGGTCCACGGCCTCCTTCTCGCCGCCGACCATGAGGGCGTAGCCGTTCTCCAGGCCCCACACACCGCCGGAGACACCGGCGTCGACGAAGCCGATGCCCTTGATGCCGAGCGCGGCGGCGTGCTTCTCGTCGTCGGTCCAACGGGAGTTGCCGCCGTCGACCACGGTGTCACCCGGGGTCAGCAGGTCGCCCAGCTCGTCGATGACGGTCTGGGTGGCGGTGCCGGCCGGGACCATCACCCAGACCGTGCGCGGCGCGTCGAGCTTCTCGACGAGTTCCGCGAGGCTCTTCACGTCGGAGACCTCGGGGTTGCGGTCGTAGCCGAAGACGGTGTGGCCGGCGCGGCGGATCCGCTCGCGCATGTTGCCGCCCATCTTGCCGAGGCCGATGAGTCCGAGCTGCATGGTGCGTTCACTTCCCAATCTGACGGTAGGCGGAGACGAGGGCGGCGGTGGAGGCGTCCAGACCGGGCACGTCCGCGCCCTCGGTCAGGGCCGGTTCGACGCGCTTGGCCAGAACCTTGCCCAGCTCGACGCCCCACTGGTCGAAGGAGTCGATGTTCCACACCGCGCCCTGGACGAACACCTTGTGCTCGTAGAGCGCGACCAGTTGGCCCAGCACCGACGGGGTCAGTTCCGTGGCCAGGATCGTGGTGGTGGGGTGGTTGCCCTGGAAGGTGCGGTGCGGCACCTGGGCCTCCGGCACGCCCTCGGCGCGCACTTCGTCGGCGGTCTTGCCGAAGGCGAGGGCCTGTGTCTGGGCGAAGAAGTTGGCCATCAGCAGGTCGTGCTGCGCCTTCAGCCGGTCGCTCAACTCGCCGATCGGGCGCGCGAAGCCGATGAAGTCCGCCGGGATCAGCTTCGTGCCCTGGTGGATCAACTGGTAGTAGGCGTGCTGCCCGTTGGTACCGGGCGTACCCCACACCACCGGACCGGTCTGCCACTGCACCGGATGGCCGTCCCGGTCCACCGACTTGCCGTTGGACTCCATGTCCAGCTGCTGCAGGTAGGCGGTGAACTTGGACAGATAGTGCGAGTACGGCAGCACCGCGTGCGACTGCGCGTCCAGGAAGTCGCCGTACCAGATGCCCAACAGGCCGAGGATCAGCGGGGCGTTGGACTCGGCGGGCGCGGTGCGGAAGTGCTCGTCGACCAGGTGGAAGCCGTCGAGCATCTCCCGGAAGCGGTCCGGGCCGATGGCGATCACCAGGGACAGGCCGATCGCCGAGTCGTAGGAGTAGCGGCCGCCGACCCAGTCCCAGAACTCGAACATGTTCTCCGGGTCGATGCCGAACTCGGTGACCTTCCCGGAGTTCGTCGACAGCGCCACGAAGTGCTTGGCGACCGCCTTCTCCTCACCGTCGAGACCGGCCAGCAGCCAGGAGCGGGCGGAGGTGGCGTTGGTGATCGTCTCGATCGTGGTGAACGTCTTGGACGCGACGATGAACAGGGTCTCCGCCGGGTCCAGGTCGCGCACCGCCTCGTGCAGGTCGGCGCCGTCCACGTTGGACACGAACCGGAACGTCAAGTCCCGTGCGGTGTACGGCCGCAGCGCCTCGTACGCCATCGCCGGGCCCAGGTCGGAGCCGCCGATGCCGATGTTGACGACGTTGCGGATCCTCTTGCCGGTTTGGCCGGTCCAGGCGCCGGAGCGGACCCGGTCCGCGAAGTCCGCCATCTTGTCGAGGACGGCGTGCACGGCCGGGACGACGTTCTCGCCGTCGACCTCGATCACAGCGTCCCGCGGCGAGCGCAGCGCGGTGTGCAGGACGGCGCGGTCCTCGGTGATGTTGATGCGCTCGCCGCGGAACATGGCGTCCCGCAGGCCGAACACGTCGGTGACGGAGGCGAGTGCGCGCAGCAGGGCCAGAGTCTCGTCGGTGATCAGGTTCTTGCTGTAGTCGATGAGCAGGTCGCCGACCCGGACGACGTACCGCTCGGCACGCTTCGGGTCCGCCGCGAACAGCTCACGAAGGTTCGGCTGCCCCTGGGCGCGGTGGTCGGCGAGGGCCGTCCACTCGGGCCGCCGGGTGAGCCGGGGGTGATCCGACACGGAGTCAGACATGTCAGACGTTCTCCTTGGTGCCATCGCCCCGCAGGGCGATGGCGTACATCTCGTCGGCGTCGAGGCGCCGCAGCTCCTCGGCGATGAGTTCGGAGGTCGCGCGGACCTTCAGCGCGAGACGGCGCGGCGGCTGGCCCGGCAGGCTCAGCGTGGCCAGCGGGCCCTCGGGACGGTCGATCACGATCTCGCCGCCCGCGGTGCCGAGCCGAACAGCGGTGACGACCGGTCCCGCGGTGACCGTCCGCGCCACCGGCACCTGGAGGCGGGCCTCCAGCCAGCGGGCGAGCAGCTCGGCGCTGGGGTTCTCGGCCTCGCTCTCCACCGTCGCCGACGTCACGTGTACCCGGGCCTGGTCCAGGGCCGCGGCCAGCATCGAGCGCCACGGGGTGAGCCGGGTCCAGGCCAGGTCGGTGTCGCCGGGCGCGTAGGAACGCACCCGGGTCTCCAGGGCCTCCAGCGGATGCTCGACGGCGTACATGTCGGTGATCCGGCGCTGCGCGAGCGCGCCCAGCGGGTCCTTGGCGGGGTTGTCGGGCGCGTCCACCGGCCACCACACGACGACCGGCGCGTCCGGCAGCAGCAGCGGCAGCACCACGGAGTCGGCGTGGTCGGACACCTCGCCGAAGGTCCGCAGGATCACCGTCTCGCCGGTGCCGGCCTCGGTGCCGACGCGAACTTCCGCGTCCAGCCGGGACTGGGTGCGCTCGCGCGGGGTGCGGGCGTGCCGCTTGATGACGACCAGGGTGCGCGAGGGGTGCTCGTGCGAGGCCTCCTCGGCCGCCTTGATCGAGTCGTACGCGTTCTCCTCGTCCGTGACGATGACCATCGTCAGGACCATGCCCACGGCGGGCGTGCCGATGGCGCGGCGACCCTGCACCAGCGCCTTGTTGATCTTGCTTGCCGTGGTGTCGGTCAGGTCGATCTTCATGGCCTGCGCCAGCTCCGTCCGTCTCGTGCGAGCATCTCGTCGGCTTCCTCGGGACCCCAGCTGCCCGACGCGTACTGCGCCGGCCTGCCGTGCGCCCCCCAGTGCTCCTCGATGGGGTCGAGGATCTTCCAGGACTCTTCCACTTCCTGGTGGCGGGGGAACAGGTTGGCGTCGCCGAGCAGTACGTCCAGGATGAGCCGCTCGTACGCCTCCGGGCTGGACTCCGTGAACGACTCGCCGTAGGCGAAGTCCATCGTCACGTCCCGGATCTCCATCGACGTGCCCGGCACCTTCGAACCGAAACGCACGGTCATGCCCTCGTCGGGCTGGACACGGATGACGACCGCGTTCTGGCCCAGCTCCTCCGTCGCCGTCGAGTCGAAGGGGGAGTGCGGGGCGCGCTGGAAGACCACCGCGATCTCGGTGACCCGGCGGCCGAGCCGCTTGCCGGTGCGCAGGTAGAAGGGGACGCCCGCCCAGCGGCGGTTGTCGATCTCCAGCTTGATCGCGGCGTAGGTGTCGGTCTTCGACTTGGCGTCGATACCCTCCTCCTCGAGGTAGCCGACGACCTTCTCGCCGCCCTGCCAGGCCTCGGCGTACTGGCCGCGCACGGTGTGGGCGCCCAGGTCCTCGGGCAGCCGCACCGACTTGAGCACCTTGAGCTTCTCGGTGACCAGCGCGTCCGCGTCGAAGGCGATGGGCTCCTCCATCGCGGTGAGCGCCATCAGCTGGAGCAGATGGTTCTGGATGACGTCACGGGCGGCGCCGATGCCGTCGTAGTAGCCCGCGCGGCCACCGATGCCGATGTCCTCGGCCATCGTGATCTGCACATGGTCGACGTACGAACGGTTCCAGATCGGCTCGTACATCTGGTTGGCGAAGCGCAGCGCCAGGATGTTCTGAACGGTCTCCTTGCCGAGGTAGTGGTCGATGCGGAACACCTGGTCCGGCTCGAACACGTCGTGCACCAGGGCGTTGAGCTCACGGGCGCTGGCCAGATCGTGGCCGAAGGGCTTCTCGATGACCGCCCGGCGCCAGGAGCCCTCGGGCGGATCGGCCAGGCCGTGCTTCTTCAGCTGCTGCACGACCTTCGGGAAGAACTTCGGCGGTACGGAGAGGTAGAAGGCGAAGTTGCCGCCGGTGCCCCGGGACGCGTTCAGCTCGTCGACGGACTCGCGGAGCTGCTCGAACGCCTTGTCGTCGTCGAAGTCGCCCGGGACGAACCGCATCCCCTCGGCCAGCTGCTGCCACACCTCCTCGCGGAACGGGGTGCGCGAGTGGTCGCGCACCGCGTCGTGCACCACCTCCGCGAAGTCCTGGTCCTCCCAGTCCCGGCGGGCGAAGCCCACCAGGGAGAAGCCCGGCGGCAGCAGGCCGCGGTTGGCCAGGTCGTAGATGGCCGGCATCAGCTTCTTGCGGGACAGGTCGCCGGTGACGCCGAAGATGACCAGACCGGAAGGGCCCGCGATGCGGGGCAGTCGGCGGTCACGGGCGTCGTGGAGCGGGTTCGACCAGTCGGCGGCGGGGATCACAGGTACGCGCACCTCGGGCGCCGCCTCCTGGGCCCCGGACTCCGCCACGGGGGGCTCGGCCTCGGCCGCTGGAGTCTTGCTCATCGTGCGTCAACTCCCTTGCTGTCCAGGGACTTCGTGACGGCGGCGAGCAGGTCGTTCCACGCCACCTCGAACTTGGCGACACCCTCGTTCTCCAACTGCCGCACGACCTCGTCGTAGGAGATACCGAGCCGCTCCACGGCCTCGAGGTCGGCGCGGGCCTGCGCGTAGCCGCGGGTCACCGTGTCGCCGGTGATCTCGCCGTGGTCGGCGGTCGCGTTCAGCGTGGTCTCCGGCATGGTGTTGACGGTGCCGGGCGCGACCAACTCGTCGACGTACAGGGTGTCCTTGTACGCCGGGTCCTTCACACCGGTGGAGGCCCACAGCGGGCGCTGCCTGTTGGCCCGGTCGGCCGCGAGAACGGTGAAGCGCTCGCCCGCGAAGACCTCCTCGTACGCCTCGTACGCCAGGCGCGCGTTGGCCAACGCCGCCCGGCCCTTGAGGCCGAGGGCCTCCTGCGTGCCCAGCGCGGTCAGCCGCTTGTCGATCTCGCTGTCGACGCGGGAGACGAAGAAGGAGGCGACGGAGTGGATCTCCGCCAGGTCCAGGCCCCGCGTCCTGGCCTTCTCCAGACCGGCAAGGTAGGCGGCCATGACCTCGTGGTAGCGCTCCAGCGAGAAGATCAGCGTGACGTTGACGCTGATGCCGAGGCCGATGACCTCGGTGATCGCCGGGAGGCCCGCCTTGGTGGCCGGGATCTTGATCATGACGTTGGGGCGGTCGACGAGCCAGGCGAGCTGCTTGGCCTCGGCGATCGTGGCCGCCGTCTCGTGGGCCAGACGCGGGTCGACCTCGATGGAGACCCGGCCGTCCCGACCGCCCGTGGCGTCGTACACCGGGCGCAGGACGTCGGCGGCGGCGCGGACGTCGGCGGTGGTCATCATCCGTACGGCCTCGTCGACGGTGACGCCGCGCACGGCGAGGTCGGTGAGCTGCTCCTCGTAACCCTCTCCGGAGCCGATCGCGGCCTGGAAGATGGACGGGTTGGTGGTGACGCCCACGACGTGCTTGTTCTCGACGAGTTCGGCGAGGTTGCCGGACTCGATCCGGCGGCGCGAGAGGTCGTCCAGCCAGATCGACACGCCCTCGTCGGACAGGCGCTTGAGTGCTCCCGCGGTGGCGGTTGCTTCGGTCACTGTGATCATCTTCTTTCTGGCGATCGGATCAACCGCGGGCGGCGGCCAGGGATTCCCGGGCGGCGGCGGCGACGTTCTCGGGGGTGAAACCGAACTCGGCGAACAGGGTCTTGGCATCGGCGGAGGCGCCGAAGTGTTCGAGGGAGACGATGCGTCCTGCGTCACCTGTGAAGCGGTACCACGTCAGGGCGATTCCGGCCTCGATTGCGACGCGGGCCCGCACGGACGGCGGAAGGACGCGCTCGCGGTACTCGGCCGGCTGCTCCTCGAACCACTCGACGGACGGCATCGACACCACCCGGGCGCCGACCCCCTCGGCCTCCAGCAACTCCCGTGCGGCCACGGCGAGCTGGACCTCGGAGCCGGTGGCGATCAGGACGACGTCCGGGGTCTCGGTCGACGACTCCCGGAGCACGTAACCGCCCTTGGCGGCATCGGGGTTGGGGGCGTACGTCGGTACGCCCTGCCGGGTGAGCGCCAGACCGTGCGGGGCCGGCTTGCTGCCGTGCCGGCGCAGGATCTCGGCCCAGGCGACCGCGGTCTCGTTGGCGTCGGCCGGACGGACGACGTTCAGGCCCGGGATGGCGCGCAGCGCGGCCAGGTGCTCGACGGGCTGGTGGGTGGGGCCGTCCTCGCCGAGGCCGATCGAGTCGTGCGTCCAGACGTACGTCACCGGCAGCTGCATCAGCGCGGACATGCGGACCGCGTTGCGCATGTAGTCGGAGAACACCAGGAACGTACCGCCGTAGATGCGCGTGTTGCCGTGCAGGGCGATGCCGTTCATCTCGGCGGCCATCGAGAACTCGCGGATGCCGAAGTGGACGGTACGGCCGTACGGGTCGGCCTCGGGCAGCGGGTTGCCCTTCGGCAGGAACGACGACGTCTTGTCGATGGTGGTGTTGTTGGAGCCGGCGAGGTCGGCGGAGCCGCCCCACAGCTCGGGCAGGACCGCGCCCAGCGACTGGAGGACCTTGCCGGAGGCGGCGCGGGTAGCGAGGGCCTTGCCCTCCTCGAACACGGGCAGCGCGTCCTCCCAGCCGTCCGGGAGCTGGCCGGCGACGACCCGGTCGAACAGCTTCGCGCGCTCGGGCTGGGCGCCGCGCCACTCGGCGATGCGCTTGTCCCAGGCCGCGTGGGCCTCGGCGCCCCGGTCGAGCGCACGCCGGCTGTGGGCGAGGACCTCGTCGGCCACCTCGAAGGACTTTTCCGGGTCGAAGCCGAGGACGCGCTTGGTGGCGGCGATCTCCTCGGGACCGAGGGCGGAGCCGTGGGAGGCCTCGGTGTTCTGGGCGTTCGGGGCCGGCCAGGCGATGATCGTGCGCATCGCGATGATCGAGGGGCGCTCGGTCTCGCCCTGCGCCGCCTTGAGGGCCGCGTACAGGGCGTGGACGTCGATGTCGCCGTTGTCGGCGGGCGCGATCCGCTGCACGTGCCAGCCGTACGCCTCGTATCGCTTGAGCACGTCCTCGGAGAACGCGGTCGCGGTGTCGCCCTCGATGGAGATGTGGTTGTCGTCGTAGAGGAAGACGAGGTTGCCGAGCTTCTGGTGGCCGGCGAGCGAGGAGGCCTCGGAAGAGACGCCCTCCTCCAGGTCGCCGTCGGAGACGATCGCCCAGATGGTGTGGTCGAAGGGGGAGGTGCCCTCGGGGGCCTCGGGGTCGAACAGGCCGCGCTCGTAGCGGGCGGCCATGGCCATGCCGACGGCGTTCGCGAGGCCCTGGCCGAGCGGGCCTGTGGTGGTCTCGACGCCCGCGGTGTGCCCGTACTCGGGATGACCGGGCGTCTTGGAACCCTGGGTCCGGAAGGCCTTCAGGTCGTCCAGCTCCAGCTCGTACCCGGCGAGGAAGAGCTGGGTGTAGAGGGTGAGCGAGGTGTGGCCGGGCGACAGGACGAAGCGGTCACGGCCGGTCCACTCAGGGTCGGCCGGGTCGTGGCGCATCACCTTCTGAAAGATCGTGTACGCGGCGGGGGCCAGGCTCATCGCGGTCCCGGGGTGTCCGTTCCCGACCTGCTGCACGGCGTCGGCCGCCAGGAGGCGGGCGGTGTCCACGGCACGGCGGTCGAGGTCGGTCCACTCGAAGCCGTCGGATGTCTGCGTGCTCATCTTCAAGAAGTCCTCGATCGAAGCGGGTTGCAGCTCGGACGCGTTCAAAATTAAAAGTCTGACTTTTTGGAGGGAAGGTCGGGGTGTGTCAGCCTGTGGTGAAAGTGGGACACCGGGACTCCGGCACGACGGCAGAGACGGCACGAGAAGGACATGACGGGCGGAACGGCCAAAGGCGACGGTGACGGCGGAGACGGGATCAGAACTTTCCCCTTCCCCGTCGACCTGAGCGTGTGCGGCGTAGGCATGCAGGTCGCCCGCATGGGGGACCACACCTGGCACGCGGACGCGCCGCTGCACCGCGTCCACCGCATCGACTTCCACGTGGTCATGCTCTTCAGCGAGGGCCCCGTGCGCCACATGATCGACTTCGCCGAGTACGAGGTGGGGGCCGGCGATCTGCTGTGGATCCGCCCCGGCCAGGTGCACCGCTTCTCGCGGACCAGCGAGTACCGCGGAATCGTCCTGACCATGCAGCCCGGTTTCCTCCCGCGCGCCACCGTGGAGGCCACCGGCCTCTACCGCTACGACCAGCCGCCCCTGCTGCACCCCGACCCGGCGCAGCTCGACGCCCTGCGCGCCGGACTCGCCCAACTGCAACGGGAGTACGAGGACACCACCCTTCCGCTCAGCCTGCACACCGCGGTCCTGCGCCACTCCCTGACCGCGTTCCTGCTGCGCCTCGCGCATCTCGCGGCCAGCTCCGCGGAGGCGGCCCGGCGGCAGGCCGACACGACCTTCACCCTCTTCCGCGACGCGGTCGAGAAGGATTTCGCCACCAACCACAGTGTCAGCGCCTATGCCGACGCCCTCGGCTACTCCCGCCGCACCCTCGTCCGCGCGGTCCGCGCCGCCACCGGCGAGACGCCAAAGGGCTTTATCGACAAGCGCGTCGTCCTGGAGGCCAAGCGGCTCCTCGCCCACACGGACCTGCCGATAGGCCGCGTCGGCGTGGCCGTCGGCTTCCCCGACCCGGCGAACTTCTCGAAGTTCTTCCAGCTGCACGCCGGCCTGACCCCGGTCGCTTTCCGGGCGGAGCTGCGCTGAGCCGGACCCGTAGGCTTCGGGGAGCGCGCAGGAAGGGCGGGATGGGGCCATGGGGAGTACAGGGCGTACGGCCACGGCGCTGGTGGTGCAGAACGGTCCGGGCGGGGGCCCCGGGCGATGGGCCGCATGGCTGGCGGAGGGCGGCGTCGGGATGGACGTGGTCCGGGCGGACGCGGGGGAGGCGTTGCCCGCACGGCTGGAGCACGAGGCCCTGATCGTGCTGGGCGGGGCGTACCTGCCGGACGACGACACGCGGGCGCCGTGGCTCGCACGGACCCGGGCCCTGATGGGGCAGGCGTTGGAGCGGGACGTGCCGGTCTTCGGGATCTGCCTCGGGGGACAGATGCTGGCGCAGGTGGCCGGCGGGGAGGTGCAAGGGGCGTATGGCGAGCCGGAGTTCGGGAGCACGGCGCTGACGCTGCTTCCGGAGGCCGACGGGGATCCGCTGTTCGGCGGGCTGCCCGAGCGCCCGACGGCGATCGAGAACCATGTGGACGCGATCGTGCGGTTGCCGGCCGAGGCCCGATGGCTGGCCCGCAGCGAGCGTTGCCCCCATCAGGCCTTCAGGGTCGGGGAGTCGGCGTGGGGCGTTCAGTTCCACCCCGAGGTCGCGCCGGAACGCATCGCGCGCTGGTCGCTCGAGCGGCTGGCACCGCACGGCGTGGATCGGGAGGAACTCCACCGGGCGGCGCAGCGGGACGACCCGGCCGCCGCCCGGGTGTGGAGAGAGGTGGCGCTGCGGTTCGCACGGCGGGTGAGGGCGTCGACGGACGGAGACTGAGGGAGACGCCCCGAGCCCGTACCGGACTGCTGGAACAGGCTTGGGGCGCAACTTCCGTGTCAGTGCCCGAAGTTGAACCAGTTGACGTTGACGAAGTCGGCCGGCTGGCCGCTGGTGAAGGTCAGATACACGTCGTGCGTGCCGGTCACCGAGCTGATGTTCGCCGGGATCGTCCGCCAGGACTGCCAGCCGCCGGTGTTGGACAGGGCGAAGCTGCCGATGGGCGCGTTGCTACGGCTGTCCAGGCGCACCTCGACCAGTCCGCTCACCCCGGCGTCCGCACCGCTCGCCACTCGCGCGTTGAACTGGGTGGCCGGGGTGGAGCCGAAGTTGACGCCCTTGTACTGCGCCCAGTCGCCGTTGGCCAGCCAGCCGATGTTCTGGCTGCCTCCGGTGTCCGAGGTCGTCTCGGCGCTCACTCCGGACTGGCTGTCGTAGGACTCGGCCTGGATGGCGCTGTACGCGTCCCGGTTGCCCGTGGGCGGAGGTGTCGTACCGCCGCCGCCACCGGACTTCAGGACCTGTACGTAGTCCACGGTCATCGGGTGGCCCGGCTCGGTGCCGCTGTCGGGGCCGCCGCCGAACGCGCCCGGGAAGCCGCCGCCCATCGCCACGTTGAGGATGACGAAGAAACCGTGGTTCGTGGCGTTCGACCAGGTCGTCGCGTCGACGTCGGTGGCACGGACGGTGTGGAAGTTGACGCCGTCGAGGTAGAAGCGGATCTCCTCGGGGCTGGTGGAGCGGTCCCACTCCATCGCGTACGTGTGGAAGCCGGCCTGGCAACTCGTGCCGGTGCAGGGGGTGTTGCCGCCGATGCCGGACGTCTCGTTGCAAGGGCCGCCCGGGCTGGTGCCGCAGTGCATGGTGGCCCAGTCGGTGTTGAGGCCCTGGACGTTCTCCATGATGTCCAGCTCGCCGATGCCGGGCCAGTTCCAGTAGTTGCCGCGGAACGGGGCGCCCAGCATCCAGAACGCGGGCCAGTAGCCCTTGGCGGCGTTGCCGGTGACGTTCGGGAGCTGGATGCGGGACTGGACGCGCAGCTTGCCGCCGGCCGGGGGCTGGAAGTCCGTGCGGTTGGTTTCGATACGGCCGGAGGTCCAGTTGCCGGCGGCGTCGCGGCGCGGGGTGATCTGCAGGTTGCCGTTGCCGTCGAGTGAGACGTTGCTGGTGCTGGAGGTCATGGTCTCGACCTCACCGGTGCCCCAGTTGCCGGCGCCGCCCGGGTACGAAGTCCCGGTGTCGTACTGCCAGTTGGCGGTGTTGACGCCGGAGCCCGCGGCGCCGTTGAAGTCGTCCAGGAAAACCTGCGTCCAGCCCGACGGGGGTGTGGGCGCGTCGGCGCTGGCCTGGAGGGTGCCGGCCGTGGCGGCGGCGACCGCCAGACCGAGGGTGCCGAGCACGGCGACGAGCGCCCGGCGCAGGGGGCGCCGTCTGTGTATTCCGGAGGTTTCGCTCATGGGGGAGCCTCTCGGGTACGGAGTGGGGGTGCACGGGGCCCCTTGAGAGCGCTCTCAGGGGTGCCGTCAATGTGCTCCCGGTCCCTGCGGCCGTCAAGACTTAAAACAAAGAAAGTCCTTGCGCAGCAGGGGAGTTCACCCGATGAAGCTGGGTATAAGTCGGAGCGCACCGCAGTGGGCGAGGGCCGCGGCCGGGACCGCGCCGAGGATGGCGCGGATTCCGGCGTGCTGGTCGGTGTCGCCTCGTTCCTGACCGCGAGGCACGGTGGCCGAGCCGGGAGGGGCGGGGAAGCGCCTGCCGGGCTCCGGCGGAGCACCGGTTCGATCACGTGTCGGACACGGGTGCCGTGCCGTCGTACGGCCCGGGGGAGCCTGGGCGCATGGGGAGTTACCGCAATCCCTCGTAGCTCAGGGCTCCCGCTCAGGTCGCCGGCCCAGTGCCCGCGAGATCCCCCGCGCCGCCATCCGCACCGCCGGTATCAGCACCGGCACCTGTGCGTCGGCCTGGGGTACGATCACGGACGCTGCGGCGAGCACCGGCAGCAGCCGGTCGGGCGCGGAGCGGGTGGTCATGGCCGACAGCACGACGTACAGGGGCCGTCCTCCCGAAGAGCCCGGTACGGTCCGTACCGCTCCGCGCCCGGGTGCCTACTGCAGTCGGTACGAGTACACCGTGGTCGCCACCGCGCACACGCCCGGTGGGATCACCTCCGCCCGCAGGGTGCCGCTCTGTGCGTCGTAGTCGACGCCCTCGGCTTCGAAGGTGCCGGTGCACACGCTGGTCTGGGGCAGCCCCAGCAGGCTCTTCACCGTGCCGGTGACCGGCTGCCCGTCGAGGCTGTGCGGCAGATCGACCTGGAGCAGCGGGCGGCTCTGCGGGAACAGCGTGCCCGAGGCGTCGTCCGAGGAACAGACGAGACGGGTGTCGGTGACGAAGTCGCAGCCCTGGATGTCCCGCACGGGCTTGTCCAGGGTGATCTGCCCGGCCTCCGGCAGGTCGCCGCCCTGCCGCGGGGTGGACGGGTTGAGGAGCGGGGCGGGGAACACCTGGAGCCGGTTCTGGTCGCCCCACTCGCCCGAGACCAGCCACTGCCCGTCGGGCGAGACAGTGGCGAAGGAGTTGTTCACCTTCTCGCCCGGGTTCAGCCGGTGGACGTAGTCGTAGCGCTGCCCGGACGGCGTGGTGACCTCGTACATCTTCGACGTGGCCGTGTCGGCGCCCTGGTAGGCGTCGAAGACGTAGCCGCGCGCGACGTCCGGGTCGCCGACGTGGTTCCACCCGGCGACCCGCAGGTCCAGCGGGATGTCCAGGAGCCCTCGGTAGAGCACCGAGCCGTCGGCCCGGCTCGCGAGCCCCTGTCCGCCGCCCAGGGTGTCCGTGTACGACGTTCCGGTCCGCACCCATTGCGGTTCGGCGGCCAACGCGCTCGGCGCACCGAGCGTGAGGGCACCCAGTAACGCGGCGAGAGTGATCAACTGACGTCTCATCAAGAACCTTTCACCTAGGTGGAGATGGGGTGGAGACGATCCTCGCAGGTGGGTCGGGAGAAGGGATCAGTGGTTCATGAACGACGCGACGGGCAGCGCTCGTTCGACGATGCGGACGTCGCCGAGGCGGGCGTGGAGGATCTGATCGATCTGTCCGGCGTACTCGTAGCCGCCGAGCAGCCACGGCAGGCCGACCGAGGTGAGCCCGAGCGCGGTGGCCTTCGGATTGCGGACGACGGGGCAGCCCTCGACGTACAGCGTCGTGTGCGTACCGTCGTTGACGACCGCGAGGTGCCACCAGGTCTCCAGTGGGGTCTCCTGACCCCAGTTGGTGGCGATGCCCTCCTGGTTGAGCGGCCGTACGGCCCACTGCGGCTCGCGCCCGTTGGACAGCGACAGCGTGGCGAGCGGCTCGTCCGGGTCGTCGGCGGTCTTGCCTGCGGCGCCACCCGTGCCGGTGCGGCTGAGGATGCCGGACCAGGCGTGGTGGGAGGGGTCCCAGTCGGCGGGCAGACGGTAGAACGCCTCGATGGTGTAACCCGACCTGAATGTGGCCGAGTTGAGGGGAGCGCCGTCGACGGTTCGCAGATAGGCGCCCCTGAGCGGCGACTTGTAGCCCTGGAACTCCAGGCTGCCGTGGCCGGGCTGGTCGGGGTGGTGGTCCGCCGACCAGTTCAGGGCGCCGCCGCCCACCGTGACCAGGGTGAGGTCGTTGCCGCGGCCGGAGAGGTCGCGGACGGTGCCCGACACGGCCGTACCCTCGTCGTGTCCGTCGAACCGCCAGTAGGCGACCGTGCCCGGGACGAGCACCTTGGACGCGGGCCGGGGCGGACGCGAGGGCTCCGGGGCGAAATCGGAGAAGCGCTCGGCGAAGTCGATCGGCACCGAGAAGCGGTCCGCGTCGCCGCTCAGTTCGATCTCCTGCCGCTCCAGCTCGTTGAGGCCCTGCGCGGCCCGGCCCAGGATCCACGGGGAGACCGTCTCCACGTCGATGACGTTCCGGTCGAGGTCAAAGCGGTACAGGCGGATCATCGCCGCGCCACCGTAGTAGCGGTTCTGGTAGTTCGTCAGGTGCAGATGGACGTCGTTGCCGGAGGCGTTCGCGCGGGTCGTCCGGCCGGCGGGCCAGTAGTGCCCGTTGAGGGTGAGGAAGATCTGGTCGTGTTCGTTGACGAGCCGGTCCCACAGCTGCTCGCCGTACGCGGACAGGGAGTCGTCCTCGGCGACGAGTTCGTGCGTGGTGAGGACGACCGGGGTCCTCGGGTGCCGTGCAAGGACGTCCCTGGCCCAGTCGTACCCCTGGGCGGACAGCCGCCAGTCCAGCGCGAGCACCATCCACTCGCGGCCGGCGGCGCGGAACAGGTGGAAGGTGTTGTAGCCGTCGGGGGAGGCGCCGCCGAACGTCGGCTTCCCTCGGAAGCGGTCCGGTCCGAAGACGTCCAGGTACGGCGTCGCGCCGCGCTGGTCGTCCGTGCCGGACCGGATGTCGTGATTGCCCGCGAGGACGCTGTAGCCGACGCCCCGCCGGTCGAGGATCCCGAACGCCTCGCCGATCGCGGCGCATTCGGCCTGCGCGCCGTTCTGGGTGAGGTCGCCGAGATGGGAGAGGAAGACGATGTTCTCGTCCCGGCCGTGCTCGAGGAGGTAGCGCAGGCTCGCCTCGAAGGGCGCCTTGTCGATGCTCGGTCCGTCGAAGAGGTACTGGGTGTCGGGCATCACGGCGAGCGTGAAACGGCGGCTGTCGGGATCCGGCCGCCAACCGGCCGACGGCGCCGCCTCGGCGACGGCCGGGAGTGCGATCCCGGTCGTGGCGGCGGCGCCCAGCAGCGCGGTGGCCCTGAGGAAACTGCGTCTTCCGGCACCGGCCTGCGCGGCCTCGCCCTGCTCGTGCTCATGCGACGTACACACGTGTGCTCCATGGGAGGACTCGGGTGGAAAGAGGGATTCGGAGGGCGCGCGGGCCGGCTTCAGCGCCGGACGGCCGCCGGGACGAGGTGTGTGGGTGTGGGCGCGGTCTCCGGGGCGGGGCCGGCCGTGTCATGGACGCGGTGCGGCGCGTGCAGTTGCACCACGCGCCCGGCCGCCGCGGGCAGCCCGGCCGGGGCGGCCATCCGCAGCCGTACCTGCGATGCACAGATCTCCGTGCCGCGCGGGGCCGACGGCTGGTCCTCGGCCGTCGTCACCCGCAGGGTCAGCCACGCGTCGCCGCCGTCGCGGGGCAGTTCGAAGGGGAGCGGCATCGCCGCCGTCTGGCCCGGCAGCAGGTCCGGCAGCTCGGCGGGCGCGGTCAGTGTGCGACCGTCCGCCACGACGAGCTCCCACCGGGCCGCCAGCCAGTCCAGGCCACGGAACTGCTGGTGGTTGCAGAGGACGATCCCCTCATGCTTGTAGCGCTTGATGCGCACCGGCGCCACGAGCTCGAAGTCACCGTCGAAGGGCCGACGGTGGTCGAGAGTCGAGACACTGCCAGCGCGCCCGGCCGGTCTTCCGTCGCTCACGCGCTGGACAATGCCGTGGTCCCAGGACTCCCAGATGAAGCCGCCCTGAAGTGCCGGGGTGGACTCGATGGCAGCCCAGTGGGCGGCGGCATTCCTGATCAGAACCGGCAAGGCGGGCGAAAGGTTGCAAGCGTGAGACTCACGATTCTGGGTGGCGGCGGATTCCGGGTGCCGCTCGTGTACGGGGCGCTCCTCGCGGATCGCGGCGAGGGCCGTGTCACCCGGGTCGTGCTGCACGACCTGGACGCGGACCGGCTGGCCGCGGTGACCCGGGTGCTCGCCGAACAGGCCACGGGAGTGCCGGACGCGCCCGAGGTCACGGCCACCACCGATCTCGACGAGGCGCTGCGCGGCGCCGACTTCGTCTTCTCCGCGATTCGCGTCGGCGGCCTGGAAGGACGCGCGAACGACGAGCGGGTGGCCCTCGCGGAGGGCGTCCTCGGCCAGGAGACGGTCGGCGCGGGCGGCATCGCCTACGGCCTGCGGACGGTCCCGGTCGCCGTCGACATCGCCCGGCGCGTCGCCCACCTCGCCCCTGACGCCTGGGTCATCAACTTCACCAACCCGGCCGGCCTGGTCACCGAGGCCATGTCCCACCACCTCGGCGACCGCGTCATCGGCATCTGCGACTCGCCGGTCGGCCTCGGCCGCCGTATCGCCCGCGCCCTCGGCGCGCACCCGGACGAGGCCTTCATCGACTACGTCGGCCTCAACCACCTCGGCTGGGTGCGCGGCCTGCGCGTCGCCGGACGCGACGAACTCCCGCGCCTGCTCGCCGACCCCGGCCTGCTCGGCTCCTTCGAGGAGGGCAGGCTCTTCGGCACCGACTGGCTGCGCTCGCTGGGCGCGATCCCCAACGAGTACCTGCACTACTACTACTTCAACCGCGAAGCCGTACACGCCTACCGGCAGGCCGAGCAGACCCGCGGCGCCTTCCTGCGCGACCAGCAGGCGCGTTTCTACGCAGAGGCCGGCCGCCAGGACGTCGCGGCGCTGGAGGCCTGGGACCGCACCCGTGCCGAGCGCGAGGCCACCTACATGGCCGAGAACCGGGAGTCGGCGGGCGCCGGCGAACGCGAGGCCGACGACCTCTCCGGCGGCTACGAGAAGGTGGCCCTGGCGCTCATGCGGGCCATCGCACGGGACGAACGCACGACCCTGATCCTCAACGTCCGCAACAGGAGCACCCTTTCGGTCCTCGACGCGGACGCCGTCATCGAGGTGCCCTGCCTCGTCGACGCCAACGGCGCGCACCCGGTGGCCGTGGACCCGCTGCCCGGCCACGCCACCGGACTGGTCTGCGCGGTCAAGGCCGTCGAGCGCGAGGTGCTGTCCGCCGCCGCGTCCGGATCCCGCACGACGGCGGTGAAGGCCTTCGCGCTGCACCCGCTCGTCGACTCGGTGAACGTCGCCCGCAGACTGCTCGACGGCTACACGGCCGTCCACCCCGGTCTGGCGTACCTCGAGTAGGACGTCCCGGTTCGGCCGTGGAGAGAGCGTGATCGCGGTTCCCATGAAGAATTAAGAGAAGGGTAAGTGGCCAGGTCACAGCGGGTTTGTGGACCGTAGTGACCTCGCCCGTTCGTCTGCCGGACACCTGGAGTTCGTCTGTTGCCCCTGGGATGCGGTGGCAGGTCGAGAGAGAGGTGTCACCGTGCGAGACCCGCGCATGTCCGCGATCGGCAAGGGGCTGAGGCGCCGGGGGAGGCTGATGGCGCAGGCGGTGAGCCCGCCGCGCCGCACGCTGAACGCGATGCCGGCTCAGCGGCAGGCCGAGGGCGCGTACGTCGCACCGCGCGCCCCGCGTCTGGTGCGGTCGCCGGTCTTCGTGCTGTCCTCGGTGCGGTCCGGTTCGACCCTGCTGCGGGTCCTGCTGAACAGCCACAGCCGGGTCCGGGCCCCGCACGAGATGCATCTGCGCACGGTCCACGTCCAGTTGTCGCGCGAGTTCACCGGTGACGCCATGCGGGAGCTCGAACTCGACAAGCAGGAACTGGAACACGTGCTCTGGGACCGGGTGCTGCACCTGGAGCTCATCCGCAGCGGCAAGGACGTCATAGTCGACAAGACACCGCCCAACACCCTCATCTGGCCCCGCCTGCACCGATGTTGGCCCGACGCCCGCTACATCGTGCTGCTGCGTCACCCCGGCGCGGTCATCGCGTCCCTGGCCGCCCGCCGCACGGACCCCGACCTCGACGAGATACACGCCGAGGTCCTGAACTACAGCGAGAAGCTGGAAGAGGCGCGCACCCACCTCGACGCGCACGTGATCACGTACGAGCGGCTCACCGCCGACCCCGAGGCTGTGACCCGCGGCCTGTGCGCGTACCTCGACGTCCCTTGGGAGAGCACGATGCTCGACTACGGCGCCCACGACCACGGCACCTTCCGGCCGCAGCTCGGCGACTGGAGCAGCGAGATCAAGTCCGGCCGGGTCCAGGCCGCCCGCCAGGCCGATCCCACGGTCGAACTGCCGTCCCGACTCCAGGAGTTGGCGAAGGCGTGGGGGTACCCGATCTGAGCACCCCCACGCCACCAGGTCCTGTCGCGAACAGGCCTTAGCTGTACGGCTCAGCCGGTGAAGCCGGCCGTGATCGATGTGAACTGCCAGTTGTTCTGGCTGATGCCGGAGCAGTTCTCGGCCACGCCGCCGCCCGGGCACGGGCGATCGCGGTTGACGGACCAGAAGGCGAGCCGCGCGAGGTGGTGCGCGTTCGCGTAGTCGCGGATCTGGGTCCAGATCGCCGTGGTGGTGGTCTCCTGCTGGTCCGACAGGCCGTTCATGCCGGAGATGCCGATGTGGGAGTACGCCGTCGCGTCGTCCCATCCGAAGGTCGACTTGAGCTTGTTCTTCAGGCCCTCGGTGGCGTTCACGGTGTTGCCGTACATGTCGGAGCCGCCGCCGAAGTCGAACGGCATGATCGTGAAGACGTCGATGTTCGCGCCGAGCGACTGCGCCTGCTCGATGAGCCGGTTGCCGTAGTAGGTCGGGCCGGTCGTCGCGGTGCCGAACGTGACGATGGTCTTCAGGCCGGGGTTGTTGGCCTTGACCGTCTTCAGCGCGGTGAGGATCTTCGCCTGCACGGCCTCGTTCTCGAACTCGTCCGTGTTCTCGATGTCCATGTCGATCGCCTTGAGGCCGTAGGCGTCGATCACCTTCTGCAGGGCTCCGGCGAGCGCGCTCGCGGAGGAGCAGTTGGCGCCGAGCTTGCTGCCCTGCCAGCCGCCGAACGACGGGACGATGTCACCGCCCGCGGAACGGATCTGGTTGATGGCCGTCTGATCGACGCCGCCGGTCAGCGGACGCTGGCCGTCCCAGGACGGGGTGCAGCCGCCGGAGTCCAGCACGAACGCCATCGTGAACCACTTGACCCCGGTCGCGCTCATCACCGTCGTCGGGCTCGGCGGGTCGCCCCAGCCCTCGTACAGATACGGCGCGGCCTGCTTGAAGCCGGTGCCACCGCCGCTGCCCGCGTCGGTCGTGACGCTCACGGAGTTGGATGTCGCGGAGGTGTTACCGGCCGCGTCCCGCGCCTTCACGCTGAACGTGTACGCCGTGCTCGGCGACAACCCGCTAACCGTGGCCGACGTACCGGAGACGGTCAGCACCTGGCTGGAGCCCCTGTAGACGTCGTACCCGCTCACGCCGACGTTGTCCGACGAGGCGTTCCACGACAGCGACACGCTGGAGGAGGTCTTGCCCGTGGAGGTCAGCCCCGTGGGCGCGGTCGGCGCCTGGGTGTCGGAGCCGCCACCGCCGCCAGGCCCGTCCAGGCTGATGTCGTCGGCGTAGTAGGTGCCTTGCGCGTACCAGCCGTGGACGTAGATCTTGGCGCTGGTCTGCGAGGCACCGGTGGTGAAGGAGACACTGAGCTGGCTGTACGCCGACGGGGACGTGGTCCACGTCGACGCGCCGCCGTCCACGCCGAGGTACACGTAGGAGCCGCGCACCCAGCCGGTGAGGGCGTACGTCGTGTTCGGCTGGACGGCGACGGTCTGGCTGCACTGGGCGTTGTCGCTCGAACTCACGGCGCCGGCCAGGGCCTTGGAGCCGCCGTGCGTGGGGGAGGAGACGACCGAGCCGAGGTTGCCGGTGCAGGTCCAGGGGGAGAGGCTGCCCGACTCGAAGCCGGGGTTGGTCAGGACGTTGGCGGCCTGCGCCGTGCCCGGCAGGGCGATGGCCCCGGCGAGCGCGAGGGCCGCGGAGCCGACCAGGGCGAGGAACCTGCGTCTGGAACCTCTGAGTATGTTGCGCACGTGATCTCCCTGGAGATATGGGGGTGTTGGGAGTACAGGGATGTGCGGAAGAGATGTGCGAAAGGGAGTGCGCAACCAATTTGGTCTGGACCAATCTGACTGTCAAGGGACGCGCGCGGATTGGTCCAGACCGGTGTGGAGTGCGGGGGTGTGGGGCGTGGGGCTACGCCCGTGCGGTGGCGGGAGTGCCGGCCTCCGTCGTGACCTCCGGGGCGGGTTCCGTGGCGGGCGCGGGCACGGCCGGCAGCAGCGGCTCGGTCTCGTCGACGCGCTGCGCCGGGAGCGACACCGGCCGCAGCGGGCGCGGGCCGGAGACGACCGTGTAGTCCTGACCCAGGAAGGGCGGCGCGATCTCGCCCGGGTCCTCGCCGAGCGCCAACCGCACCGCCGCCCAAGGGGCGTTGACACCGCACAGCGACAGCTGGTGCAGACCGCCTGCTGGACGCGCGTTGACATCGAGCAGCACCGGGCGGTCGCCGAACATCCGGAACTGGATGTTGGACAGGTGGTGCAGGCCGAAGCCCTCCGCGATCAGCCGCGCCGGCTCCAGCCACTGCTCGTGCAGGGTGAACCCGCGCCGACGGCCGTTCTTGGTACGGCCCACGGCCAGCCGGACCCGGTTGTCCGTTCCGGTCAGGCAGTCCACCGACACCTCCGGCTGCTCCAGACGCGGCATCACCAGCCAGTCCACCGGGTGGTCGGCGCGCTCCAGCGCGTCCACGACCAGATCGAGCTGGACGTGCGGGCCCGGGAAGCCGTTGAGGTGAAGAAGCGAGAAGGGGGCGCGCGTGATCACGCGGAAGCCCACACCGCCGGCGCCCGCAGCGGGCTTGAAGCATGCCCTGTGGCCGTCCGCCTCCAACTCCTCGACGGCCGAGACGAGTTCGTGCGCCGTCCGCACGCGCCACCACGGCGGCACCGGGACGCCCACCGAGCGGACCGCCTCGTAGGCCGTCGCCTTGTCCTCGAACACGGCCACGGCCTCGGGCGTCGGGGCGAGCAGAGCGGTGCCGACGGCCTCGAACTCGGCGCGGTGCGCCACGATCGCGGCCTGGTGCAGACGGGGCACGAACACGTCGATGCCGCGTCGGGAGCACTGGGCCAGGGCGTACTCGACGTACGCGGCGGGGGACAGGCCCTCGGGCTCCAGCTCGGCGGTGTCGGCGGCGGCCAGCACGGGGGAGTCGGGGTCGCCGTGGGTGGCATGGATCTCGACCGCGCGATCACTGGGATTTCTGCGCAGCTGATCCATGAAGAACACGTTCTCCGCGTACGTGCGGTTGAGCCAGACGCGTACGCGAGAGAGCATGCAGGCCGCCTTTCGGGGTTTCCGGGCACGGCGAAGCGGGGCCGTGCCCGGCCAGGGTGGTTGGAGGTACACCAAACCGCCCTGCGCGAAGGGAAGTTCGTGGCGGTGGTGTTGGGGCGATCATACGGCTTTCCAAGGCCGTGGCGTGCAACGCGCGTGTTACGGATTCCCGAACCGCGTACATCGAGTGCATGAGAATGCCGTGTGCCGGTTTGACCGGGGGTGGGAGTGGTACCCGCCCCGGCCCCTGGCGCAAGCGACCGGGTTTCCCCTTGTTCGGGCCGTGTGAATGTGTTCTCGTGTTGACATCGGTGTGATCGGAAGGGGTGACGGGTGGATTCGATGGCCGGTGGTGACGGGCAGTTGCTGGCCATCAGCGATCTGCACATCGCGTACGCCGAGAACCGCGCGCTCGTCGAGCGGCTGCGCCCGGAGTCCGACGCTGACTGGCTCATCGTGGCCGGCGACGTCGCCGAGACCGTCGCCGACATCAGATGGGCCCTGGAAACGCTGACGAGCCACTTCCACAAGGTTCTCTGGGTCCCCGGCAACCACGACCTGTGGACCCACCCCAAGGACACGGTCACCCTCCGCGGCGTCCCCCGGTACGAACACCTGATCGAGATGTGCCGTGAGCTGGGCGTGACCACCCCCGAGGACCCGTACCCCGTCTGGGACGGCCCCGGCGGCCCGGTCGCCGTGGCATCGCTCTTCCTCCTCTACGACTACTCGTTCCTGCCCGCAGGCTGCGCGACCAAGGAGGAGGGGCTCGCCTACGCCCACGGCACCGGCATCGTCTGCAACGACGAGTACCTGCTGCACCCCGACCCCTACCCCACCCGCGAGGCCTGGTGCCACGCCAGGGTCGAGGAGACGGAACGCCGCCTCTCCGAGCTCCCGGACGATCTGCCCACCGTCCTGATCAACCACTATCCGCTGGACCGGCACCCCACCGACATCCTCTGGTACCCCGAGTTCGCCATGTGGTGCGGCACCACGCTCACCGCCGACTGGCACCGTAGATTCCGTGTCGACACCATGGTTTATGGTCATCTCCACATCCCCCGGACCACCTGGCTCGACGGCGTCCGCTTCGAAGAGGTCTCCGTGGGGTACCCCCGCGAGTGGCGCAAGCGCCCGGAACCCCCGGGACAGCTGCGTCGCGTGCTGCCGATGGAGGTCGGATCCGGTGATCGAGGAGCTGCTCCCGGACTCGGTCGTGGCCGTGGAAGCGCACGGTGACGACGCGATCCAGGACGCCCCGCTCTACCCCGAGGAAGCGGCGCTCATGACCCGGGCGGTGGCCAAGCGCCGCCGCGAGTTCTCGGCCGTACGCGCCTGTGCCCGCCACGCGATGGAGAAGCTCGGGGTGCCGCCGCAGCCCATCGTGACCGGCGCGAGCGGAGCCCCGCGCTGGCCGGCCGGCCTGATCGGCAGCATGACCCACAGCGACGGCTACTGCGCCGCCGCCCTGGCCCGGGCCACCGACCTTGCCTCCCTCGGCATCGACGCCGAACCCGCGAGCCCGCTCCCGGAGGACGTCGTCTCCTACGTCTTCCTGCCCACGGAGGCCGAGCGGCTGCGCCGGCTCGCCGGGGACCGGCCCGCGATCCACTGGGACCGGATCCTGTTCAGCGCCAAGGAGTCCGTCTACAAGGCGTGGTTCCCGCTCACCGCCAAATGGCTGGACTTCGCCGAGGCCGACATCGAGCTCCTCGCCGACCCCGACGGGCGCCCGCACGGCCGGCTCCGCGCCGAACTTCTCGTCCCCGGCCCCTGGGTGGGCGGCCGGCAACTCCAGTGGTTCGAGGGCCGCTGGAGCTTCCAGCGCGGCGTCGTGACCACGGCCGTCGTCGTGCCGCACTCCTGACGGCGCCCGACGCTCAGGGCTCCGGGCACCAGGTCTGCAGCAGCCGGAAGAACGCCTCCTCGTTGCCCCGCACCCCCGCCCGGGTCAACGCCTCCTCCGCCTCGGCGAGCACGCCTGGCGGGACGACGACGGGCCGGCCGGCGTCCGATGGGCCGTCGAAGGCGGCGCGCACCGTATGCAGCAGCCGAAGATAGGCCTGGACGGCGGTGCGTTCACGGTCGGTCAGTACGGCAGTGGGCATCGGTCGGCTCTCCCCGGTCGGCGTCTCGCTCCCGCGCCCGTACGGCGCGTACGCCACCCCTCGTGGCGGCGCACTCCCAGCTTGCCGCCCACCACTGACAACGCCCTTCCTCCCCCGCTGCCGACATCGCCCGAGCAGGGGGCCCGGTACCCCGGTTCGCCCGGTTGGCGGAGGCGAAACCTCCCCGAAATCCGGCGGGGCCGTCAGGACCCCAGATAGCCCAGTGACGCCTCGATACGCCCCGCCAGATGGTCCCGCTGCACCGGGCCGCGCAGCGCCGAACCCGCCAGCCACGTACGGCACTTGCTGGCTAACAGCAGGCCGAACGTCTCGGCCTCGCGTTCCTCGTCGAGGTCGAAGTGGGTGCGCGCGGCGACCTTGAGGACCGCGGCCTGGAGGGCGGCCTGGTCCAGGTCGTCGCCGAGCAGCCGGGTGGCGACCGTGACCCCGTCGACGTGGTGGCCGCTGTGGTCGGCCTTCATGTGCCACAACTCATGGCCGAGGATCACCAACTGGTGGTCGGGTGCGGTGCGTTCCTCGATCACGATGAGGTCCCGGTCGGCCATGTCGAGCCACAGCCCGCTGGCGGTCGCGGGCGGGAAGGTGGCCGTACGGACGAGGACCGGCCGGCCGCGGCGCCGGCTCATCGCGTCGCACAGCGCCGTGTACAGGTCCTGCGGACGGGCCGGCGCGGGCAGCGTCAGCTCCCCGACCAGCTCGCCGCTCAGCCGTCGCATGTCCCTGCCGATGCCCACAGTCCTCCCCCGGCTCACGACTCGGGCCGCTTGACGCTCTCCAGAAGCATGTCCAGCCACTCCGCGACCTTGTCCCGGTGCTGGTCGGTGGGCAGCTGCGCGGCCCGCCAGGCGATGCCGCGGACGCCGTGGTCCTGCAGCAGTTGCTCAAGGGGATCCGCCGCCTCGGCGGCCGCCCCGTCCGCGGCCCGCTCCCGGTCGGCGAGCTTCTGCAGCAGTTCCTGCTCGGTGCGCTGCAGCGCGCCCGCGAGGGCCTCGGGGTCCTCCGCGGTGAGGAAACCCGCGTGCACGCGGAAGAACCGCTGCAAAGCGTCGCAGTGCTCCATGGTGGGCCGCCGGTCGCCGTTGATGAGCGCGCCGGCCTGCTGCCGGGACATGCCCGCGCCGTCGGCTATCTCCTGCTGGGTGTGCTTGCGCCCGTTCGGCTTGAGCCGGGTACGGCGCAGCAGGTCGAGGCGTTGCAGAAAGCGGGCCTGCACATCGGGCTCGCCCGCAGGCCGGCCGTTCAGCAGGGCCCTGACCACGGGCTCGGGGACGCCGCAGGCGACCGACAGGCGCGCGACGTCGAAGACCTCGGTGTGCGGCACCCCGAGCCGGTCCGCGAGCGCGGTGACGCGGGCGACGACGGCCGGCAGCCGGTCGGTCGCCGTGGCGCCCGGATCCTCGTAGCCATCCGTCACCGACAGAACTCCTACGTCTCTCATGGGTTTCAAGGGGTTCTCACTGGCGATTGCCGTGAACTTCCCGGAGAGTAGCGGGTGCCTCGAACTCACATCCAGGTCTCGCCACAACTGTGGCCAATTTCAGCCGTCAACGAGCATGAAATGCCACGATAGTTGACATGGCTCTTGCCGGGGCAGGAGGATCACATCGCCGCGTGAAGGCCGCATAGGCAAGAGGGGTGACCTCCCGATGGCACATCAGGCAGGTGGACCGTGGCCGGCGCCACGGCCCGTCCCCGAGGGGCTCGAGGCCCAGACGTACCTCCAGGACTATGCGACGCTTCTGGAAGCCGTCCCGTTCCCGTCGCTCGTCGTCGACCACCGCTGGGACGTGGTGCTCGCCAACAGCGCGTTCGAGACACTTTTCCGCGAAGTCGGCCCGCATCCCACGGCCATGCCCGGTGACAACTTCCTGCGGTTCGTCCTCTTCCACCCGGACGCCGGCACGGTCCTCGGGGAGCACGAGCCGGGCTGGTGCCTGCCGATGCTGGCCCAATTCAAGGCCGCCGTCGAGCGGTTCGGGCACGACCACGAACTGCAGGCCATCCGCAGGGAGATCGCCCAGGACCCGATCATGGAGGCCGCCTACCGGCAGGGCCTGCCGCACTGGATCCGTGCGGTCGGCGAGGGCGCCGTGGAGCACGACGGCGCGGTCCGCCGGCTGCTGCACCCCGACCCGCGCTGGGGCGCCACGGAGTGCCGGGTCGTCGGCGAGACCCCGAAGACCCTTCAGGACATGGGCTACACGCGGCTCACGCTGGTCCTGCGCGACTCCCGCCGCCCCGCGACCCCCGCACGCCGTCCGCGCCGCACCCCCGGCAACACCACCCATCTGACCATCGTCCCGACCGCGGAGGCCTGACCCGGCACCGCCGGCGTTCAGGTCGCCGACGGCGCCGGGTGGGCCCTCCGCGCACGGCGCCCGCCCGTACTCCTCACACCACGGGAACGACCAGGACCAGCGGCACACCCCGGCACGGCACCAGACGTACCCCTTCGAAGGTGTCCACCCGCCCATGCTCCAGTACGGCCGCGAAGTCCGGGCCCTTCGTGAGGGAGCCCGCCAGATGCGCCGGGTCCGCGGACGCCGCCACCCGTCCGCGGGCGTTCACCAGATGGGTGGGGCCGGGGAGTTCACGCAGCAGCGGGAGCGCCGCCGCCTCGAAGTGCCGCAGATACACGTCCGCCGCGGCCACCCCCGCGAACCGTCCCGCCACCCGCACCGGCGCGGACAGGGTGAGGCTGTACTCGTCGGAACACAGATAGTCGACGTACGGCCCGGCCACGGCCCGCCGCCCGGTGTCACGGGGCAGGGCGAACCAGTCCCAGTGCGTGTAGTCCGAGTACGCCGACTGGTCGGGGTCCAGGTCGGGCAGCAGCGGCCGTACGTCCCCCTCAGCGGTCGTCTGCCACCACTCCAGCCAACCCGGTACGTCCGCGAGCAGCCCCGGCGCGGCCACGAAGCCGACCCCGGAGACCAACTCGTCGCGCGCGAGCCGGGCGTGCAGTCCGGGGCGCAGCCCCGCGAGGTCGACCGTCGCCGGCCGGCGCCCCTCGGCGGCCACCCGCGCGAGCAGCGCGGCCGTATCGGCGCGGGTCTGCGCGACGGCGTCGAACACCGCCTCCAGCCAGCGCCCGATCTGCGCCGCGACACGTTCCTCCGCGGTGGCGTCCAGCGTCGTGGTCACCGCGCCGACTGGGCCGGGGCTCCTGCTCATGGCGCACTCCAGCGGACGGGGACCGGACGGCCGCGGCCTACAGGGTCAGGCGCAGCGCGATGAGCCGCGCCGTCGGCTCCCGGACGCACCGTTCGGCCAGCGTGCGGGCCGATTCGTGGGCCCCATCCTGCACGGCCGAGATTACGGACCGGTGACGGTCTGCCACTTCTTCACGATATTCGTCGTCCCCCAGCAACAGACACAGCAGCGCCCCGACCTCCGTCTGCAGCGCGACCTGCTCCCGGGTGAGCCGGGCCGACTGCGCCGCCGCCGCGAGCTCCACATGGAAGCGGCCGTACATCCGGCTTCGTGCCGCGGCGTCCGCCGCCCGATCCAACTCCTCGACCGTACGCCGCAGTTGGACGAGGTCTTCCGGTTCCGTGCGCTGCGCCGCGAGCAGCGCCGCCGCACCCGACAACGCGGCCCAGTGGTCGCCCAGGTCGCGCAGTTCCTCCGTGCTCCAGCCGCGCAGCCGGGCTCTCAGCCGCTCCTCGCCGGGGACCTCGGGCAGCGCGACGAAGCTGCCGCCGCCACGGCCCCGGCGGGTGGTGACCAAACCCTGTTGCCGCAGCGCCATGAGCGCCTCTCGCAGCGTTACCGTGGACACGCCAAGCTGCCCGGCCAGCTCGCTCTCCCCGGGCAGCTGTTCCCCGTCGGCCAGCAGCCCGAGCTCTATGGCGTCACCGAGCCGGCGCACGACCGCCTCGACCCGCGCCCGGTTGTCGACAGGGGCGAAGACGGCCCTGCGCGCTCCGCCGAAAGTCGGTTGCTTCACGGCCACCACCTTGCATTTTGACTCAAGCTTTACCACGAGGGGCCCTTGAGCTTTGAACTATGACTTCATATCTTTCCGTGCAACGTTCGAGAACGCCAGAAAGGTTCCCGTCGATGGAGGGAATTGCGATCCGGCTGGAGGGTCTGCGGAAGTCGTTCGGGGACACCTCCGCCGTGGCCGGTGTCGACCTGGAGATCCGGGACGGCGAGTTCTTCTCGATGCTCGGCCCCTCCGGCTCCGGCAAGACGACCGTCCTGCGGCTGATCGCGGGCTTCGAGACCCCTACCGAGGGCCGGATCGAGCTCGCCCGACAGGAGGTCACCGGCCTCGCCCCGTTCGAGCGGGACGTGCACACCGTCTTCCAGGACTACGCCCTCTTCCCGCACATGACGGTCGAGCAGAACGTCGCCTACAGCCTCAAGGTCCGCAAGGTGCCCAAGGCGGAACGCCTCGTCCGCGCCCGAAAGGCCCTCACCGAGGTGCGCCTGGAGGGCTACGGCAAGCGGCGTCCCGCCCAGCTCTCCGGCGGCCAGCGTCAGCGCGTCGCCCTCGCGCGTGCCCTCGTCGGCCGCCCCCGCGTGCTGCTCCTCGACGAGCCGCTCGGCGCCCTCGACCTCAAGCTGCGCGAGCAGATGCAGGTCGAACTCAAGGCGCTCCAGCGGGAGGTGGGTATCACCTTCGTGTTCGTCACCCACGACCAGGAGGAGGCCCTGACGATGAGCGACCGCATCGCTGTCTTCCACCAGGGCCGCATCGAACAGGTCGGCACCCCTGCCGAGATCTACGAACGCCCCTCCACCTCCTTCGTCGCGTCCTTCGTCGGCACCTCGAACCTGCTTACCGGCGAGTCCGCACAGCGCGTCGTCGGCACCCTGGGCACCTACAGCGTCCGCCCCGAGAAGATCCGTGTCCTCAAGGAGTCCGCCACCGCGGACGAACCCGAGCACACCACCGCCACCGGCACCGTCGCCGAGGTCGTCTACCTGGGCGACGCGACCCGTTTCCTGGTCGACCTCGACGCCGGCGGCCGCCTCACCGCGCTCCAGCAGAACCTGGAGACCTCCGCCGAGGACGTCGCCGCCTACCGCGGCTCCCGGGTGCGTCTCCAGTGGCACCACCGCCACACGGTCCAGGTCCCCGACGCCGCCCGCTGAACACCGCTCGCCCTAGGGAGAAACCTCGTGCGCTTCACCCGAACCCTCCAGGGAGCAGCCGCCGCCGCGCTGCTTCTCGCCGCCACCGCCTGCGGGTCCTCCGACTCGGGCGGCGGCTCCGCAGCGACTGGACTCAACCCGCCGAACCTCAAAGCCCCCACGAAACTCGGCAAGACGGAGGGCGCGGTCAACCTGATCGCCTGGGCCGGCTATGTCGAGGACGGCTCGAACGACCCCAAGGTCGACTGGGTCAGCGACTTCGAGAAGCAGAGCGGCTGCCAGGTCAACTCCAAGGTCGCGGCCAGCTCCGACGAGATGGTCAAGCTGATGAAGACGGGGGAGTATGACGCGGTGTCCGCCTCCGGCGACGCCTCCCTGCGCCTCATCGCCTCCGGCGACGCGGCCCCCGTCAACACCGACCTCGTACCGAACTACAAGGACGTCTTCCCCGACCTGAAGCTCCAGGCCTGGAACTCCGTCAAGGGCAAGGCGTACGGCATCCCGCACGGCCGCGGCGCCAACCTGCTGATGTACAACACCGAGAAAGTCACGCCCGCCCCGACGTCCTGGGCCGCGGTCTTCGACGACGCCTCGAAGTACAAAGGCCATGTGACGGCGTACGACTCGCCGATCTACATCGCCGACGCCGCGCTGTATCTCAAGGCCACCAAGCCCGAGTTGGGCATCAAGGACCCCTACGCGCTCGACCAGAAGCAGTTCGACGCCGCCGTGGCGCTGCTGAAGAAGCAGAACGCGGACGTCGGCGAGTACTGGAGCGACTACCTCAAGGAGATCTCCGCCTTCAAGAGCGGCGACTCCGTGGTCGGCACCACCTGGCAGGTCATCGCCAACCTCGCCGCCGACGAGGGCGCCAAGGTCAAGGCCTTCGTCCCGAAGGAGGGTTCGACCGGCTGGTCCGACACCTGGATGGTCGCCGCCAGGGCCAAGCACCCCAACTGCGCCTACAAGTGGCTCGACTGGATCGTCTCGCCGAAGGTCAACGCCCAGGTCGCCGAGTACTTTGGCGAGGCCCCCGCCAACGCCAAGGCCTGCGCCGAGACCAGCGACAAGGGCTTCTGCACCACCTACCACGCGGGCGACACCGCCTACTGGAAGAACATCGCCTTCTGGAACACGCCCATCGAGCAGTGCCTCGACGGCCGCACCGACGTCAAGTGCGTGCCGTACGCCAAGTGGGTCCAGGCCTGGACCGAGATCAAGGGCTGACCGATGACCGTCGTCGCGCAGACCGCCGGACGGAGCCCTGAGGGCGCCGTCCGGCGGCTCGCCGGGTTCCTGCACCGCCGGCCCCGGCTCCGGCTCGCCCTGCTGCTCGCCGCCCCGCTGCTGTGGCTGGCCGTGCTCTACCTCGGCTCGCTGACCGTGCTGTTCATCTCCGCGTTCTGGACGACGAACTCCTTCACCTCCGAGGTGGTGAAGGTCTGGTCGACCGACAACTTCCAGGCGCTGTTCACGACTCCGGTCTACCGGCAGGTGATCCTGCGCAGCGTCGGCGTCGCCCTCGCGGTCACCGCGCTGTGCGCCGTCATCGCCTTCCCGGTCGCGTTCTACACAGCGCGGGTCGCCCGGCCCCGGTGGCGCCCTCTGCTCGTCGTCGCCATCCTCACGCCGCTGTGGGCCAGTTACCTGGTCAAGGTGTACGCCTGGCGGCTGATCCTGTCCCAGGGCGGGCTCGCCGACTGGATGCTGGAGCCGTTCGGGCTGAGCGGACCGGGGTTCGGACTCCCGGCCGCCGTCCTCACCCTGACGTATCTCTGGCTGCCGTACATGATCCTGCCGGTGCACACCGCGCTGGAGCAGTTGCCCGCCAACCTGCTGGACGCGTCAGCCGACTTGGGTGCCCGGCCCGGACGTACCTTCCGGTCCGTCGTGCTGCCGATGGTGCTGCCGTCCCTCGCCGCCGGATCGATCTTCACCTTCTCGCTGAGCCTCGGCGACTACATCACCGTGCAGATCGTCGGCGGCAAGACCCAGCTCATCGGCAACCTCGTCTACTCCAACATCGAACTCAACCTGCCCATGGCCGCCGCGCTCGGCACGGTCCCGGTCGTCGTGATCGTGCTGTACCTGCTGGCGATGCGCCGCACGGGCGCACTGAGCAGCCTCTAGAGGAGCCGGCCGTGCAACTCTCCCGTTCCGCGCGCATCGCGCTGCGCATCGCCGCCGGGTTCGGCTTCGCGGTGATCTATGTGCCGCTGCTGCTGGTCCTCGTCAACTCCCTGAACCCCGACCGCAGCGCGAGCTGGCCACCGCCCGGCCTCACCCTGCACTGGTGGTCGGTGGCCTGGGGCAACTCCGGTGCGCGCAGCGCCCTTTGGGTATCGGTCAAGGCGGGCCTCGGCGCGACCGCCATCGCGCTGCTGCTGGGCTCGCTCATCGCGTTCGCGGTCGCCCGGCACCGGTTCTTCGGACGGGACGCCATCTCCTTCGTGGTCGTCCTGCCGATCGCACTGCCCGGCATCGTCACCGGCATCGCCCTCAACTCCGCGTTCGGTACGGTCCTCGAACCGCTCGGCGTGGGGCTCGGCCTGTTCACCGTGATCGTCGGACATGCCACCTTCTGCATCGTGATCGTCTTCAACAACGTCGTCGCCCGGCTGCGCCGCACCTCCGGCTCGTACGAGGAGGCCGCGATGGACCTCGGCGCCAACACCTTCCGCGCCTTCGCCGACGTCACCTTCCCGCTGGTGCGCTCGGCACTGCTCGCGGGCGGACTGCTCGCCTTCGCGCTGTCCTTCGACGAGATCGTGGTGACGACGTTCACGGCAGGACCCGGCATCGAGACCCTTCCCATCTGGATCTTCAACAACATGACCAGGCCGCAGCAGGCACCGGTGGTGAACGTGGTCGCGGCGGTGCTCGTGCTGCTGTCCGTGATCCCGATCTACCTCGCCCAGCGGCTGTCGGCGGACACGGCGGCGGAAAGCCGGATCTAGCGGAGATCTCTTGCGCCGGTGCTGAGCTCGCCGATGGCCGACGGGTGGGCGTGAGCGGCCGCGAGGAGTGCCGCGGCACCGCGCACCGCGGCGGTGTGGGGCGCGGGGACCGCCCGCACGCGGACGCTCAGCCGGTCGGCGAGGCCAACATCGCCGCCGCCCTGCGGCACAACGCCCGCGACCGGAACGTCCGCTCGCCCTCCTTGGGCTCGCATGACCGCCACCCGCGTGGAACCGCCGGGGCAATGCGGTTGATCAGCTGCTTCCCCTCGTATAGCAATGCTCTGTGATACATGGCGAAAAGATCGGGCTGCGTGCCCGGCACGAGAGCGACGTCCCAGTTCTCCAGTCCGAGCTGTACAACGATGTGGCTACACGGTCACGCGCCGACTCCCGCCCGTGGCGGCCCATCCCGCCAGGCTCGGGGCAGTCGCCCTACGCAGTGGCTGAGCCGTCGGACGAGGCAGCCTGCTTCTCCGTAGTGGAGCTGGAGGCGCAGGAGCTGGTCGGCGAGGCCCTGCTTTGGGGCATCGACACGCACAGCAGGATGGCTCACATCGGGATCTCCCTGCGACCCGCATTCCGCGGCCGCGGGCTCGGCGTCGATGTCCTGCAGACGCTGTGCGAATACGGATTCGCCGTACGTGGACTGCAGCGCCTGCAGATTGAGACCCTCACGGACAACACCCCGATGATCGCAGCGGCAACCAGGGCGGGGTTCACGCGAGAGGGAACGCTACGGCACTCCGCCTGGGTGTACGGCGCATACGCAGACGAGGCCATCCTTGGCCTCCTCGCGAACGAATGGACGTCCCGGGCATGAAATTGGACACCACCCAGCACGACCTGCTCGCCTTCACCGCCTTCCCGCACGAGATCTGGCGGCAGATCTGGTCCGACAACCCGCAAGAACGGCTCAACAAGGAGATCCGGCGTCGCACCGACGTGGTCGGCATCTTCCCCGACCGCACCGCCGTGATCCAGCTGGTCGGCGCGGTGCTGACCGAGTAGAACGACGAATGGACCGAGGCCCGCCGCTACATGGGCCGTGAACTCCTGGCCAAGGCCCGCCTGCACCCGATCGAGTCAGAAACCGACGAGCCCGTCCTGCCCACCGAACTCACCGCATAGCCTCAAAACGAGATCACCGAGTGGCCGTCGATACACCACCTCGGCGGACGTGACCGGATGCGGCCGGCCAGCAGGAGGGCCAGAGGGCTGGCGGGCCGCAGGGAGCAGCTGGCTCCGACTGGGGCGAGGTACGGAGAAATAGCGAGCTTTGAGCTTTCGGGGGTGAGTAATTCGGAGGCGCTGGACGCCGGCCGGCGCCGAGCCACACCGTGGGCTGCATGAGCGACGCACCAGCAGTGGACTACAGTCCTGACCCCCTCGGTACTCGATTTCCGCCGTATCGGCTCTGCGGCACGTGGCCGACGGCTCTGCGCCTGCACCCGGGCCACAACGAGCAGCTCCAGATCCGCATCACGCTCGTCGACTGCGGCCACACCGTCGGTGTGCCGTGGCCGGCAGCCCTTGCGTTGGTCTGAGGGTCACCACTCCGGCGGCCTACTCCGGCGAGCACCGCCCCGGCGTCACTGAGAGGCTGTCACCAAGGGGCGTTCTCGTCCGAAAGCGAGCAGACTGATGAATCGCGCTGTGTCGCGTCACCGGTTCCACGGCTGGGCCGCGCTGATAGCCGCCGCTGCCGCCCTGTCTGCCTGTGCCGCCCTGGGCACCGTCCCGCAGTCCGATGCCGGTGGCGTCCGCGCCGTCACGGAGGCGGCGAGCGCACCGTGCGGAAAGCCCCCTGTGTCCCTGGAGAAGACCGACCAGGACTTCCTGGACCAGCTGGCCGCCGCGGACGGACCGCCCATCTACACCCTGAGCTACACGGCGGCCCGCCAGGTCCTCGACAAACTGCAGGCAGGACCCGTCGCCAAACTTCCGGCCGACGTCAGTGACCGGACGGTTCCCGGCGGCCCCACCGGACCGGTGTCCATCCATGTGGTCCGACCGGCAGGAGTGAGCGGACCACTCCCCGGTATCGTCTACATCCACGGCGGTGGCTGGGTACTCGGAAACGAGCGGACCCACGACCGCCTGGTCCGCCAGATCGCCAACGGGGCACGCGCGACGGTCGTCTTCGTCAACTACACGCCGTCACCCGAGGCCCAGTACCCCGTCCCGATCGAGCAGGCGTACACCGTGGCCAAGTGGCTGGCCACCAACGGGCGTTCGATCGATGTCGACCCGTCCCGGCTGGCGATCGCCGGCGATTCGGTGGGCGGCGACATGACGGCCGCGGTCACCCTGCTGGCCAAGGAACGCGGCACACCGCATTTCAAGCAGCAGATACTGCTTTACCCGGTCACGGACGCCAACTTCAACACCGCGTCCTACAACCGGTTCGCCGAGGGCTGCTGGCTCACCCGGCCCGCCATGAAGTGGTTCTGGGACGCCTACGCCCCCAACCACGCCGACCGCCTGAAGCCCACCGCCGCACCGCTGCGCGCGAGCCTCGACCAACTGCGCGGCCTGCCCCCGGCGCTGGTGATCACCGACTCGGACGTGCTGTACGACGAGGGCACCGCGTACGCCGCCAAACTGCGCGCGGCAGGTGTTGCGGTCACCACGTCGCACTTCGGCAGCATCACCCACGACTTCATGATGCTCAACGCCCTGGCCGACACCCAAGCCGACAAGGAAGCCGTCGCCCAGACCACCGCGGCTCTGCGCGAGGCGCTGTACAGCACGCGCGGAGGACCGGGAAAGTAGCTCCGGCGCGAGAACTCCCCGTCACCACAAGGCATTCGGACTCCCACCTCGGGTAGCCACCACGGCGCGGGGGTCGACGGCCAGTACCGCCGCCGGCCCCCGCACCCCAGTCAGCTACGCCAGTCCCGCCCGGGTCGGGCACGGCCCACAGGAGAAGACGATGAATCCTCCGATCCCTCCCTTCACCCGGGAGACCGCCATCGAGAAGGTCCGACTCGCCGAGGACGGCTGGAACTCCAGGGACCCCGAGAGGGTGTCCCTGGCGTACACCCCCGACTCCCGCTGGCGGAACCGATCGGAGTTCATCACCGGCCGCACCGAGATCATCGCCTTCCTCACCCGCAAGTGGCAGCGTGAACTGGACTACCGTCTGATCAAGGAACTGTGGTCCTTCGACGGGAACCGCATCGCCGTACGCTTCGCCTACGAGTCGCACGACGACTCCGGCAACTGGTTCCGCTCCTACGGCAATGAGAACTGGGAGTTCGACGATCAGGGACTGATGCAGGTGCGGCATGCGAGCATCAACGACCTGCCCATCAAGGTCTCGGAACGCAGGTACCACTGGCCGCTGGGGCGCCGCCCCGACGACCACCCGTCGCTCAGCGACCTGGGCTTCTGAGGTCGGGCCGCCCGGACGGCGTCGGATCGGGGTCTCAGGCACTCCCCGGCGGGCCGGTGCCGGCGGCCGATGCCAGGCTCGCCGCCCGGATACGCAAGGTTCACCAGGACGCGGACGGCACCTACGGCGTCCCCAGGATCACCGCCGAACTGCGTGAGATGGGCGAGTTGGTCAACCACAAGAGGGTCACCCGCCCTACCCGCCGCCGCCACCGATACCACCGGGCCCGTCCTCGGCCGCTTCCGCGGCCGCGTCGAGCTCCGCCCACGCCGCGTCGCTCAGGTCGGTGCCGGCCCATGCGACGGCGGAGGTGACCTCATCGGAGGAACGGAAGCCCGCGACCACGCAGGCCACGACGGGGTCGCGGAGCGGGAAGCGAACGGCGGCATGGGGGAGGACGGTTCCGTGCCGGGCGCAGACGTCGGCAAGGCGCCGGGCACGACGCAACACCGCGTCGGGGACAGGGCCGTAGTCGAAGGTGGCGTTGTCCGGAGGGCAGGGCCGGCTGAGGAGGCCCGAGTTGAACGGGGCCGCGGCGACCACCGAGACACCTCGTTTCGTGCACGCCTCCAGCAACGGGCGTGCGGTGCGGTCGATGAGCGTCCACCGGCCGGCCATCATCACGGTGTCCACGTCCGCTTCGGCGACGACCCGCAGTAGTGGGGCGACGGCGTTCATGCCGACGCCGACGGCTCCGATGACGCCTTGGTCGCGGAGGGCCACCAGCGCGGGCAGTGCCTGGACTATGGCCGCGTCGAGGTGATCGTCGGGGTCGTGGACGTAGACGACGTCCACACGGTCCAGACCCAGTCGGGTCAGGCTGCCCTCCAGGCTCCGCAGGACGCCGTCGCGCGAGTAGTCAGGACGGCGGATCAGCGTGTCCGGTACGGCGAAGCCGCCTGCGGCCAGGTCGGATCCGGTCGGGGCGGGGTGTGGTTCCAACAGGCGGCCGACCTTGGTGGAGATGGTGAACTCCGCTCGTGGCCGGTGGGCGAGGGCTGTGCCGAGCCGGCGTTCGGACAGCCCCAGGCCGTAGTGCGGGGCGGTGTCGTAGTAGCGCACACCGAGGTCCCAGGCGGTCTCGACCGCGGCCCGCGCCTGGTCGTCGTCGAGCGGGGCGTAGAGATTGCCGATGGGGGCGGCGCCGAACCCCAGTGCACTGACCCGGACGCTCGTACGGCCGAGCCGGCGGGCCGTCACGCGGCGATCCCGTACCAGCGGGCGGCCGTCGTGCCGAAGACCGCCTCGCGCTCGACGGGGTTCAGGTGGTCGGTGAGCGTCTCGGCGACGGCCAGGACTTCGTCGTATCCCGCGGCGAGCAGGCAGACCGGCCAGTCCGAGCCGTACATGAGGCGGCCCGGGCCCATTGTCGCGAGCAGTACGTCCGCGAAGGGACGCAGAGCGCGGGCCGGGTCGGCTGCGGTCCGGGTGACCAGGCCGGACAGTTTCACTGCGACATTGGGGCAGTCGGACAAATCGGTCAGCAGCGAGGTCCACGGCGTCAGACCGTCGGTGCCGACGACCGGATTGCCGGCGTGATCCAGGACGAAGCGAACGTCGGGCAGTTCGCGTACGGTCCGGACGGCGGCGGGCAGCTGGTCGGGACGGACGAGCAGGTCGTAGACGAGGCCCGCGGCTCCGACCGCCTCCATGCCGCGGCGGACCTCGGGACGCGCCGGCCAGTTGGGGTCGGCCTCGTCCTGGATGCCGTGCCGGATGCCGACGAGCGCCGATCCCCCAGGCAGCTCGCGCAGTCGCGCGAGGCGGTCGGCGATGCCGGGGTCGGTCAGGCTCGTCCAGCCGACGACCGCTCGCACGTGCGGGTCTCCAGAGGCCACGGCGAGCAGTTCGGGGGTCTCCTCCGCAACGGCGATGGTCTGTACGAGGACGGTGGCGTCGATCGCGTTCCGGTCGAGTGCCGGCCGCAGTTCGGCGGTGGTGAAGTTGCGGCGCAGGGTGGGCAGGTCGCGGGTCCACGGCTGGTCCCGCACTGCGAGGTCCCACAGATGGTGATGAGCGTCGATGCGCACCGTTCGGTCCTTTGGGTCGGTGGACGGATGTCGGGAGGGCTCCTGCCCCCACCGTCAGCGTGGGAGCGGGGCCGGACCACCGCGGGGGCGGCGTGGGCTCGGACCGGGGCGGGCACGTGCCGTCAGTCGAGGTGGAAGACCTCCTCGGCGGGAGCCCACCACTGCCCGTCGGCCACGTTGTCCAGCGGCTGCTGGCACGGATCGGTCAACGCCCACCACTCGCGAGAGACCGGGTCGGCGGCGATCGCCGCGGTGTCGGCGGCGTAGTCGGTCCCCGTGTACTCGAGGTAGCTGAAGAGCAGGCCGTCCCGGAGGAAGATGGAGTAGTTGCCGATGCTGGCCCGCTTGAGGGCCGCGAGCACGGCCGGCCACGCGGCGGCGTGCAGTTCGCGGTACTCCCGCTCCTTCTCGGGCCGCAGACGGATCACGGCGGCGAATCGCTGCATCCGCTCAGCCCTCCTTCCGCAGTCGCAGTCCGTCCATGCCGCCGTCCACGGCCAGGGAGGTGCCCGTCGTGGAGGCGGCGGCCGGGGAGGCCAGATAGGCGACGGCGGCGGCGACCTCGTCGGCGCTGACCAGACGGCCGTGTGGTTGCCGGGCCGCCAGCGCCGCGTGTTCGGCCGCCGGGTCGTCCGCCCGGTCCAGCAGCCGGCTGACCCAGGGAGTGTCGGCGGTGCCGGGGTTGACGGCGTTGACCCGGATGCCGGCCGGCAGCAGGTCGGCGGCCATCGCCCGGGTCAGCGACAGCACGGCGCCCTTGCTGGCCGAGTACAGCGCCCGCTGCGGCAGGCCGGCCGTCGCCGCGATCGAGCTGATGTTGACGACCGCCGCGTGGGCGGAGGCACGCAGCGCGGGCAGCGCGGCGCGCGTGACCCGCACCAGCCCGAGGACGTTGATGTCCAGGACGCGGTGCCACTCGTCGTCGGGGTTGTCCTCGATGCCGCCCTGCGCGCCGATCCCGGCGTTGTTGACCAGCACGTCCAGGCCGCCGAGGGCCGAGACGGCCGCTCCGACGCCGTCCCTGACCGAGGTGTCGTCGCCGATGTCGGCCCGAACGTGAGCGGTGTAGCCCTCGGGCGCGGCCTCGGCCAGATCGAGCACCGCCACCCGGGCCCCCTCGGCGGCGAGCAACCGGGCGGTGGCCAGGCCGATGCCGGAGGCACCGCCGGTGACGAGGGCGCTGAGTCCGTCGAAAGCACCCATGTCAGGCCTGCCCGAATGTCTGCTGCTGGCGGCCGAGGCCGTCGATCTCCAAGTCCACGACGTCGCCCGCTCGCAGGTAGGGCAGGCCGGGCCGGCCCAGGGCGACGCCCGCGGGGGTACCGGTGTTGATGACGTCACCGGGACGAAGCACCATGAAGTGGCTCAGATACCGGATCAGGTGGTGCACACCGAAGATCATGTCGGAGGTGTTGCCGTCCTGGCGCGGCTCGCCGTTGACCGACAGCCGCAGGCCGAGCGCCTGTGGGTCGGGCACCTCGTCCGCGGTGAGCAGCCAGGGGCCCAGCGGATTGAACGTCTCGCAGTTCTTGCCCTTGTCCCACTGGCCGCCGCGTTCGAGTTGGAACTCGCGCTCGGAGACGTCATTGCTGATCGCGTAACCGGCCACGCATGCGGCAGCAGCGGCCTCGTCGGGCAGGTAGCGGGCCTCGCGGCCGATGACGACGGCGAGTTCGACCTCGTAGTCGGTCTTCAGGGAGCGGCGGGGGATCAGGACACCGTCGTCGGGGCCGACCACGGTGTCCGGCGTCTTGAGGAAGACGATGGGCTCCTCCGGGACGGCGGCGCCGGTCTCCGCGGCGTGCTGCCGGTAGTTCAGCCCGATGCAGACGATCTTCCCGATCCCGGTCAGCGGCGGTCCGAACCGGCCGGGCGACTCGACCACCGGCAGCGCGTCGAGGTCGACGCCGTCCAGGACCGTGGGAAGGGTGTGGGGCGTCAGGTCGGCGACGACGGGGCGCAGGTCGTGCCACGGTCCGTCGGCCTCGGCTATCAGGGGGCGTTCGGCTCCTGCTGTGCCGTGCCGGGCCAGTCTCATAGGGGTCTCTCCCACGGGTGCGCGTTCGGAAATCCCGCCGCATGGGGCGCCGCCGGGCCGTACGGCCCCGCGCTCCGATCGCGGCTCGAGCCGGATGCGGGTCCTGGTGGCAGCCGCGCCGAGCGCCCGTCCCGGGGCCGGCGTGATCTCCATCGCGAAGGATCTGCTTCATCCGACAGACAGGACCATAAAGATCTGATCCTTCCTGCGCAATAGTTCCGAGTGTGATTCCCGATTTGTCATGGTAGACGGGCATTTCGCAGAGGAGACGAACAAAAAACTCCTCAGACTCTTTCCAGTCCGTAACGTCGATGCCATAGTTACCCCCGCCGATGAACCTGATTAATGTGAAACAGGCAAGAGGAGGGTTACCCCGTGGCAGCCGCAACACAGGTCCCTGGTGAAGGGGATGACGACGCGTCGTCTCGCTACAGGCCGGGCTATGAGCTGGTCGCCGAGCAGCTGCTGAACTACATCGACGAGCAGAACCTGCGGGCCGGCGACCGGCTGCCCACGGAGCAGGGCCTGGCTGAGATCCTGGGCGCCTCCCGCAATGTCACCCGCGAGGCGGTGAAGGTCCTGGCCGCCATCGGCCGGCTGAGTGTGCGGCGTGGCGCGGGCATCTTCGTCGCCGAGTCCACCGGCGGGCTGGTGGACGACCAGCTCTCGCACTTCCGGCCGACGAGCATGGAGCACGTCCTGATGCTGCTTGACTACCGGACGGTGATCGAGTCGGAGACGGCGCACCGTGCGGCCTCCCTCGCCACGCCGATCGAGGTCCGGACCATCCGGGAGTGCGCCGAGTCGTCACTGGAGGCGGCCCGGGCGGCAGACGGGTACGCCTTCGCCAGGGCCGACGAGGCGTTCCACGACGCGGTGGGCGCCGCCGCACACAATGTCTTTCTGAGAGCGAGCGTCGCCAACGTGCGGCGTTTCGCGTCACAGTCCGACGTGCTGCTCTTTCACGGTGACGCTCCCGGGTCGCTGGAAGTAGCCGCAGGACAGCACCTCGCCATAGCTGAGGCGGTCGCCGCGGGGGAGGCCGATCTCGCCACGCAGCTGATGGTGGAGCACATCGCCACCACTCAGAGCCAGTTCGAACGCAAGATCCGTGATCGGCTGTTCAATCTTGACGGCCGCGGCGCCTCCGGGGCGCCGGCGCAGCCGCCGAGGAGCGCCGGTGCCGCGGACGAGCCATCGTCCCCGGAGACATCCGCCTCGTAGACGGCACCGCGCCGGTGCCACGGCTCGCGGATGGAGCCGCCCAACGCCGAAGGATCCGCAGGACGAGCGGTTTCCCGGACGTCACCTCATTCAGGCGATTGGATTCCTGTGTCTGTACCGTCTGTTTCAACACGCATATGTGTGCCGCTCCGAAGAGTGTTCGTGAGTGCACTGGCCCTCGCAGCAACAACGGCGCCCCTGGCCGCCGTGCCGGCCCAGGCGTCCCCCTCGAACGCGTCGGGACTGGACGTCTACGTCTCGCCCACCGGCCGCGACGCCGGCTCCGGTACCGCCACGCATCCGTTCAAGACGCTGGAACACGCACGGGACTACGTGCGTGACGTCAAGGAGAAGGTCTCCGGCGATGTCCGCGTGCGGCTGATGTCGGGTACCTACCGGCTGAGCCGGACCTTCACCCTCACCGCCCAGGATTCGGGCAGTGCCGGGCACCGGGTCATCTACGTGGCCGCGCCCGGCGCGCACCCGGTGATCAGTGGCGGCACGCAGGTCACCGGCTGGACCCCGGCCGACTCGTCGGGGAAGGTCTACAAGGCCAAGGTCGGCGACCTCGACACCCGTCAGCTCTACGTGAACGGCGAGTTGGAGACCCGGGCGCGGGGCGGGAAGAACCCGGCCGGCTTCAGCAAGACGTCCACCGGCTACACCTTCACCGACAGCAGCCTCAGCAGCTACAAGCGTCCCTCGGACCTGGAGGTCGTCAGCAGTTGGGGCTGGAAGCTCATGCGCTGCCCCGTACAGTCGATCTCCGGCAACACGATGACGATGCAGCAGCCCTGCTGGCACAACGCCAACCTTCAGCAGGGTCAGGAGATCACCAATCCGACCTGGCTGGAGAACGCCCGCGAGCTGCTGGACACTCCCGGCGAGTGGTACCTGGACAAGGGCGCGGGCGAGATCTACTACATGCCCAAGGACGGTCAGGATCTGTCCACCGCGACCGTCACGGTGCCGCGCGTGCAGGACCTGGTCGACCTGAACGGCACCAGGGCCGACCCGGTGACCGACGTGTCCTTCGAGGGCATCACCTTCTCGTACTCCACCTGGCTCGCCCCCAGCTCGTCCGACGGCCTCATCGAGGGTCAGGCGGGCTTCCGGATGGTCGGTGACAACAACCCCGACTTCGACTCGACCCGTCTGAAGTGGCAGAAGACGCCAGGCGCGGTCAACGTGAGCTACGGCCACGGCGTCGGTTTCCAGGACAACACCTTCACCCACCTCGGCGCGGTCGGTCTCAACCTGAACACCGGCACCCAGGGCACCGACATCACGGGCAACGTCTTCCGCCAGATCGCCGCCACCGGCATCCAGATCGGCGGCACCGACGTGATCGACGCCCACCCCGACGACCCGCGTGACATCACCAAGGACACCACGGTCGACAACAACGTGGTCACCAAGGTCGCCGACCAGTACAACGGCTCGCTGGGCATCCTGGCCGGCTACACCGACCACACGGTGATCACCCACAACAAGGTCTACGACCTGCCCTACAGCGGCATCTCCGTCGGCTGGGGCTGGGGTCTGACCGACAAGGGCGGCGACACCAACTACCCCGGCAACTCCGGCGTACCGGTCTGGAACACCGACACCACCAGCCGGGACAACAAGGTCACCGACAACGACATCTCCGACATCATGAAGTCGCAGGCCGACGGCGGGGCCATCTACACCCTCAGCACCAACCCCGGCGGCGTCGTCTCCGGCAACTACATCCATGGCGTTCCGGCGCCCGCCTACGGTGCCATCTACCACGACGAGGGCAGCCGCTACTGGCAGAACACGGGCAACGCGCTCTGCGACGTGTCGTACCAGTGGCTGTTGATGAACCACGGCATGGACATCACGGCCACCGGCAACTTCACCACGCAGCCCAAGTTCAGCACCCAGGCCAACAGCACGGGCGACACCGTGACCGGCAACATCACCGTCGGCTCCTGCGACCAGCTCCCGGCCTCGATCGTGAACAACGCCGGTCTCCAGCCGCGCTACCGTCACCTCGACCCGGGCCCGGACGTCACCGACCACCAGGCGCCCACCGCGCCCGGCACCCCGGCCACGGTCACCGACTTCCCGACCATTGCGGACCTCAACTGGTCGGCGTCCACTGACGACACGGGCGTCACCGGCTACTCCGTCTACCGCGACGGCACGCTCGTCAGCGCCTCCGGAAAGACCTCGGTGCGCCTGTCCGGCCTGACCGGCGGCAAGACGTACAGCTTCCAGATCACCGCCCGTGACGCGGCCGGCAACGAGTCCCAGCCGAGCCAGGCACTGCAGGTCACCATGCCCTCCGGCTCCGACCTGGCGCTGAAGAAGCCGGTCACCTACTCCTCGTACTCCGAGGACAACACCCCCGAGAAGGCGGTGGACGGCGACCTGTCCACCCGCTGGGCCCAGGGCCTCGGTCTGCCCGACCCGTCCTGGATCCAGGTTGACCTCGGTGCCCAGTACGACGTGAACGGCGCGATCACCACCTTCGAGAAGAGCAGCGGTTACAAGTACCGCATCGAGGTGTCCCCGGACGAGGTCCACTGGCAGACGCTGGCGGACCACACCTCCGCGAACACCACGGAGATGACCGACTACTCCCACATCGCCGATCCGGTCGCCGGCCGCTTCGTGCGGCTGACGGTCACCGGATCCAGCGGCAACGGCGGCAGCATCTACGACTTCCAGGTCTACGGCACCCCCAGGGCGCCCAGCTCGGACCAGACGCCTCCCGCGGCCCCCGGGCAGCCCACCGTCAAGCCGCTGCTGCCCAGCCTGGCGGATGTCAGCTGGCCGACCGCGACCGATGACACCGGCGTGACCACCTACGCCGTCTACCAGGACGGCAAGCGGATCGGTGTCACCGACGCCACGACCCTGCGAGTCTCCGGCCTCACGCCGGAGAAGCAGTACTCCTTCACCGTCGTCGCCCGCGACGCCGCGCTGAACAGCTCCGACCCCAGCCAGGCGGCCGTCATCACCATGCCGGCCGACCACGACCTGGCGCAGAACAAGGCGGTCACCGCTTCCTCGTACTCGGAGGACAACACCCCTCAGAAGGCGGTGGACGGCGACCTGTCCACCCGCTGGGCCCAGGGCCTGGGGCTGCCCGACCCGTCGTGGATCCAGGTGGACCTGGGCCAGGTCACCAACGTCTCCAGTGTGGTGACCACCTTCGAGAAGCCCAGCGGTTACAAGTACCTGCTCGAGTACTCCGCCGACGGCGTCACGTGGTCCACGTTCGAGGACCACACCTCCGAGAACACCGCCTCGGCGACCAACTACTCGTTCGCCGACGCGCCCGTCACCGCCCGCTACCTGCGACTGACCGTCACTGGATCCAGCTGGAACGGCGGCAGCATCTACGAGCTCCAGGCATACGGCGACTTCTGACCCGTACGCGCCCCTGGAGCCGGCTCGCTCACAGAGAAATGACATCAGGATGAAGATCACCCATGTCGAAGTACACCGGATCGAAGTTCCGGCGGCCAGCCCGCCCTTCCGCTGGAGGGACGGACTGAGCGGAAGCGCTCCGGTGGGCGACGGCGCGGTGCTGCGCATCGGCACCGACGAGGGAGCCGAGGGGGTGGCGCTGTTCGCCCGGCCCGGAGCCTTCGCCACCCTGCGGGACCTGGTGGAGCGGGTCTTCCGCGAGGAACTGGTCGGAGCCGATCCGTTCCAGCGGGAATGGCTGTGGCACCGGGTGTGGGAGCTGGACCGTATCCACGAACTCCCGCTCCCGGCCCTGGGCCTGATCGACACCGCCCTGTGGGACCTGGCCGGCCGGTACCACGGTCAGCCGGTCTGGCGCCTGCTGGGCGGTTTCCGGGAGGCGATCCCCGCCTACGCCTCCACCTCGACGTTCTCCAGCATCGCGGAGTTCCTCGACGTGGCGGACCAGTGCCTGGAACTGGGCTACCGCGGTATCAAGCTGCACGCCTGGGGCGACGCCCGGCGTGACGCCGAGCTGTGCCTGGCGTTGCGCGACCACGTCGGTCCGTCGATCCCCCTCATGTACGACGGGTCGGCCGGCTTCGACCTGCCCGACGCGATCCGCCTGGGCCGGGCGCTCTCGGAGGCCGACTACCTCTGGTACGAGGAGCCGATGCGCGAGTTCAGCATCTCCGCGTACCAGAGGCTGGCAGCGGCCGTGGACATACCGCTGCTGGTGGCCGAGACCTCCGACGGAGCGCACATGAACTCCGCGGACTTCATCCGGGCCGGTGCCGCCACCTTCGGGGTGCGGGCCGGCACCACCCTCCGGGGTGGCATCACCGGTGCCATGCGCACCGCACACCTCGCCGACGCCTACCGGCTGCGGGCCGAGGTACACGGTTCGGACATCCCGAACCACCACCTGTGCATGGCCATCTCCAACACCACCTACTACGAGTCCCTGGTGACCGCGGCGAAGGTCGTCCGCGAGCGCCATGTGGACGACCAGGGCCTGGTGCACGCCCCCACGGGGCCTGGCATAGCCCTCCCGCTCGACTTCGGCTACGGCAAGGAACTCCTGCCGTTCGTCGAGCAGCCGCGCTGACCGGGTGGTGGCCGTCCGCCCGGACCGCCACCGCAGCCGGCGCCCCCCATTAAGCGCGTTACCTGTCCCACGCAAGAAACAAGAAAGGCAAGACGATGAGGTCTTCCGGATCTCCCAGAGTCGGCCGACGCCGCACAGTGCTGCGCACTGCGGGGGCCGCGCTCTCCCTGGCCATGGCGGCTGTGCTGGCCGGGTGTGCCAGCGCCAACACCTCCACCGATGCCTCCTCCTCGGGGTCGGCGTTCAAGCCGGTCACGCAGAAGGACGGCTCGCAGATCACGGTGTGGGCCGACTCGACCCGCCTGCCGTCGGTGCAGGCGTACCAGAAGTCGCACCCGGACGTGAAGATGAAGATCGTCACGTACGACGGCGGTGCCGACGGCTCCACGTATCTCCAGACGAAGGTGCAGCTCTTCGACCGGACCGGCAGCGGCTGGCCGGACGTGGTGTTCGGTTCACCCACCGACGTGACCTGGGCGTCGGAGCCCACCAAGCCCGGCGCACAGCCGTTCGCCGCGCCCCTGGACGACAAGCTCGTACCGCAGAGCACGCTGGACGGCTTCGCCAAGGGCTCCCTCGCGCCCTGCCAGTTCAACGGCCACACCTACTGCCTGCGCAACGACATCGCTCAGGTCGTGCTCTGGTACAACAAGAGCCTCATGGACAAGTGGGGCTACAAGGTTCCCACGACGTGGGAGGACTACGAGGCCCTGGGCAAGCAGGTCGCCAAGGACCACCCCGGCTACCTCGTCGGCTCCGTCGGCGACACCAACTCCCACGAGTCGTACTTCTGGTCCGGCCAGTGCCCGGCGTTCAGCCTGACGAAGCCGGACACCCTGCGCAGCGCCCTGCAGGACCCGAACTGCACCCGGATGGCGAAGCTGCTGGACGGGCTGATCTCCACCAAGGCCGTCACCACCAAGGGCTTCTTCAGCCAGGGCTTCGCCAAGGAGAGCGGCAGCAAGGTCCTGATGGCGTACGGCCCGTCCTGGTACGGCCAGTACCTCTTCAAGGCCGCCTTCAACGCCCCGGCCAAGCAGATCGCCGCGGCGTCCCCGCTGACCTGGAAGGGTGAGACCACGGCCGCCACCGGAAACGTCGGCGGCGGCGTGTGGATGGTGTCCTCGCACAGCGCCAACCTCAAGGCGTCCACGGACCTGGCCACCTGGCTGACCACCTCCGACGAGAACCAGACGTCCGCGCCGACCTACCCGGCCTACACCAAGGCCGCCAAGGCCTGGCTGGCCAACCCCGCAAACAGCGACTACTTCGCCAACGACGTGAGCAAGCCCTTCCAGGAGGCCGCCAACGAGGTGTGGACCGGCTGGTCGAACACCAAGTTCCCGGACGCCACCGCCTGGTCCAGCGTCGTGCTGCCGGCCCTGACCGCCGGCAAGACCCTGACCTCGACCCTGCCGGCGTGGCAGCAGGAGATCAGCAACGAGGCGAAGGCCCACGGATACCAGGTGGTCAACCAATGACCTTGCTGGAGACCGAGCGCGTCGCCGTCTCCCCCCTCCGCCGCGGCATCACGCCGCGGCGGAGGGGCCGCGGTCTCGCGGGCTACTTCTTCGTCGCCGGCTACGCGGTGCTGCTGCTCGCGTTCGGCGTCTTCCCCACCGGCTACTCGTTCTACCTGGCGCTCACCAACGACCAGGGCCAGTTCACCGGACTCAACCAGTTCCTGAAGGTCGCCCAGGACTACCGCTTCGTGCCGGCCTTCACGAACATGCTGATCTACCTGGTCATGTGGTTGGTCACACTCGTCGTCCTGGTGGTCCTGGTCGCGGTGGTCCTGCGCAGCCGAGTGCGGCCGGGCACCTCGGCGCTCTTCCGCTTCCTGTACTACATTCCCGGCGCCCTCGCCGGGGTCGCCAGCGTCCTGGTATGGCTGTTCATGCTGGACCCGGACGTCAGCCCGGTGTCCTGGATGCTCAAGAGCATGGGACTGCAGACCTTCGCGGCCGTGCTCTCGCCCGGCAACCTGCCGCTGATCCTCATGCTGATCGCCTTCTGGACCGGCGCCGGCGGCTGGATGGTCGTGATGTACGGGGCGCTGAACAACATCCCCGACGAGGTGCTGGAAGCCGCCCGGATGGACGGCGCGGGGCCCTGGCGCACCGCCTGGTACATCCAGATCCCGATGATCCGGCAGTGGATCGTCTACATGGCGATCATGGCGTTCGCCACCGGCACCCAGCTGTTCGTCGAGCCCCAGTTGCTCCAGACCGCCAGCCTCGGCCGGGTGAGCCCCACGTGGTCACCCAACCAGCTCGCCTACGTCTACGCCTTCCAGCAGGGCGACTTCAACGGCGCCGCCGCCATCTCCGTCTTCCTGCTGGCGCTGGGACTCCTGGCGGCCGGACTGCTGGTGGCCCGATCGAACCTGTTCAAGTTGGACGAGAAATGACACAGACCACTCTCCCCTCGGCAGCGGCAGGCCGGCGCTTCGCCCCTTCCCGGGCCGCCTCCTTCCTGGTAGTGGGCCTCCTGCTGGCCCTGTTGCTGGTGTTCTTCGTGTTGCCGGTGATCTGGCTGCTGCTCGCCCCGTCGAAGACCGCCGGCCAAGTGGTGCAGGACAACCCGTTCTCCTTCGGCTCGTTCCGGCAGATCGGCGCCGCCTGGCGGCACCTGTTCGCCTTCCAGGACGGCGCCATGGTCACCTGGCTGCGCAACTCGGCCATCTACTCCGGTGGTTCGCTCATCCTGACGCTGGCCGTCAGCGTGCCCGCCGGGTACGCGCTGGCCCTGACGAAGTTCCGCGGACGCAAGACGCTCCTCATGATCACCTTGGTCACGATGATCATGCCGCAGGCCACCCTGGTGCTGCCGGTCTTCCTGGAACTCAACCGCTTCCACCTCATCGGCACCATCTGGTCGGTGATCCTGCCCTTCTCCTTCTACCCGTTCGGCGTGTACCTCGTGTACATCTACTTCGGGAGCAGCCTGCCCAAGGACCTGCTGTCGGCCGCGCGGATCGACGGCTGTACGGAATGGCAGCTCTTCTCGCGCATCGCGCTGCCGCTGGCGAAGCCGGTGGTCGGGCTGGTCGCCTTCTTCAGCTTCGTGGGCAACTGGAACAACTTCTTCCTGCCGTACCTCGTCCTGCCGAACAGCGAGCAATTCCCCGTCCAGGTGGGCCTGAACCAGCTGCTGACCTCCACGCCGTCCTTCAACCCCGTTGCCGGTGCCGGTCTGAACATCACCATCCCGGAACTGGCCCTGGCGATCATCGTCGCCATCCTGCCCGTTCTGGTGCTCTTCCTGTTCTCGCAGCGCACACTGGTGTCCGGGATGCTCGCCGGAGCGACCAAGGAATGAGTTCCCTCCGCGTCGCCCTCTTCCCCACCTGCGTCAACGACGCCGTCCACCCCGCCACGGCGATCGCCACGGTCACCGTCCTCGAACGGCTCGGCGTCGAGGTGGACTTCCCCTTCGAGTAGACGTGCTGCGGCCAGCCGCAGTACAACACCGGCTACCGCCGGGAGACCGAGCCGCTGCTGCGCCGCATGGCGAAGGCGTGCCATGGATACGACCACGTGGTGGCCCCGTCCGGCTCCTGCGTGGCCATGATCCGCGACAACTATCCCCGGCTCGGCGCCCGCGCCGCCGCCGAGGGGCGGGGCGACGACCTCGCCGAACAGGCTCGCTCCCTGGCCGGCCGCGTCCACGAGTTCACCGAGTTCCTGGTCGACGTACTGGGCGTCACCGACGTCGGCGCGTACTTCCCCCACACCGTCACCTACCACCCGTCCTGTCTCGGACTGCGGGTGCTGGAACTCGGCGACCGTCCCCGGCGGCTGCTGGAGGCGGTCGAGGGCCTGGAACTGGTCGAACTCCCCGGCGCGGACGAGTGCTGTGGGTTCGGGGGCACCTTCGCGGTGAAGAACCCCGATGTCTCGGCGGCCATGGGCGCCGACAAGATCCGCAACGCCTAGGCCACCGGCGCCCGCGCGCTGTGCGGCGCCGACAACTGCGACGCGGCGGACAGCGTGGTGACGGGGTGTGCGCTGGCCATCGCCGAGACGGGCACGATCGTGCTGGACGGCGGGCCGGGGCAGGGCCGCCGTGCGCTGAGCCTCATCCCCGACCACCACCTCTGCGTCGTGCGCGCTCCGGAACAGGTCGTCGCCTCGGTGCCGGCCGCCGTGGCAAGGCTGTCACCGAACCGCCCGCTCACCTGGATCTCCGGTCCTTCCGCCACCAGCGACATCGAACTCGAACGCGTCGAAGGCGTCCACGGCCCCCGCATCCTCGACGTCGTCCTCGTCCACCCCTGAGCCGCACCGGCGCCGCGCACCCCTCACCCGACGACACCTGGAGCACCCTTGCCCTCCGAGCCCATCGCCTGGCCGCCGCCCGAGCTCGCCGTACCGCCGGTACAGCTCCCGCCGACCGCCCCCACCACCGCCGCCGACGGCGTCCGCCGATACGACGGGCTGAGCTACGCCACCAACTCCGGTTACCGGCCGCGGCTGCTGGACCTGTCCGTGCCGGCGGCTGCCGAACCCCCCGCCGTGGTGGTCTGGATCCACGGCGGCGCCTGGATGGAGGGCGACCGGCGCCACCCGCCGCCGACCGTGAGCGCGGACCTCCTGTTCGGCTCCCTGCTGCGGGCCGGACTCGCCGTCGCCACCATCGATTACCGCCACGCCCGCGAAGCCCCCTTCCCCGCCCAACTGCACGACGTCAAAGCGGCCATCCGCTACCTGCGCCACTACGCCGGGACGCTCGGGATCGCCCGGACGCGGATCGGCTTGTGGGGGGAGTCCGCCGGCGGGCACCTGGCCGCGCTGGCCGGGCTCACCGACGCAGCCCACCCCTCGCTCGAAGGAACGGAAGGGATCGCCCAGGGCGACACGACGGTCGGGGCTGTCGTGGACTGGTACGGGATCACCGACGTGGGGGCGCTGCTGCCGGACGCGCCTGGCCCCCACGACCCCTTCGTCACCTTCCTGGGCGGCGACCCGGCCGACCGGCCGCACCTGGCGGCAGCCGCAAGCCCGGTCACCTACGCGCGGTCCCCGGCCCCGCCCTTCCTCCTGGTCCACGGGACCCACGACACGCTCGTCCCCTTCGAGCACAGCGAGCGCCTGGCCGGACTCCTGCGGGCCGCCGGCAACCACGCGGAACTCGTCGCCGTACCGGACGCCGAGCACATCTTCCTCAACGCCGACGTCGCACCCATCGTCGCCCGCTGCGTCGCCTTCCTCGCCCACCACCTGCGCCGCCCCGCGACCGACCGGGCCGCGGGAATCCGGCTGGTTGCCCAGTGACCCCTCAGGATGTGGTGCGCCGTGCCGTGCACAGCTCCGGCCGTGAACACGGCCGCAGACGGCGAACGATCCCGGACCTCTGGCCGTGTCTGGGAGACTTCAGCGGTGACCCCCTTGGACGACACCGCCCGCACGGCTCTGCTGCGCCGAGGCTTCGCCCTGGAGTACACGACACTCGGCTGGAACGTGATCGGCATCGTGGTCCTCGCGGCGGCAGCCGTGTCAGCCCGCTCGGTCGCGCTGGCCGGGTTCGGTCTGGACTCCCTGATCGAGATCGGTGCCTCGACCGTCGTGATCTGGGAACTGTCCGGCGTCGGCGAAGCCCGACAGCGCCGTGCGCTGCGGTTGATCGGTATCGGCTTTGCGGCACTGGCTCTCTATCTGGTCGTGCAGTCCACCTGGGTCCTAGCCGCCGGCTTCCACCCGCACACCTCGCCGCTGGGCATTGGCTGGACCGCGATCACCGCCGCCGCGATGTTCGCCCTGGCGTTCGGCAAGGCCCGCACCGGAGCCGCCCTCGCCAACCCTGTCCTGTCCACCGAGGGCCGGGTGACACGCATCGACGGTCTGCTCGCTACCGCGGTGCTGCTCGGCCTGGTCCTCAACACCGCATTCGGCTGGTGGTGGGCGGACCCGGCTGCCGGGTACGTTCTCGTCTACTACGCGCTCCGCGAGGTGCGGGAGATCTTCTCCGGCGACTGAGTGCAGCAGGCAGGGCTGCGGTAGGCGTTCGGCAAGGCCCCCCTGGACACGCGAAGGCCGCCTCGGTGGCACGGGGGAGTCCACCGAGGCGGCTCCGCCCAGCGTAGGGCTCCTGCATCCACAGGTCCACGAACCCCAGCCCGTTCAGCAGTCGCGCACCCAGCTCACAACACCGGGCCGAAACGGTCACGGCCCATGTGGCTTGCTGGTTCCCCCGAGGGCGGTGTCACAACCAGCCGTTGCGCTTGAAATTGCGGTGGAGGAGGAAGCAGGCGGTGGCGATGACGCCGAGAACGAGGGGGTAGCCGAAGGTCCAGCGCAGTTCGGGCATGTGGTCGAAGTTCATGCCGTAGACGCCGGCGATGGCGACGGGTACGGCGATCAGCGCGGCGGCGGCGCTGATACGGCGCATGTCGTGGTTCTGCTGGATGCTGGTCTGGGCGAGGGCCATGGACAGGGCGATGTCGACGAGTTCCATCAGGACGGCGATGCGTTCGGCTGCCTGGGTGCGGTGGTCCTGGACATCGCGGAAGTAGGCGGCCAGCTCCTTGTCGACGCCGGGGACGCGGCGTTCGGCGAGGTCGCGCAGGGGCTGGGCGAGCGGGGCCACGGTGCGACGGAGTTCGACGAGTTCGCGCTTGAGCTGGTAGATGCGGCCGACGTCGTGGGTGATGTCCGGGGAGAAGGCGTCGTTCTCGATCTCGTCGGCGTCGGTCTCCAGGGCGGTGACGACGTCGAGGTAGTGGTCGACGACGGAGTCGGCGATGGCGTGCAGGACGGCGATGGGGCCGTGGGCGAGGCGCTCGGGGTCGGCTTCCAGACGACTGCGTACGCCGGTGAGAGGTTCGGAGGGGTCGTGTCGGACGACCACGATGAAGTCGCGGCCCGCGAAGGCCATGATCTCGCCGGTGCCGACGATGTCGGTGGTGGGGGTCAGCCGGTCGTGTTCGAGGTAAACGGCGGTCCTCAGGACAAGGAAGTAGGTGTCGTCGTACTGCTCCAGCTTGGGTCGTTGGCCGGCGCCGTGGTGCTGCTGCCCGTACTGACGCTCCTGCTGACCGCGCTGCGGGGCCACCTCAGTCTCTCCAGCGACCTGGTGATCTATCTGCTCGTCGTCGTGGTGGTCGCCCTGGCCGGTGGGCTCTACCCCGATCCGGGTAGCGGACGGGATGCCCGAGCAGTGCACGGAATCGAGCACGCCGCCATCCCGAGCACGGGGTACCAGGACGGCCGAAAGCCTGGCTCTACGGGTTTCGCGTGACGTGGCCGAGGCCATGGACGGGACCCTGGAGACGATCAACGACGGGTCCGTCTTCTCGGTGACGCTCACTCTTCCGAGCTGTGCGCCCGGCGGTGGCGCGACATCCGACCGCGCCGGGTGAATGCCTTGGCTCCACCGTCACCCCATCGGTCCACACAGCGTCAGCGCTTTGCCGAAGTCAACTGATATAGCGTCAGAAATATATCAACCCCATATTCCAGCGGGGCGCGCCAGCACGGTCCCGCGCCTGATGACTCTGCGGGGTGCCTCGCGTATGTCGGACATTGCGTACATCGCGCTCACGGTTGTGGTGTTCGCCCTCATCGGCCTTGCCGCCAAGGGAGTCGGACGCCTGTGAGCGTGGAAAACATCGTCGGCCTGATCGTTGCGGCGTGCCTCGTGATCTACCTGGTCGTATGCCTGATCTTCCCCGAGAAGTTCTAGGAGACAGCCCTCGATGAACGACACGCTCGCGGGCTGGCTTCAGGTGCTCGTCCTGGTGGTCGCGCTGGGTCTCTCATTTCGCCCGCTGGGCGACTACATGGCCCGTGTCCTGACCGCCGATCACCATGGGCGGGCTGAACGCCTGGTTTACCGGGCCGGGGGAGTGAACGGCGACGTGGACCAGAGATGGTCGGCCTACCTTCGGAGTGTCCTGGCCTTCTCAGCGGTTTCGGTGCTGTTCCTGTACGCGTTCTTGCGCCTGCAGAACCATCTCCTGCTGTCCCTGGGGACGAAGCCGGTCCCCGCGGACCTGTCGTTCAACACCGCTGCATCCTTCGTCACCAATACCAACTGGCAGGCGTATTCCGGCGAGTCGACCTTGGGTCATTTGGTCCAGATGGCGGGCCTCGCGGTGCAGAACTTCGTCTCCGCTGCCGTGGGCATCGCCGTCGTCGCCGCACTGGTCCGCGGCTTCACACGGAAGAAGACCGATCGCGTCGGGAATTTCTGGGTGGACCTGACACGGATCGTGCTTCGCGTTCTGCTGCCGCTCGCCTTCGTCTTCGCGATCGTTCTGGTGGCCGCCGGTGCCGTTCAGAATTTCCACGGAATCCACGACATCACCACCATCGCGGGCGGGCAGCAGAGCCTGACCGGCGGGCCGGTCGCCTCCCAGGAGGCCATCAAGGAACTGGGAACCAACGGCGGGGGTTTCTACAACGCGAACTCCGCGCACCCCTTCGAGAACCCCAACGCCCTCACCAACCTGATCGAGATCTATCTGCTCCTGGTTATCGCGTTCTCGCTGCCGCGGACCTTCGGGACGATGGTCGAGGACAAGCGCCAGGGCTACGCGATCGTCGCGGTGATGGTGTTGATCTGGGGTGCGTCGGTCGCCATCGTGACCGCCAACGAGCTGCACAGCGTCAGCAGCGCGGCCGGCCACGCGGCCGGCGGAATGATGGAGGGCAAGGAGACGCGGTTCGGGATCTGGGCCTCGGCGCTGTTCGCCGTGTCCACCACCCTCACATCGTGCGGAGCGGTCAACTCCTTCCACGACTCATACACGCCGGGCGGCGGCGGAATGACGATCTTCAACATGATGCTGGGGGAGATCGCGCCCGGCGGCACCGGCTCCGGGCTCTACGGGATCCTGATCCTGGCGGTCGTCGCGGTCTTCGTCGCTGGACTGATGGTCGGCCGTACGCCCGAGTACCTCGGCAAGAAGCTCCGGGGCCGGGAGATGAAGTTCGCCTCGCTCTACATCCTGACCACACCCGCGCTCGTGCTGGTCGGTGCGGGGCTGGCGATGGCGTTCCCGGGTGAGAGGGCGGCCATGCTCAATTCCGGGCCGCACGGCTTCTCCGAAGTCCTGTACGCCTTCGCGTCTGCTGCGAACAACAACGGCTCGGCGTTCGCCGGGCTGAGCGTGAACACCGTCTGGTACAACGCCGTACTCGGCGTGATCATGCTCGTCGGCCGGTTCCTGCCGATGGTGTTCGTCCTGGCACTCGCCGGCTCGCTCGCCGGGCAGCAGCCCGTTCCGGTCACCGCGGGCACCCTGCCCACGCACCGGCCCCAGTTCGTCGGACTGTTGACCGGGGTGATCCTCATCGTCGTCGGCCTGACGTATTTCCCCGCGCTCGCGCTCGGACCCCTTGCGGAGGGGCTGCACTGATGTCCACGACCGCCGCTCCCATCCCGCCCGGCGCCGGACGCCAGCCGCTCCGGGTCTCGGGCGGTCTGCTCGATCCCAAGCAGCTTCTGACGTCCTTCCCCGATGCCCTGCGCAAGCTCGATCCGCGGGTGATGTTCCACAACCCCGTCATGTTCGTGGTGGAGGTCGGCGCGGTCCTCACCACACTGTCGGCCATCAGGACGCCCAGTGTCTTCGCCTGGGTGATCACGGCGTGGCTCTGGCTGACGTCCGTCTTCGCCAATCTCGCCGAAGCCGTGGCCGAGGGGCGCGGCAAGGCCCAGGCGGAGACTCTGCGCCGCACCAAGACGATGGCGATGGCCCGCCGGCTCGTCGGGTGGCGGCAGGGCGCGACCGACTCCGTGGAGGAGGAAGTTTTGGGCGTCGACCTCCGCCTGGGCGATCACGTTGTGGTCGAGGCCGGGCAGATCATCCCGGGCGACGGCGATGTGGTCGAGGGCATCGCGAGCGTCGACGAATCGGCTATCACGGGCGAGTCGGCGCCGGTCATCCGCGAGTCGGGCGGCGACCGGTCGGCCGTCACGGGCGGCACGAAAGTGCTCTCGGACCGGATCGTCGTGAAGATCACCTCGAAGCCGGGGGAGACCTTCATCGACCGGATGATCGCACTTGTGGAGGGCGCCGCGCGGCAGAAGACGCCGAACGAGATCGCACTCAACATCCTGCTGGCATCCCTCACGATCATCTTCCTGATCGCGGTGGTGACCCTGCAGCCCTTCGCCGTCTTCGCGGGGGCCGAGCAGACCATCGTCATCCTCGTCGCGCTGGTCGTGGCCTTGATCCCGACGACGATCGGCGCGTTGTTGTCGGCGATCGGCATCGCGGGCATGGACCGGCTCGTGCAGCGCAACGTCCTGGCGATGTCCGGCCGTGCGGTGGAGGCCGCAGGCGACGTCAACACCCTCCTGCTCGACAAGACCGGCACCATCACGCTCGGCAACCGCCAGGCCGCCGAATTCCTGCCCGTGGACGGGGTGGGCGTCGAGGAACTCGCGGATGCCTCCCAACTGTCGTCGATCGCCGACGAGACGCCCGAGGGCCGCTCGATCGTCGTCCTCGCCAAACAGCAGTACGCCCTGCGTGGGCGCAGCGAAGGAGAGCTGGCCCAGGCACAGTTCGTACCCTTCACCGCGCAGAGCCGGATGAGCGGTGTGGACCTCAACGATCCTCAGGAGAACCGGTCTTTGCGCAAGGGCGCGGCGACGGCAGTGATGCGCTGGGTCCGTGACAATGGCGGCCACCCCACGGCAGAGGTCGGTGGCATCGTCGACGGCATCTCCGCGAGCGGAGGCACCCCGCTGGTCGTCGGCGAGGTGACCCGGCACGGCGGCACGCCCGTCGCCCGCGTCCTCGGGGTGATCCACCTCAAGGACGTCGTCAAGGAAGGCATGCGGGAACGGTTCGACGAGCTGCGTCGGATGGGCATCAAGACCGTCATGATCACCGGCGACAATCCGCTCACCGCCCGCGCCATCGCCCAGGAGGCAGGGGTGGACGACTTCCTCGCCGAGGCTACCCCCGAGGACAAGATGGCGCTGATCCGGCGTGAACAGGAGGGCGGCAAGCTGGTCGCGATGACCGGAGACGGTACCAACGACGCCCCGGCGCTCGCGCAGGCGGACGTCGGCGTGGCGATGAACACCGGTACGTCGGCCGCCAAGGAGGCCGGCAATATGGTCGACCTCGACTCCAACCCGACCAAGCTGATCGAGATCGTGGAGATCGGCAAGCAGCTGCTGATCACGCGCGGTGCGCTGACGACTTTCTCCATCGCCAACGACGTCGCGAAATACTTCGCGATCATTCCGGCGATGTTCGCGAGCGTCTACCCCGGCCTCGACAAGCTCAACATCATGCGCCTCCACAGCCCGACCTCGGCGATCGCCTCCGCGATCGTCTTCAACGCGCTGATCATCATCGCGCTGATCCCGCTCGCGCTGCGGGGCGTGCGCTACCGGCCGTCCTCCGCCGCGAAACTGCTCAGCCGCAACATCTGGATGTACGGGCTCGGCGGCCTGGTACTGCCCTTCCTGGGCATCAAGCTGCTCGACCTCTTCATCCAGTTCATCCCCGGCCTGCGCTGACAGAAGGCGATCCCACCCGTGCGTACCCTCCTTCCCCCTGCACTCCTGCAGCATCTGGTGGCCCTGCGGATGCTGCTGGCGTTCACCGTGATCACCGGCATCGCCTATCCGCTGGTCGTCACCGGCATTGCCCAGGCCGGTCTCTCCCACCAAGCCAACGGCTCCCTGCTGACGACGAACGGCACGCCGGTGGCTTCGAGCCTCATTGGCCAGAACTTCGCCCTGCCGAAGAAGAATCCCAATGACGCGCAGGAGCCGCTGCGCCCCGACCCCAAGTGGTTCCAGCCCCGCCCGTCCGCGGGCGGCTACGACCCCATGAGCTCCGGCGCCTCCAACCTGGGACCGAACAACACCGACCTGATCAAGACCGTCAGGGACCGCCGAGCGGCCGTCGCCGCCTTCGACGGGGTCCCACCCTCGTCCGTCCCCGCAGACGCCGTCACAGCCAGCGGCTCCGGGCTCGATCCGGCGGTCTCCGCGGCGTACGCCTACGAACAGGTGGCCCGTGTCGCGAAGGCCCGCCACCTCGCCCCCGCCAAGGTCAAGGCTCTGGTAGCCCGGCACGTCCAGGGACGTGTTCTGGGCTTCCTGGGTCAGGAACGCGTCAACGTCGTCGAGCTCAACCACGATCTGGCCGGGCTGGTGTGACCACAATGTGAGGGTGTCGGCGACGGCGGCCGAGGTGGGGACGAACACCGGAACGGGGGCGTGGCGTGGACGTGGGGGTCGTGGCCGTACTCGCGGGGATCGCCGCGTTCGGCGGCATGTTGGCCGTCCTCGCGGGGGCGTATGGGCTGCGCCAGGCACGGCGTGTGACCAGGACGGGCGTGCGTGTCGAGGCGCTGGTCAAGCGACGCCCGGGAGAGACTCCTGAGGAGTCGCCCCCGCCACGCCCGCTGCTCCAGTTCGTGACGGAGGACCACAGGGTGATGGAAGTGGTCTGTCCCGTTCCCCCCACTCGGCGACAGCCGCTCATTGACGGCGGCAACGTACTTGTCTCCTACGATCCGGCCGACCCGCGAAATGTTGTCGTCCACGGGCGGGAACGCCTGGGGTCTGAACGCGTGTTCATTGTTGGGGGCGCCCTCGTGGTGCTGCTCTCGGTCGTCCTGCTCGTTGTCGCGATCGCGGGTCAGTGACAGATCCCGAGCGATTCTCGGTGTTGCCTCTTGCGGGCGGAGTCCCGCGATCAGCTCGGGGGGTTCACCTGCTCGGAGCCCGGCCCGAATCGCCTGTGCGATGGCGCGTGTATGTCCGGCAGCACCACGTACATCGGCGAGTGGGCCTTGGGGGTTGAGGCGCCGGAGCGACCACTCGGCTCGGTTTTCGGCAGCGGTTCCCAGTCGGAGATGGGCCGGGTTGGTGCAGCCGTGGAAGTCGCGGGTGTGACACACAACGGGGTCCTGGGCGGCGGACCAGCCAGAGGGGCTATTGGCGCGCAGGACCAGGTGTCGGGGCAACGGTGAGGCCGCTGGCCCCGTTCAGCGTCTTCGACGGCGCCTTGCGGCGGCCAAACGCCGTATTCCGGCCGGAAATCCACCGTGACCCCGGTTTGGCCGGATCTTGGTCACACGTACCTCCGGCTTTCACACGGGCGCCATCCGACCCTTCCCTGACGTTCGCTGCCCTTGGAACACTCGCACCGCGCGCATTCCGCCACGTTCCGGCCATCCCGCACGCCAGGATGAGAGGTTGCTCAACCATGCCCGAAGTCAACCGGCGCAGATTCCTCCAACTCGCGGGCGCCACCACGGCGTTCACCGCGTTGTCCAGCAGCATCCAGCGTGCCGCCGCGCTGCCCGCGAACCACCGCACGGGCTCGATCGAGGACGTCGAGCACATCGTCGTCCTGATGCAGGAGAACCGCTCCTTCGACCACTACTTCGGCTCACTCAAGGGCGTCCGCGGCTTCGGTGACCCGCACCCGGTGTCCCGCCCGGACGGCAAGCCGGTCTGGTACCAGTCGGACGGCACCAAGGACCTGCTGCCCTTCCACCCCGAGGCCGACGACCTGGGCCTGGCGTTCATCCAGGACCTGCCGCACGGCTGGAACGACGGACACGCGGCCGTGAACAACGGCAAGTACGACAAGTGGGTGCCCTCCAAGGGCGCCACGACGATGGCGTACCTGACCCGCGACGACATCCCGTTCCACTACGCGCTCGCCGACTCCTTCACGGTCTGCGACGCCTACCACTGCTCGTTCATCGGCTCGACCGACCCGAACCGCTACTACATGTGGACGGGTTACACCGGCAACGACGGCAAGGGCGGCGGCCCGGTCCTCGGCAACGACGAGGTGGGCTACGGCTGGACGACTTACCCCGAGCGCCTGGAGAAGGCCGGGGTCTCCTGGAAGATCTACCAGGACGTCGGCGACGGCCTCGACGCGAACGGCGGCTGGGGCTGGATCGGCGACGCCTACCGCGGCAACTACGGCGACAACTCGCTCCTCTACTTCAACCAGTACCGCACCGCCCAGCCCGGCGACCCGCTGTACGACAAGGCCCGCACCGGCACCGACGCCCGCAAGGGCGAGGGCTTCTTCGACCAGCTCAAGGCCGACGTCAAGAGCGGCAAGCTGCCGCAGATCTCCTGGATCGCCGCCCCCGAGGCCTTCACCGAGCACCCCAACTGGCCCGCCAACTACGGCGCCTGGTACATCTCGCAGGTCCTCGACGCGCTCACCTCCAACCCGGAGGTGTGGGCGAAGACGGCCCTGTTCATCACTTACGACGAGAACGACGGCTTCTTCGACCACCTCGTCCCGCCGTTCCCGGCCGGCTCCGCCGCGCAGGGCAAGTCGACGGTCGACGCCGGACCGGACCTGTTCAAGGGCGACTCCGGCCATGTGGCCGGCGCCTACGGCCTGGGCCAGCGCGTGCCGATGCTCGTCGTCTCCCCGTGGAGCAAGGGCGGCTTCGTCTGCTCCGAGACCCTCGACCACACCTCCATCATCCGGTTCATGGAGAGCCGCTTCGGGGTGCACGAGCCGAACATCTCGCCCTGGCGGCGCGCGGTCTGCGGCGACCTGACCGCCGCGTTCGACTTCTCCCGCAAGGACACCAAGCCGGCCGCGCTGCCGGACACCGCCGGCTACCAGCCGCAGGACAACGACCGCCACCCCGACTATGTGCCGGCCCCGCCCGCCAAACCGGTTCTGCCCCGGCAGGAGCGCGGCCACAAGCCCACCCGCCCGCTCAAGTACGCGCCGGCCGTGAACGGTTCGGCCGACACCGCGGCCGGCAAGTTCACGCTCACCTTCGCCTCCGGCGCGCACGCGGGTGCCGCCTTCCTCGTCACGTCCGGCAACCGCACCGACGGCCCCTGGAGCTACACCACCGAGGCCGGCAAGTCCGTCTCCGACACCTGGAACTCGGCGTACTCGAACGGCTCGTACGACCTCACCGTGCACGGCCCCAACGGCTTCCTGCGCGTCTTCAAGGGCCCGGGCAAGGCCGCCGGACCCGAGGTCACCGCCCGGCACACCGGCGACGACGTCGAGCTCACCTTCACCAACAAGGGCGCGGACACGGTCAGGCTGAAGCTGGCCAACGGCTACGGCGGCCGGCCCCGCACGGTCACGGTGCGGGCCGGGGCGACGGTCCGGCAGACCGTGGACCTCGCGGAGAGCGGGCGCTGGTACGACCTGACCGTCACGTCCGAGTCGGACCCGGCGTTCGTGCGCCGGTTCGCGGGACATGTCGAGAACGGCCGTCCCGGGGTCAGTGACCCGGCGATCACCACGGAGTGACGGGTCGATGAACAGCGCCTCGTACGGGCTGGTCAGGCACCGGCCACAGCAGGGTAGTGTGCCCCGATGACCACACATTCGAACACTCCTGCAGGCTGGTACCCGGATCCGCACGGGGCACCCCAGACGCTCCGTTACTGGGACGGCGTGCAGTGGACCAACCACACGAACCCCGCCCAGCAGGTTGCCCATCAGACGGCTCAGCCGCAGGCGGCCGTCCCGCAGCAGGCCGGTGCCGACCCGCGGGTGCAGCGCCAGGTGCAGCAGCAGGCCGGCGTCACCGCGGGCGGCGCCGGCGGCGGCACGCTGTTCACCGAACCGGTCCTGGTGGTGAACCAGAAGGCCAAGCTGATCGAGGTGACCAACGAGTACAAGGTCATGGACCAGGGCGGCCGGGAGATCGGCTCGGTCGTCGAGGTCGGGCAGAGCGCGTTCAAGAAGGTCCTGCGCTTCGTTTCCAGCCTCGACCAGTTCATGACGCACAGGCTCGAGATCCGGGACGCCTACGGCCAGCCCCAGTTGGTGCTGACCCGGCCCGCGAAGTTCCTCAAGTCGCGGGTGATCGTGACCCGTCCGGACGGTTCGCCGGTGGGCGAGATCGTCCAGCAGAACATGATCGGAAAGATCAACTTCGCGATGAACGCGAACGGCCAGCAGGTCGGCGCGATCAAGGCGGAGAACTGGCGGGCGTGGAACTTCGCGATCGTCGACCACGCGGACAACGAGGTCGCCCGGATCACCAAGACCTGGGAAGGCCTCGCCAAGACGCTGTTCACGACCGCGGACAACTACGTCCTGCAGATCCATTTCCAGCTCCCCGAGCCGCTGCTGAGCCTCGTCGTGGCGACGGCCCTCACCGTCGACACCGCGCTCAAGCAGGACTCCCGGGGCCTGGGCTGACCCGGCGCCGACACGGCACAGGGCAACGGCGGCCGGTGCGTGCGAAGTTCCGCACGCGTCGGCCGCCGCCTTCGTGTGTGCGCGTACAGGGCTACAGGGGCGTGAGGCGCCCGGGATCCGGCTGCCGGGGCATCACCACGGATTCCGGTGACACGGTCCTGGCCTGCAGGGCGAGCACCGCGGCCACGGGGTGCTCGGCGTCGGGCTCCGGGGCGGGCGGCGCCACCCGGGTCAGCAGCACCACGCCCCAGGACGCCACCGCGGCCCCGGCGAGTGCGAGCAGCACGCCGGCCACGCCCCCCTGAAGGCCCTGCCCGAGCAGCGTGAGGCCGATCACCGCGGCCGCGACCGGGTTCGTCAGTGTCACGACCGCGAGCGGGCCGCCGAGGCCGCCGCGATAGGCCGTCTGCGACAGGAGCAGCCCGCCGGTGGCGAACGCGGCGACCAGTACGGCGACCACGACCACCTCCAGACTCAGCGCCGGACCGGAGCGGTCCGTCGCCGCCACCGTCACCGTCTGGGTCAGCGCCGAGGCCACGCCCGAAGCGAAGCCGGACGCCGTCGCGTGCCTGAGGCCCGGCCGCGCACCGGGCCAGGACAGCAGCCCGATCAGGGCAGTGGTCGTACCGGCGACCGCCAGTGCCTCGCCCAGGGACAGCGCCCGGTCGGGCGCCGGACCGGACGCGGTGACCAGCAGGGCGGCAAGGCCGAGCAGCGTCAGGGCGGTGCCCCGCCACTCGACCGGGCTGACGCGCCGCCCGGCCATCCGCGCCCCCATCGGCACCGCCGCGACCAGGGTGAGCGCGCCCAGCGGCTGGACGACGGTCAGCGGACCGTACTTCAGGGCCACGACGTGCAGCAGCGCGGCGCCCGCGTTCAGCGCGACCGACGTCCACCACGCGCCGGTGCCGAGCAGCCGCAGCAGGCCCGCGCCCACGTCGCGGGCGGCGAGCCGCTCCTGGGCCACGGCCGCGGCCGCGTAGGCGACGGCCGAGACCAGGGACAGGGCGACGGCGACCAGGGTGGCGCTCATCGGCCCGCTCCGACCAGGACCCGCTCCTTCGGTACGAGCCTGCGCGCGCCGCGCCCGGCCGTGCTCGCCGTACGGTGCGGCGGGTGGATCACGGCGAGGGCGATGCCGAGCAGGACCGTGGCGGCGAGCGCGTCGAGCCAGTAGTGGTTCGCGGTGCCGACGATCACCAGCAGTGTGACCAGCGGGTGCAGCAGCCACAGCCAGCGCCACCGTGACCGGGTCGCCACGATCAGGCCGATCGCCACCATCAGGGCCCAGCCGAAGTGCAGCGAGGGCATCGCCGCGTACTGGTTGGAGAGATGGTCGGAGGTCGGCGGGCCGTACACCGAGGGTCCGTACAGCCGGGCGGTGTCCACCAGGCCGGTCGCGGCCAGCATGCGCGGCGGGGCGAGCGGGAACGTGAAGGGCAGGATCAGGGCGGTCGCGGTGACCGCGGCGAGGACCCGGCGAGCCCAGACGTAGTGCGCGGGCCGCCGCAGGTACAGCCAGAGCAGGAAGGCCAGGGTGGCCGGGAAATGGACGGTCGCGTAGTAGGTGTTGGCCAGCTGGACGGCGGCGTTGCCGTGCAGCAGCGCGGACTGCACGGAGACCTCGTCCGGAAGGTGCACGGCCCGTTCCAGGTCCCACACGCGGTGGGCGTTGTGGAAGGCCTCGCCGGTGTGGCCCGTGGCCAGTTGCCGACCGAGCTTGTAGACGAGGAAGAGTCCCGCGACGAGCAGGAACTCTCGGACGAGCGGGGGCCTGGCTATAGAGCCAGGCTCCGCTTCTGCAGGCTCGGTTCGGGCGTTCATCCCCCGGCCCCTTCGCTGACGGTGGTGCGTGTGCTGGTGCGTCGTGTGGTGGTGCGTTCTGAGACCCGGACCATGGCCCGAACTCATCGACACGTCTCTGTACCGATACAGCGACGTACCGATACATCACCGTACCGATACGTCAGTGTACCGATACGCTTGAGTACCGGTACACTGGCGTATCGATTGACGTACGCCACACTGGAAGCTGGTTTCCGACCCGCCCTCGGGCGCACCCCGAGCGGGCCGCCCACGAGTGAGGAGAAGAGCAGATGACGTCGCAGGCCGCGGACGGACCGAAGTCGGTCGCCGCCTCGCGCCGCTCCAAGCTCACACCCGAGCGTGAGCAGGAGTTCTTCGACGCCGCGCTCGAACAGATCCGTGAATGCGGGTACGCAGCGGTCACCATGGAGGGCATCGCCGCCAGCACGCGCTGCAGCAAGTCCACGCTCTACCGGCAGTGGAAGACGAAGCCCCAGTTCGTCGTGGCCGCCCTGCGCTCCCGGAGCCGGTCGCGGCTCACCGGCATCGACACCGGATCACTCGCCGGTGATCTGCGCGAGGCCGCGCGGGCGGTGGGCCGCTGGTCGCTGAAGGACACCAACCTGCTGCAGGCGCTGGGCCATGCCGTCACCCAGGACGAGGCCCTGGCGCGGGCGCTGCGCGAGGCCCTGGTCGAGCCGGAGATCGACGCGCTGCGGTCGATCCTGAGGCGCGGAGTGGAGCGCGGTGAAGTAGCTGCCGACCATCCGGCCCTTGAGTACATCCCGGCGCAGATCTTCGGCATCGTGCGCGCCCGGCCCATCGTGGACGGGGAGTACGCCGACCCCGACTATCTCGTCTGTTTCGTGGAGGCCGCCGTGCTGCCCGCACTAGGCCTCACCTGAGACCCAGGCCGCCGTCCACGGGATGACTGGACGGTGACCTGCCGGCGCCGCACCGTGGGGACGGGGGCGGCGCACCACCCGGCCGGGTGGGGCTCCCTTTGAGCGGAGGGGCGCCCCGCCCGGCCGACCTTTGTGCCGTGAGCGGTACGGCGTCAGACGTTCTGCCCGTTGCCCCCGCCGGAGGACACCTTGATGCCCTTGGTGATCTCGTCGATGACCGAAGCTTGCTGGCCGACGTCGACACCGAAGCGGACCACGACCAGCTGCCGGGGGTTCGCGGGGGAGGGGAAGGCGAGCGACTCGACATAGCCGTCGGCGCCCTTGCTGGTGACGGCCTTCCAGCGGACCAGATAGCCCTTCTGCCCGGCCACCGTCACGGCCTTGGAGGCCAGCACCTCGTGCGAGGTGATACTGCCGTAGCTCTTGCCGCCGTACGACTCTTTGGCGTTGGCCGCGATGTCCGCCTTGGCGACCTCCTCGGCCGTGCTGCCCTTGGTGCCGAGCACCAGTGCGGGCGCCGAGTAGGCGCCGCCCGTGGTGCAGCTCTTGGAGGTGTCGCCCGGGCACTTGTAGGAGTGGTCGGACGTCACCTGCGCCCCCACGCTCAGCTGCTGCCCGGTCCAGCTCTCCGGCACCGGCAGGCTGATCGCGTTGACCGGGTCCGGCACGCTGCCGCCACCCTCGACCTTCGGCGCCTCGGACTGCCCGGGCGCGGGCGACTGACCGTCGGAGCCACCGGAGCCGCCGTCGGAGCCCCCGGACCCGCCGAACGGACCGCCGTTCTGCCCCTCCGGCCCGCTTCCGCCGCCCGGCCCCTGCTGTGAACCGGCCCGGTCGTCGCCGGAACCGCTGTTGGAGAGGGCGTACACACCGACTCCGATGCTCACCAGTACCGCGGCCGCCACCGCGACGGCTATCCCGGTCCGCAGACCGCGCCGGGCACCGGCCGGCGGCTGCGGGGGGTAGGCCGGGTACCCGGGATACGCCGGGTACGGCCCGGCGTCGGGCTGTGACTGCGCCGGCGGACCCCATACGGCGGCCGACCCGGCGGGGCGGGTCTGTTCCGTCCATGCCTTGCCGTCCCACCAGCGTTCGGTGGGCGGACCGTCATTCGTCTGCCCGGGGTCGGGGTACCACCCGGGAGGAGTCACCTGCGTCATGCCCCCACCGTAAGAGACCTCGGTGAAAGCGGGATGAGAGGCCCCCGGAAAACCCTGTACCGCAGAACTCACGCAACCACCGGCGGACCGCCGGCGGCATCACGAAAGCGCCGCCGGTACCGGCGCCCGCGGCGCGGATCGCGACAGCCCCCAACCCGTCCCGCAGTCCTCCCCTCCACCGTTGCATCCGTGCCGTCAGTTGGCGCGTTCTCGACCCGCCACCGTAAAAAGTCGGCTTGATTTTCAAGGTTATTGACGATCCGTTCGTTGCACCGTGGCTGGTAGTGGCCGGTTCGCGTCGCCCGCCTGTACCCCGGTTCACCCGTCAAGGCAAGAGCTGTCATGTCCCGCCACCACTTGACCGCCGGGACGGTTACGCTCGGAGGTCTGTACGTCGTTCGGGCGACTTGGGGAGGTAACGGGATGACGGAGGTACGGCCCCGTGCGGCCGCTTCGACTTCCCTGTGGGAGCGCGACGCCGAGATCGCCGCCGTCACGGAGACACTCGACCTCCTGTGCGCGGATCGCTCGTCCTCCGGGAACGTCCTGGTGTTCCGGGCCGAGGCGGGACTGGGCAAGACCGCCCTCCTGGCCGAGACCCGTCGTATCGCCGAACGGCGCGGTTGCACGGTGTGGTCCACCCGAGGCGGCGAGACCCTGAGGTCCGTACCGTTCAATGTGGTACGGCAGTTGCTGCAGCCCGCGCTGGTGTCCCTGATGCCCGAAGAGGCCCGCGAATACCTCGGCGACTGGTACGACATCGCGGGCCCCGCGCTCGGCATAGCGGACCCCGGCGACCGGCAGGCCGACCCGCAGGGTGTGTGCGACGGCCTCGTCGCCGCCGTACGCCGCCTCGCCAAGCGTGAGTGGCCGCTCGTGCTGCTGATCGACGACGCGCACTGGGCCGACCAGGAGACCCTGCGCTGGCTCGCCGCCTTCACCGAACGCCTCGACGACCTGTCCGTCCTCGTCGTGGTCGCGCGCCGGCCCGGAGAAGTGAGCGGCGCGAGCGCCCGTCACCTCGACGCGGTGGCTGCCGCCGCGGGCTGCCCCGTCAACAACCTGAGCGCGCTCACCCCGGACGCCACCGTCGGCCTCACCCGCGCCACGCTCGGCCGGCATGCCGACGCCCCGTTCTGCCGCGAGGTCTGGGCCGTCACCGGCGGCAACCCGTACGAGACCGTCGAACTTCTCGCCAAGGTGCAGGACAGCGAGCTCGACCCGGTCGAGGCCCACGCCGGCGAACTGCGCCGCCTCAACCGCTCCGCCCGCGGCGGCGGACTCGTCGCCCGCCTGGAGAGCCTCGGCATCGACGCCACCCGGTTCGCCTGGGCCGCCGCCATCCTCGGCAGCGGTATCACGGTGGACCTGGTCGCCCAGCTCGCGACCATGAGCGTCGAGGACGCGCAGCGCTGCGCCGAACTGCTGTGCACCGCCCGCATCCTGACCGAACCGGACCCCTCCGTCCGTTCCGGGGACGGCGACCTGGAGTTCGTCCACCCGCTCATCGCCTCCGCCGTCTACAACTCCATCCCTGAAGCCCTCTGCACCGCCATGCACGGCATCGCGGCCCAGGTCGTCACCGAGTTCGGGCGCGGTGCCGCCGCGGCCTCCCGGCACCTCCTGCAGGTCCACCCGGACGACGACGAGGAACTCGTCGAGCAGCTGCGCGAGGCCGCCCGGGAACATCTGGCCGTCGGCGCGCCCGACGCGGCCCGCCGCTGTCTGGAGCGAGCCCTGCTGGAGCCGCCCCTTCCCGACGTCCACGCGCGCGTGCTCTACGAACTCGGCTGCGCCACCCTGCTGACCGCGCCCGCCGTCACCATCGACCATCTGCAGAGCGCGCTCGGCATGCCGGGCCTCACCGGGGACCAGCGCGTCGACGCGGTCTTCCGCCTCTCCCAGGCCCTGATCCACAACGACCAGCTCGAGGAGGCCGTCCGCACCGTCGAGGCGGAGGCGGCCCGGCGCGAACCCGGCCCCGCCCGGATGCGGTTGCAGGCCGTGCACTACATGTGGGAGGGCATCCGCGGCGAGAGCCTCACCCCGGGCCGCTCCGAACGTCTCGCCGACCTCGCCGCGACCTGTACCGGCCGCGACAACTCCGAGCGTGCCCTGCTCATCCTGCGCGGCTTCGAGGCCATGGCCCACGGCGAGAGCGCCGAGGAGGTCGTCGAACTGTGCGACCGCGCCCTCGTCAACGGCCGTCTCGCGCCCGGGCTCAGCTGGACCGACACCGAGTGGGGCCTGGAACTGCTGATGATGCTGGGCAGCTCGTACGCCTACACCGACCGCCTCGACCGCGCCGAGAGCCTCTTCTCCGAAGCCCTGCGCGTCTACACCCGCGCGGGCTGGAGCGGCGGGCACCTCGCCCTGGCCAACGCCTACCTCGGCCTCGCCTACCGTAGGCAGGGCCGCCTCAGGGACGCCGAGACCGTCCTGCGCGAGTCGCTGCGACTGGCCGAGCGGGTCGGCCGCGGACTGCCCCTGTACTGGTCGGCGACCTGCGGACTCGTCGACACACTGCTCGCCCGCGGCCATGTCGACGAGGCCTGGTCCGTCGCCGAGCAGTACGGCTTCCACCCGCCCTACCCGTCGACGATCGTGCTGCCCGACACCCGCTCGGTGCGCGGCCGGCTTCTGCTCGCCGTCGGCCGTACCGAGGAGGGCGTGAACGAACTCGAGGCCGCCGAGAAGACGGCGGTCGCCCGCGGCGGCCACAACCCGATGCTCGCGCCCTGGGCCGTCGACCTGGCCCTCGCCCTCGCCGCGACGGACCCGTCCCGGGCCGCCCAGCTCGCCGGCGACGCGCGCCGCCAGACCGAGCGGTTCGGCACGGACACCGCCATCGGCGAGGCCCTGCGCTGCGCGGCCGCCCTGGAGACCGGTCAGCGCGCGGTGCGCCTCGCCGCCCAGGCCGTGGCCCATCTGGAGGCCTCGCCCTGCCAGTACGAACACGCGGCGGCCCGCGTCGAGTACGGCATTGCGTCCCGCTCCATCGCCGAACTCAACCGGGGCATGGCGCTGGCCAGTTCCTGCGGCGCCGACGGCCTGGTGGCCAGGGCCAGGGAAGCACTGGACACCTGGCGCGGGGTGGACTGACCGGAACCGAACCGACCGGACCGACGGCTACGACCGGTCGGCCTCACATGTTCAGCAGCTGCTCGGTCACCGCCGTCAGCCGCTTGCGCACCTCTGGGTCGTACGTCGCCTCGTGCGCGCGGGCCGGGCGGGTGCCGTCGAAGTAGCCGCCCGTGCCCGACTCGCGCGTGGCCAGCATCAGGACGCCCGGCGCGCCGTCGGCGACCGAGTTCCACGGGCTGATCCCGCTGTCGCGGACCATCGCCGTGTCCATGTAGGTCGCCGGGTGCAGCACATTGACCGCCACACCGCTGCCCGTCAGCTCCTCGGCCAGCGAGAACGTGTGCGCGGCCAGCGCGAACTTGCTGCGGCAGTACGCCGACACACCGCTGTAGCCCCCGGTCAGCTCGGGGTCGGCGAAGTCGAGCGGCTCCTGTCCGGCCGAGCCCACGTTGACGATCCGGGCCGGTGCGTTGCCGCGCAGCACTGGCAGCAGGGCCCCGGTCAGCGCGACCGGCGCCAGGTAGTTCACCGCGAGCCGCAGCTCGTGCCCGTCCGCGCTCAGCTCGCGGCCCGAGCCCGGCGAACCGCCGCCCACACCCGCGTTGTTGATCAGCACATCGAGCTCGGGACGCGCCTCGGCGACCCGGGCGCCCAGCTCCCGCACCTGAGCGAGCGAGGCCAGGTCGGCGACGAACCCCTCCGCCTCGCCCTCGGTGCGCAGCTCGTCGACGAGCCGCTCGGTCCGCACCGGGTCACGGCCGTGTGCGAGGACGACATGACCGGAGCGGACCAGCTCGAAGGCGACGTACCGGCCGAGTCCGGAGGTGGCGCCCGTGATCAGAACAGTGGACATGCCCCCAGCCTAGGCACGACCCGGCGCCGGCAGCCTGGTGCCGCTGAAGCTACGACCGGCAGGATCACTCTCCGGCGGCGTCCTCCTCGGCGAGGACCCGCTGGGCCGTGGCGAACGCCGAGTTGGCCGCCGGGACCCCGCAGTACACGGCCGTCTGCAGCAGCACCGCGCCGATCTCCTCCGGCGTGAGCCCGTTGCGCCGCGCCGCCCGCACATGCAACGCCAGCTCCTCGTGGTGGCCGTGCGCGACCAGTGCGGTCAACGTGATCATGCTGCGCTCGCGGCGCGTGAGCGTCGGGTCGGTCCAGATCTCGCCCCACGCGTAGCGGGAGATGAAGTCCTGGAAACGGGCGGTGAAGGGGGTCTGCCGGGCCTGCGCCCGGTCCACATGGGCGTCGCCGAGCACCTCCCGGCGTACCACCATGCCCCGCTTGGCGCCCCCGTCGAGCTGCGTGCGCAGCGCGGTCAGTACGGCCTCCGGACACTGCGCGGGCGCCAGGTGCGAGGCGCCGGGGATCTCGACGAGCGCGGCGTGCGGCACCGCGTCCGCGATCTCCCGCAGATGCGCGGGCGGCGTCGCGGGATCCTGCCGGCCCGCGACGAGCAGTGTCGGTACGGTGATTCCGGCCAGCCGGTCGCGCAGGTCGAACGCGGCCAGTGCGTCGCAGCAGGCGGCGTACGCCTCCGGGTCGGCCTCCCGTTGGTCCTGGACCAGCCGGGGCACCGTGAAGCCGGGGGTGAACCAGCGCGCGTCGGCGCTCTCCACCAGCCACTCCAGGCCTTCCCGGCGGACCCTCTCGGCCCGCTCGCGCCACGGTTTCTCCCCGTTGAAGTGGGCGGAGGAGCACAGGACAGCCAGGGACTCCAGCCGCTCCGGGTGGTGCACGGCGAGGTGCAGCCCCACCGCGCCGCCCAGCGACACACCCGCGTACGCGAACCGCTCGATGCCGAGGGAGTCGGCGAGCGCCAGCACCAGGTCCGCCAGATCGCCGACGGTCGCCCCCGCCCCGATCAGATCCGCCGCCGAACCGCCGTGTCCCGGAAGATCCCAGCGGACCACCCGGTGGGCGGTGGACAACTCGGGCGCGACCGCGTCCCAGAGGGCGTACGACGTGCCGAGCGAGGGCCCGAGCAGCAGCGCGGGAGCGGAAGCGGGGCCCTCGGCACGGTGGTTGAGGAGTTTCATGATCAGTGTCGCTCCAGAGCACGATCGGTGAGGGATCCGGCGGAGCCGGTGTAACGGGCGGGGTCGGTGAGCTCGTCGAGGTCGACGTCCTTCAACTCTGGCTCTTCGGCAAGGAGTTCGGTCAGGGTACGGTCCTCGGTGTGGGTCCGGCGGGCGATCGCGGTGAGCAGTTCCTTCGCGCGAGCCCGGCCGAGGACCGGTGCCAGCTCGGCGGACAGTCGCTCCGAGACGATCAACCCGTGGGTGAGGTCCAGGTGTTGGCGCATGGCCTCCGGATGCACCCGCAGTCCCTCGGTCAGCTCCACGGCGTCCCGCGCCGCGCCGCCCACCAGTCGCAGCAGGTCGCGCAGCGGCTCCCACTCGGCGTGCCAGGCCCCGGCCGGGCGCTCGTCCTCGGCCACGAGTGACCCGTACAGCGTGGCGGCGAGCTGCGGAGCCTGCCGTGCGGCGGCCGCGATGAGCGTGGACCGTACGGGATTCGCCTTGTGCGGCATGGCCGACGACCCCCCGTCACTGCCCTCGCTCACCTCGGCGATCTCGGTGCGGGAGAGGGTGAGGACGTCCACCGCGACCTTGCCCAGCGACCCTGCCGCGAAGGCGAGACACCCGGCGAGGTCCGTGATGGGCGTGCGTAGGGTGTGCCAGGGCAACAGCGGTGCCCGGAGGTCGAGTTCACGCGCGTACGCGGCCGGGAGCGCGGTCGCGTCCTCGGCGCCGTACGCGGAGAACGCCGCCAACGTCCCGGCCGAACCCCCGAGTTGGACCGGAAGCCCGTTCCGGACGGCCGATACGCGGTCCCGTGCGTCGAGCACCAGCGACCGCCACCCGGCCGCCTTCAGCCCGAACGTCGTCGGTACGGCGTGCTGGGTGAGCGTCCGCCCCGGCATCGCCGTGTCCCGGTGGTCCGCCGCCAGTCGGGCCAACGCCCGCTGGGTGCGGGCGAGATCGGCAAGCACGAGGTCCAGGGTGCGTGCGGCGACCAGCATCGTCGCCGTGTCCATGATGTCCTGGCTGGTCGCGCCCCGGTGGACGTACGGGCCGTACTCCTCGCCCACCGCCGTCGTCAGCTCGGCGACCAGGGGAATGACCGGGTTCCCGCCCGCGCGGGCGCGTGTCGCGAGGGAGCGGAGGCCGAAAACGCCCGGGTCGGCCGCCTCGTCCACCGCCGCCGCTGCCTCCGCCGGGGCCAGTCCCAGCGCGGCCTGCGCTCGGGTGAGCGCGGCCTCCGCGTCGAGCAGCGCGCGCAGATACGCGGCATCGCTCGTCGCGGACGCCGCCGGGGAACCGGCCCACCCGGGTGCGAGCAGACCGATGTCGGAACCGTCGTCGGCGTTCGTCACTGAAACTCCAGGAAGACCGTCTCGCCCTCGCCCTGAAGGCGGATGTCGAAACGGTACGTCCCCCGGCCCTCGTCGCCGGCGATCAGCGTGCCGCGCCGCTCCGCGTCGATCCGCGTCAGCAGCGGATCGGCGGCGAGGGCGGCGTCGTCGCCCGGCAGATAGACCCGGGTGAACAGATGCATGAGCAGTCCCCGCGCGAACACGCACACGCTGAGGTACGGGGCGCTTCGCCCGAGCGCGCCGGGCCGCAACGTGCGCGCGTACCAGTGCCCGTCGGCATCCGTCTGCACGCGGCCCCAGCCGGTGAACTCCACGCCGTTGCGGCCGAGATGGCCGCCGGTGGCCGGGTCGCGCCGCATCGACCCGTCGACCCGCGGCACATTGCCGTCCGGGTCCGGTCCCCACACCTCCACGAAGGCGTCCGGCAGGGGCTTGCCCTCGCCGTCGTACACATACCCGCGCACGGTGATCGTGTCCGGATGCCCGACCGGCGCGATGTCACCGCCGCCGGGGAAGGGCAGCGCGTACCCGTAGAAGGGGCCGACCGTGTGCGAGGGGGTGGGCAGCACGTTCTCGGGCCTGCTCGTGTCGATCTTCGTCATGGCAGGTCAGCGCCCTTCTTCGAGCCAGGTGGCGTGCGGTCCGTCCAGCACGACGTCCCAGTGGTAGCCGAGCGAGAACTCCGGCACCGACAGACTGTGGTCGTACGTCGCCACCAGCCGCTGCCGCGCCGCGTCGTCCGTCACGGACTGCAGGATCGGGTCGTACGGGAACAGCGGGTCGTTCGGGAAGTACATCTGCGTCACCAGCCGCTGGGTGAACGCCGTACCGAAGAAGGAGAAGTGGATGTGCGCCGGGCGCCAGGCGTTGAGGTGGTTGCGCCATGGGTACGGCCCCGGCTGGATCGTGGTGAAACGGTAGAAGCCGTAGTCGTCGGTGAGCGTGCGCCCGACCCCCGTGAAGTTCGGGTCGAGCGGCGCGTCGTGCTGTTCGCGCTGGTGGGCGTACCGGCCGGCCGAGTTGGCCTGCCAGATCTCGATCAGCTGACCGCGGACCGGCCGTCCGGCGCGGTCGAGGAGCCGCCCTGACACGGTGATGCGCTCACCGATCGGCTCCCCCGTGTGCTGCCGGGTGAGGTCGTTGTCGATCTCGGTGACGTCCCGCTCTCCGAAGGCGGGGGAGTGCAGCTCCACCAGCTCCGGGTCCTTGGTCACGTCGATGGTGACCGGCGGCCGCTTCGGGTGCCGGAGCACGGAGGAGCGGTACGGCGCGTAGCCGCGGCGCGGATGGTGCTCCGCGGGCGCCCCGTCGGCGACCCGCTTCTCATAGCCGGCGTGCTCGGCCGCGATCTCCTGGTCGATGTCCTGCTGGGTGAGAGTCATGAGGGTCTCCTGGCGTTCGAGGAGGAGGGCGAGGCCTGCCGTACGGCTGCCAGGCCGCCGTTGTAGCGGCCGACCGGGGTGCGGACGGCATCGACGATGTACACGGTCTTCACGGCGTGACCTTCACATGGATCTTCGCGGCCGTCTTCGCGGTGATCTCCGTGGTGCTCACGCCGGGTGCGCATTCGACGAGGTGCAGTCCGTGGTCGGTGATGTCGAGGACGCCGAGGTCGGTGATGACGCGGTTC
>NZ_JBIAQV010000010.1:154094-251376 GCF_042889305.1 Streptomyces sp. NPDC002619 | reverse complement strand
TCGGATAACCCCACCCACGGATGCATACCGGGTCCAACGACCGCACTGCCCCGGCGTCACGGGGAACTGCTTGCCATCCTCAAGCAACGGCATTGCCCGCCCCCGACCAGATGGACCAGGGAGTCACCCGCACGCCTGGGGCTCCGCCCCAGACCCCGTCTCCGCCCACCCGCCCACCCGACTCGGTGGGCTGGATGGGTCCCGTACCCCGGGGCTCCGCCCCGAACCCCAGCGGGGACTGCGTCCCCTGCACCCCTCTCGGGGCTCCGCCCCAGACCCTTTCCCCCGCCCACCCGACTCGGGGCCAGGGGGTTCCGTACCCCCGGGGCTCCGCCCCGGACCCGGGCGGGGACTGCGTCCCCTGCACCCCTCTCGGGGCTCCGCCCCTGCACCTGCCGCCTTCGTCCAGCGCCCGTCGGGCCTCGCTGTCCGCCCGTCGGCTCAGCCCTGCCCCGCACGCGCCGATCCGCACGCGCCGATCCGCGCGCCCCGGCTCAGCTCCGGCCCTATGGCTCGCGTTCTGAGAACCCCGGCGCTCGCCTCCGCCCCGCCGGATTCACCCACGCTCACAGCTGAGGTTCACCACCGGGGCGTCGGCGTCGGCGCTCGTTCATAGCCGGGGCCTCCCGGAGCATTGGGCCGGGGTTTCGCCCGGGGTCGTCAGCCCTGCTGGGGGTGGTGCGCGGGGATCGGGGGGAGTTCGTATGTCGTTTCGTAGGTCGTCAGCATGTTGATGCGGCGGATGTGGCGCTCGTCACCTGAGAACGGGGTGTTCAGGAAGGTCTCGACGAACTTCGTCGCCTCCTCCGTCGAGTGCATGCGCGCGCCCACCGCGACGACGTTGGCGTTGTTGTGCTGGCGGCCCAGCGACGCCGTCTCCTCGCTCCAGGCGAGAGCCGCCCGCACACCCTTGACCTTGTTCGCGGCGATCTGCTCCCCGTTGCCGGAGCCGCCGATGACGATGCCGAGGGACTCGGGGTCGGCGGCCGTGCGCTCGGCGGCGCGGAGGCAGAAGGCCGGGTAGTCGTCCTGGGCGTCGTAGATCAGGGGGCCGCAGTCGACCGGGTCGTGACCCGCCGCCTTCAGCCATTCGACGAGGTGGTTCTTGAGTTCGAAGCCCGCATGGTCGGAGCCGAGGTACACGCGCATGTGACGAGTGTGGCACGGCTGATTCGGGGCAGCAGCTTCGGGTGCCCGGACGAGGACGCAAAGGGAAATTGTGAGTCAGGCCATAGAACCTCAAGGAAATCTCAAGTAACAATACGGATTCAAAGGTTCCCGAATTCGTTCGCCTCAGATTCACTGGACCGACTAGTACACCGCTCAGATGAACTTCGTACGAGGTCCCGTACCGCCGTCGCCACATCGACGTCCCCGCCGTACGGGAAACCGCTCCACCGGCGCAAAGGAAATCCGTCCATGACCCCTGGTTCCGGACTTCAGGCAGGCCTCAAGAACCGACATCTGTCGATGATCGCCATCGGCGGTGTGATCGGCGCTGGACTCTTCGTCGGCTCCAGTACCGGCATCGCGACCGCCGGCCCCGGCATCCTCCTGTCGTACGCCCTCGTCGGCACGCTCGTCGTCCTCGTGATGCGCATGCTCGGCGAGATGTCCGCCGCCAATCCGACCTCCGGCTCCTTCTCCGCGCACGCCGACCGTGCCCTCGGCCGCTGGGCCGGGTTCTCCATCGGCTGGCTGTACTGGTTCTTCTGGGTCGTCGTGCTGGCCGTGGAGGCCACCGCCGGTGCCAAGATCCTCGAAGGGTGGATTCCCGCCGTACCGCAGTGGGGCTGGGCGCTCATCGTGATGGTGGTGCTCACCGCCACCAACCTCGTCTCCGTCGGCTCCTACGGAGAGTTCGAGTTCTGGTTCGCCGGGATCAAGGTCGTCGCGATCGGCGCGTTCATCGTCATCGGCCTGCTGGCCATCTTCGGCGTCCTGCCGGGCGTGCACGCGGACAAGGCGACCTTCGGCAACCTCACCGACCACGGCGGCTTCCTGCCCAACGGGCCCGGCACCATCCTCACCGGTGTGCTGCTCGTCGTCTTCTCCTTCATGGGCAGCGAGATCGCGACCCTGGCCGCCGGTGAGTCGGAGAACCCGCAGCGAGCCGTCACCAAGTCGACCAACAGCATCATCTGGCGTATCGGTGTCTTCTACCTCGGCTCGATCCTCGTGGTCGTCTCACTGCTGCCGTGGAACGACCCCGCGATCAAGGAGAAGGGCTCGTACGTCGCCGCCCTCGACTCCCTCGGCATCGCGCACGCCGGCGAGATCATGAACTTCATCGTGCTGACCTCGGTGCTGTCCTGTCTCAACTCCGGCCTCTACACCGCCTCCCGCATGGCCTTCTCGCTCGGCCAGCGCGGTGACGCGCCCAAGGCGTTCGCCAAGACCACCTCGCGTGGTGTGCCGATGGCGGCGATCATCGCCTCCGTACTCTTCGGCTTCGTCGCCGTCTTCTTCAACTACAAGTTCCCGGACTCGGTCTTCCTCTTCCTGGTCAACTCCAGTGGTGCGGTCGCCCTGTTCGTGTGGCTGGTCATCTGCTTCTCGCAGCTGCGCATGCGGAAGATCATCCAGCGCGAGGCGCCGGAGAAGCTGGTCGTGAAGATGTGGCTGTACCCGTACCTGACCTGGGCCACGGCCGCGCTGATCGTCTTCGTCCTCGGCTACATGCTGACCGACACGGAGGGTGAGAGCAGCGGCCGTACGACCGTGCTGCTGTCCCTCCTCGTCGCCGCCGTGGTGATCGTGATCGCCGTGGTGAAGGAGAAGATCCGCGGCGGGCGTCCGGTCGCGGCGGCCGTCGCGGCAGACGAGCCGCACGACAAGGTTTCCGTCGGCTGATCCCGTCGGTCTCCCGTCCGGAAGAGCTTCACCGTTCACAGGACGGTGAAGCTCTTCTCCACTTTGTCGTACGTGGCCCGCGCCGTCGTCTCGATCTCCGGCTGGTACCAGGTGTTGACCTGGTACGACTTCCCCTTCGCGTCGAAGCCGATCAGGTTGCCGCGCGCGTTGGAGGACTTGGCGACCAGTTCCTGGCGGCTTGCTCTCGTCGAACGCCACCGCGTGGAGTGCCGCCGAACGCCCCGGCCACCCCGCTGCTCCTCGGCACCGACAGCAAGCCCGTGTCACCGGGCGGCGACCAATTGCCCAAGACCGGCGTGGGGCGCGACGTGCTGCCGCTCGGGACGGCCGGTGCCGCGCTCGTCGCGGTGGGCGCGGCCGGGGTGTGGTGGTCCCAGAGGCGGCCACAGCAGGGGCATTGACCAGAACGCGGAAGAGGCTCGCCGGACATACCTTTCGGTACGACCCGGTGAGCCTCTTCCGCAGGAACCGCGCCGTCAGCGCTTGTCGGCGAACTTCCAGGCCGTGGGCAGCGCGCCCATCGCCAGAGCGGCCTTGAGGGCGTCGCCGATCAGGAACGGGGTCAGGCCGGCCGCGATCGCGGCGGACGCGGACAGGTCGGCGGCGACGGCGAGGTAGGGGACGCCCACGGCGTAGATGATCGCCTCGCCCAGCACCATCGTGCCCGCCATGCGCAGCACGGAGCGGTCGGCGCCGCGGCGGGCCAGGGCGCCCACGACGGTGGACGCGAGGATCATGCCGAGGATGTAGCCGAAGGAGGGGGCCGCCGAGCCGGAGCCGGTACCCGCGAACCACGGCACGCCGGCGATGCCCGCGAGCGCATACAGGGCGAGGGAGAGGAAGCCGCGGCGGGCCCCGAGCGTCGTGCCGACGAGCAGCGCGGCGAAGGTCTGACCGGTCACCGGGACCGGGGAGCCGGGCACCGGGACGGAGAGCTGGGCCGCGAGGCCGGTGAGCGCGGCTCCGCCGAGCACGAGGGCGACATCGCGCACGCGGGAGGCGGGCAGGAGGTCGGCGAGGACCTCGCCGGGGCGGGCGGTGGCGGTGGCGGTGCTCATGGGGACTCCGCTGGTTCGGGCAGATCGGGACACGGTGACGCTATCCCAGCGCCCTCGAGCCGATCACCGTCAGCGCTCGACAAAGGGTGGAGCAGCGGCTTGGTGGGCTTCACACAAAGGGTGTCCCTTACACCCGGTACGGGGTGATGCCGGTCACTGAGATGGAGTGGTGTGGCGTACGGAGGGACTCCGCGGCGCGCCTGTGGGGTTTCACCAAACAGGCGTCGGCGTCTCGCCCGTCGGTCGCCGTCTGGGCAGCGCGCGGCCGTTTTGCTGGCTTCGAACGCATGGTTGCCCAGGCCCGGAACTTCACGTTGCGTCGCTATGTCGACCTGCGACGCCAGGGCACGGCCACCTGTCGCCTCCCGATGTGAGGTGACAGCGGTACGGATCCGGTGTGCGCCTCCATCTTTCAAGACGGTGCAGTGTCGGACCCGTTCCCGAGGAAGTTCCCCATGCCCCGTACCGCGGCACCCCTGCTCACCTCCCCCGCGCCCCGCGCCGCCGACCGTGACCGGCGGCGGACCAACGCCAGTGTCGTCGTGCGCTCCGTGCTGGAGCACGGGCCGGTGGCGCGCAGCACCATCGCCCGGCTGACCGGGCTGTCCCTGGTGTCCGTGACCGACTTCTGTGCCCGGTTCGCCGAACTCGGGCTGATCCGCGGGGCGGACGCGCCCCGCCGCTCGAACGGCGTGGGCCGGCCGCACGTGCACATGGAGCAGCCGACCTCCGCCGGAGGCGGCGGCAAGCGCCCGTTCGGGCATGCCCATGGCGCATCTAGAATTGCGTCGGTGCGTCAGCCCCTGCCCGGCGGGGGGACGTGGTCACTGGGGGGACCAGCGGGCGGGGAAGTCTCGGCTGGTCCGGTGGTGTGCATACGAGGGGGCAGTATCAGCATGGCCAGACAGCCGTCCGACGAGTCGCCCATATCCGACGAGGAGTGGGAGAAGTTCCTCCGGGATACGGAGCGGGAGGCCCTGGACTCAGCGCCGAAGGAACCGTCCGCGCGGGCGCGTATGGTCACCGCGCGGCTGCGGCAGCAGGAGGAGCGGGGGGAGCTGCCCGACGGGTGGCGCACCGGGCCCGCCTCGCAGGAGATGAACGGGCGTGCCACACGGCGTCGGCGGATGTGGGCGATCATCGGTATTCCCGTCGCGATCGCGGTCGTGCTGGTCGCGGTGAAGCCGTCGCTGCTGCCCGGGGATCCCTTGGGATCCGGCCCCTCGGACGACCCCGTCGCCGCCTCCGCGCTGCCCGCCGAAACCGGCCGCCCCACCGCACCGCCGTCCACGATGGCCCCGGGCACCCCCACCCTCGCCGACCCGTTCGCCGGCTCACCGGCCAAGCGGTACGCCGACGGCGCGGCCGGCATCGTACCGCCGAAGGCGACCGCGGTCGGCGTGTTCTCGAAGGCGCAGGTGGGGGAAGCTCTGCGGCAGACCAGGGAGTTGCTGGTCGACGCCAACCTCGACCCGGCCACGCTGCGCGGCGCGCGCCCCGAGGCCGCGCTCGGCGTGATCGAGCCCCGGCAGACAGAGCTGGTCGAGCTGCTCGACACGTCGCTGAGCAAGCCCGACGAGCGCCACGATCCCCTGACGATGTTCAGCCGCTTCGATCCCGACGAGACACGACTCGTCGGTGACGTGGTCAAGACGCGCGGGCGGATGACGTTCGAGGCCGGCAAGGACGGCTCGGTCGTCGTGCATGCCGACTACACCTTCGTCTACCCGCTGGTGAAGACGCGGGACGGGGCGACCGAGGTGGCGCGGACCGTCGTACGCCGCCTGCTCGACGTCCAGCTGTATGACCCGAACCGCTACCGGGTCACACCGGGGAAGATCAGCGTTCGGCACTACGACCAGGACGTCGGCAACTCCGCCTGCGACATCAACGACGGCTTCTTCCACCCCCAGTTCGCCTCCGATGCCCCCACCGGCCCCACGCCCTCCGGTTCCGCCGTCGACCCCTACGACCGCAGCCGCACCCTGGACCCGAACCGCGTGGATGGCTGCGGGACGGTCACCCGTATCTAGGTGTATTGATCACGAGCGTCGTTGACACTTGCCGGGGCTTGATCATGGCGAAGACCTCCGGTGTGGTGGAGGTGTCGAGTCTTCACCGCACGGAGTCACTACACGCCTGTCGCGGCGTAATCGGTTCCTCACCGTCCGTGCGGCGACTGTCCGGATTACGGGCGGTCTCTCCGTGAGAACGGACAGGCCGCCCACACTGTGGGCGATTTTGCCCACCTGCCGGACGGGACGAGCCACGCACATGCCCAGCAGCACCACAGTCGAGACACCACCACAGCAGGACCAGCACGACGGCGTCGCCCTCGCCCACGGCCTCAAGCAGCGCCATCTGTCGATGATCGCCCTCGGCGGGGTCATCGGCGCGGGCCTGTTCGTGGGCTCCGGGGCGGGCATCGCCGCCGCCGGTCCCTCGATCGTCGTCGCGTACGCCGTCTCCGGCCTGCTGGTCATGCTGGTGATGCGGATGCTCGGCGAGATGTCCGCCGCGTACCCGTCGTCGGGCTCATTCTCGGCGCACGCCGAGCGGGCGATCGGGCCGTGGGCCGGGTTCACCGCGGGCTGGTCCTTCTGGGTGCTGCTGTGCACGGCGGTCGGCCTGGAGGGCATCGGCGCCGCGCACATCGTCCACGGCTGGCTGCCCGGCACGCCCGAGTGGGCGTGGGTCGCGCTGTTCATGGTGGTGTTCTGCGGCGCGAACCTGACCGCCGTGAAGAATTTCGGCGAGTTCGAGTTCTGGTTCGCCGCGCTGAAGGTCGGCGCGATCTCCCTGTTCCTGATCCTGGGCGTGCTGGCCATCGCCGGGGTGCTGCCGGGCACGGACTCCCCCGGCGCCTCGAACCTGACCGACTTCCTGCCGGGCGGCAGCGAGGGCCTCGTCGTCGGCCTGCTCGCCTCGGTGTTCGCGTACGGCGGCCTGGAGACCATCACCATCGCGGCCGCCGAGTCGGAGAACCCGGTGCGGGGCGTGGCGAGCGCCGTCCGCACGGCGATGTGGCGCATCGCGGTGTTCTACATCGGCTCGATGGCGGTCGTCGTCACGCTCGTCCCGTGGGACTCGAAGGAGGTCGTCGAGAAGGGCCCGTACGTCGCGGCCCTCGACCACCTCGGCATCCCTGGCGCCGGGCAGCTGATGAACGTGGTGGTCCTGGTGGCCCTTCTGTCGGCGATGAACGCCAACATCTACGGCTCCTCGCGCATCGCGTACTCGCTGGTCCGGCGCGGCCAGGGCCCGAAGGCGCTGGGCCGGGTGTCGGGCGGGGTCCCGCGCGTCGCCGTCCTCGTGTCCTGCGTGTTCGGGTTCGTGTGCGTGCTGCTCAGCTACTGGCGACCGGACGACGTCTTCCCCTGGCTGCTGAACATGATCGGCGCGGTCATCCTGGTCGTCTGGATCTTCATCGCGGTCTCCCAGCTGCTGCTGCGCCGCCGCGTGGAGCGCGAGGCCCCCGAGAAGCTGGTCGTACGGATGTGGGCGTTCCCGGTGCTGACCTGGGTGGCGCTGGCGGGCATGGCGGCGATCTTCGTACTGATGGCCCGGGAGACGGACACCAGGGTGCAGCTGTACTCCACGGGCGCGATGACGCTGTTCCTGGCGGCGGTCGGGTATGTGCGGCAGCGGGTGCGGGCCCGGGCCTGAGCCCTGGCCGCGAAGGCCGACATCCTCGAAAGGCCCCCGCGGTGCACCCGTGGGGGCCTTCCTTTTGCTAGGGATGAACGGACAGGCCCTGCGAGGAAGTTACTCACAGGGCCTGTCCTGTTCGGGGCTGGTGCGGGCAAAGGAGCCTGGCCGACACTGGGGCACCCGTCCGTCGAAGGCGGGACTTCGGTCAGGGGGCGCACATGGAGTTCAAGCGGTGCCCGAACTGCGGCGGACCGCTCCAGGCGTTCCGCCCGCTCAGCGACGAGGAGAAGGCGTTCGTACGGAAAAAGAAGCCGGACTTCCCGCCCGAGGCCTATGTCCGCTGCACGGCGGAAGGTTGCCTTCGGTATCAGCGCAGCCTCAACTGGAAGGACGGCGGCAACCTCCCCCCGCCGGACGACGCCTGAGACTCAGAGGTTGCTGAAGTCCGGGCCCTTGGTCCGGGTGCGCTTGATCTCGTAGAAGCCCGGCACGGAGGCGACCGCGAGGGTGCCGTCCCACAGCCGGGCCGCCTCCTCGCCCTGGGGCGCGGGGGTCACGACCGGGCCGAAGAACGCGATCTGCTCGCCGTCGGGGCCGGGGACGGCGATGACTGGCGTGCCGACGTCCTGGCCGACCTTCTCGATGCCCTCCTTGTGGGAGGCGCGCAGCTCGGCGTCGAACTCGAAGTTCTCCTGGTCGGCGTAGTCGAGCAGGTCGGCGGGCAGCCCGACCTCCTCCAGGGCGCCGGCGATGGCCTCGATCGTCGGGCCCTCGTCGTTGTTGTGGATACGGGTGCCCAGGGCGGTGTACAGCGGGCCGAGCACGTCGGCGCCGTGCTTCTGCCACGCGGCGGTCACCACGCGCACCGGCTTCCACGCCTTGGTGGCGAGCATGTCCCGGTACTCCTCGGGCAGCTCGTCCAGCCTGTCCTCGTTCAGCACGGCCAGGCTCATGATGTGCCAGCGGATCTCGATGTCCCGGACCTTCTCCACCTCCAGCACCCAGCGGGAGGTCATCCAGGCCCAGGGGCACAGGGGGTCGAACCAGAAGTCGACAGGGGTCTTGCCGGAGCTGGTCGCGGTCGTCTCGGGCATGGCTCTCCTCGGGTAACAGTCCTTTCCGGCGCCAACGCCGAGCCCGTGCATCCCATTCCCCTGCTGCCCCTGTTCAGGAGCGCATGGGAAGATCGGTCCTGATCAGCCGTTGCCGCCCTTTCCGTGACCATGAGGGAGTGCCGACCGTGCCCGGTGAGAATCTGTCCCGCGACGAGGCCCGCGAGCGGGCCGCCCTGTTGTCCGTCGACGGGTACGAAGTGTCCCTGGACCTGCGCTCCGCCGTCGGCGACGCGGGCGGGAACGGGCCCGGCGAGCCGCACACCTTCCGCTCGGTCACCACGCTCCGCTTCCGGTGCAACGAGCCCGGGGCGTCCAGCTTCGCCGACCTGATCGCGCCGAGCGTCACCGCCGTCTCCCTCAACGGCCGCGACCTCGATCCCAGCGAGGTCTTCGACGGCACCCGGATCACCCTGGAGGACCTCGCCGCGGAGAACGAGCTGATCGTCGATGCCCAGTGCGCCTACTCCCGCACCGGCGAGGGCATGCACCGCTTCGTCGACCCCGAGGACGGCGAGGTCTACCTCTACACCCAGTACGAGCCGGCCGACTCGCGCCGCGTCTTCGCGGGCTTCGAGCAGCCGGACCTCAAGGCGCCGTTCCGCTTCGAGGTGCGGGCGCCGGAGGGCTGGACGGTGTGGAGCAACGGGGCGGGTGAACTCACCGACGGCGTCTGGCGGTTCGCGGAGACGAAGCCGATCTCGACGTACATCACCTGCGTGGTGGCGGGGCCGTACCACTACGTCACCGATTCCTACGAGCGGACCTTCGAGGACGGCACGAAGCTGGAGATCCCGCTCGGCGCGCTGTGCCGCAAGGGACTCGCGCCCTACTTCGACGCCGACGACGTCTTCCTGGTCACCAAGCAGGGCCTGGACTTCTTCCACGACCACTTCGACTACCCGTACCCGTTCGGGAAGTACGACCAGGCGTTCGTGCCGGAGTACAACCTGGGCGCTATGGAGAACCCGGGTCTGGTGAGCTTCCGCGAGGAGTACATCTTCCGGGGCAAGGTGACGCAGGCGTCGTACGAGGCGCGGGCCAACGTCATCCTGCACGAGATGGCGCACATGTGGTTCGGCGACCTGGTCACCATGGTGTGGTGGGACGACCTGTGGCTGAAGGAGTCCTTCGCGGACTTCATGGGCACGTTCGCGAACGTCGGCGCGACCCGCTTCACGAACGCCTGGATCACCTTCGCCAACCGCCGCAAGGCCTGGGCCTACCGCGCCGACCAGCTGCCGTCGACGCACCCGATCACGGCGGACATCCGCGACCTGCAGGACGCCAAGCTGAACTTCGACGGCATCACGTACGCCAAGGGCGCCAGCGTCCTGAAGCAGCTCGTCGCGTACGTCGGCGAGGAGGCCTTCCTGGAGGGCGCCCGGCGCTACTTCAAGCGGAACGCGTACGGCAACACACGCCTCGGCGACCTGCTGTCGGTGCTGGCGGAGACCAGCGGCCGGGACATGGCGGCGTGGTCGCGGTCCTGGCTCCAGACGGCCGGGGTGAACTCGCTGACCCCACAGGTGCTGCTCGACGCGGAGGGCCGGGTGGCCGAGCTTGCGGTGCTCCAGGAGGCGGCCCCCATCGCCCCGGCGGACCACCCGGAGCTGCGCCCGCACCGGGTGGCGGTGGGCCTGTACGGCCGTACGGCTGCCGGGGATCTGGAGCGGTACGCACGCGTGGAGACCGACGTCGACGGCCCGCGTACGGTCGTGGCGGAGCTGGCCGGTGCCGAGGCGCCGGAGCTGGTCCTGGTCAACGACGACGACCTCACGTACTGCAAGACCCGGCTCGACGAGACGTCCTTGGCCACCCTGCGGGACCACCTGGGCGCGCTGACCGATCCGCTAGCCCGTGCCCTGTGCTGGTCGGCGCTGTGGAACCTGACCCGGGACGCGCTGCTGCCGGCGCGGGACTTCGTGGACCTGGTGCTGCGCTACTCGGGCCGCGAGTCGGACATCGGCGTGCTGCAGATGCTGCACGCGTGGGCGAACTCGGCGCTGGTGCACTACGCGGCGCCCGAGTGGCGGGCGACCGGTGAGCAGCTGCTGGCCGAGGGCGCGCTGGAGGAGCTGAGGCAGGCCGAGCCGGGCAGCGAGCATCAGCTGGCGTGGGCGCGGTTCTTCGCGACGGTGGCGTCGGTCGAGTCCGACTTCCAGCTGCTCCAGGGTCTGCTGGAGGGCACGGCGAAGATCGACGGGCTGGAGGTGGACCAGGAGCTGCGCTGGGCGTTCCTGGAACCGCTGGCCGCGCACGGGGTCGCGGACGAGCAGGTGCTGAGCGCGGAACTTGCCCGCGACGACACGGCCTCCGGCAAGCGGCACCAGGTCCGCTGCCTGGCCGCGCGGCCCTCGGCGGCCGTGAAGGCGCAGGCCTGGGCGCAGGTGGTGGAGTCCGACGCGCTGTCGAACGCGCTGGTCGAGGCGACGATCGCGGGCTTCGCACAGCCGTCGCAGCGGGCGCTGACCGCGCCGTACACGGAGAAGTACTTCGCCGCGATCGAGCGGGTGTGGTCGCAGCGGTCGATCCAGATCGCCATGGACGTGGTCAGCGGCCTGTTCCCGTCGTACCAGGACAGCCAGGAGACGCTGGACGCGACGGACGGGTGGCTGTCGGCCCATGAGGGCGCCGCCCCGGCGCTGCGCCGGCTGGTGCTGGAGGCGAGGGACGACCTGGCACGCTCGCTGCGCGGCCAGGCCTGTGACGCCACCGCTACGACCTCTGGCCAAAGCTCGGCCCGTCCGTGACCGTTACGGAATTCAGGCAATAGCAGCCGTAACCCCTGGTCCGCACCCGAACGGACCAGGGGTTTTCGCCTCCTACTCGGCATCCGAACACGCGTCCTTTAGTACTGCCTCGTCCGCCTTTGTCGACGAGCGTGTAACAGCGGTTAAAGGGCGGTCACGGCCAGGGAATCGGGAGGTCATGACGCACAACACCCCGCTCTCCCCCCGCCCTCTCAGCGACCTCGGCGACGGCCGGCACCGCGTGCTCACGACGGGCCAGCTGCGCTCCCGCGGCGTCTCGACGGCCGAGCTGAACGAGCAGTGCCGCCCAGGTGGGCCCTGGCGGCAGATCCTCCCCCAGGTGATCCTGCTTCACCCGGGCCCGCCGACCAGCGAGGAGCGCCTGCACGCGGCGCTGCTGTACGCGGCGCGCGAGTCGGCACCGGGCGTACCGGCCCAGCCGCGCGGCGAGGGCAAGCACCGTCCCACCTACCCGGAGGCGATGATCACGGGCCTGGCCGCCCTGACCCTGTACGGCTTCGCCTCCGCCCCCTCCCTGCTGACCCTGGACCGCGTCGACGTCCTGGTCCCGCGCCTGCGCCGGCTGCGCTCGACGAACACGGTCCACATCATCCGCACGCCCGCGATGCCCACTCCGCGTCAGGTCATGGGCCTCCCGCTGGCCCCGGTCCCGCGCGCCCTCGCGGACGCGGTGGCCCAACTGTCGGACGCGACCGCGGTACTGCGGCTGCTGACGGAGGCGGTCCGCGGGGGCCACTGCGAACCGGCGGCCGCCGTACGGGAGTTGACCCAGGCGAAGTTGCTGTCCCGCTCACACGTGGTGGACGCGGTCGACTCGCTGGTGGCGGAGGGCCGGTCGAGGGCGGAGGACCACCTCTACCGGATGGTGCGCGAGCACGGCCTCCCCGACCCGGTCTGGAACGTCGACCTGCGCCTGCCCGGCGGCCCGCACCTCGGCGGCCTCGACGCGTACTGGCCGGACCAGGCGGTCGCGGTGGAGCTGGACACCCGGGCCCCCCGCCAGGTCGAGGACGCCCTGTGGTCGGAGTACGCCCGCAAGCGCGAACACCTGGAACGCCTGGGCATCACGGTCGTGTACATGACCCCGAAGAAGCTGCGGCACGCGATGGAACAGCAGGCGGCGGTGATCCGTACGGCGCTCATGGCATCGGCGGACCGTGATCCGGCGGCGTATGTGGTGGTACTGCCCCGGTAATTGCCGGAGGGGCACAGCAGGAGGGGAGAGGAGGGGCCACGACCGGGGTCACGACTTCGGGGGTGGCTCCTCCTCGCTGGCTGAGGGCCGCCCCCTAGACCCCGAGATCGCCCTCCGCGACTTCAAGCACCCCGAGGGCCCCGCTCTCCTCCTGCCCGCCAAGGCCTGGACGGAGTTCCTCGCGCACCTGACCCGTGTAGGAGGCGTCCACCCGGTCGAGCAGGTCGGCGTACGCCGCGATCATCCGCGTACGGCTGAACCGCTCCCGACTCGCGTCCAGGGTCTTCGCGAAGTCCGTACGGCCGGCGATCGCCGCCGACCAGGCCAGGGCGATGGCGCCGGGGTCCGGCGGGGTGACGAAGCCGTGGCCCGTGACGATCGCCGCGCTGTCGCCGACGTCCGTCGTCACCGGGACGGCGCCGCACATCATGCCCTCGATCAGGCAGAGGGGTGCCGCTTCCCCGGAGGAGGAGGTGAGGGCGACGACGTCGGAGCCGGCGTACACGGTCTCCATGTCGTGCCGTACCCCGAGCAGGTGCACGCGCTCGGCGACATCCAGGTCGCCCTCGAAGGCGACCTGGATGTCGGCCCACAGCGCCGGGTTGGCGTCCGTCATGCCGGCGCCGCACATCAGCACGTGCCCACCGCCCTCGCGGCCGAGCCAGGCCCGCGCGGCCCGCAGGAACAGGGGCACGTTCTTCATCGTGGCGTACCGGGCGGCGAAGACGATCACGGGAGCGTCGGCCGGGATGCCGAGCGGCGCCCGGAACGCGATCCGCACCGCCGGATCCGGCCGGAACCGAAGCAGATCGACCCCGTTCGGAATGACGTGCAGCAGGTCTTCGGGGATTCCGGCGGCCCGATACGCGTCCCGGGTCGACTCGGCGCAGCACACGCACGCGGCGACCGTGCCGTCGGCGATGGCGGCCTTCAGCTCGTCGAGCGCGGGGCCCTGGTTCTCGGGGTCGGAGCGGTGAAGGCATACGACCACGGGCCGACGCGGCAGCCCGCCCTGGTTCAGCAGAGCCAGGGGTTGTTCCTTGAGGGAGAGGATGACGTCCGCCCCTGCCATGGCCCGAGCGGTTTCGGCCAGTTCGGGCCCGCTGAAAACGGACGCCGCGACGGAGCCGTCGACGAGCCCGGCGCTGCGGTCGAGCGAGGTGACGCCGACCCCGCCCGCGGTGAGCGAGCGGTAGCAGGCGTCGTCCTGCATCCGCTGCCGGGTGGCCTCGCGCCGCACCTCGCCGTGGATGCTCAGCACCTGGTGGGACTGGCCGCCCTCGACCAGTCCCAGTACGACGTCACTGTGAACGATCCGGGCTCCGCCGGAGAAGAAGCCCTCGTAGACCGAGAGCACACGCAGTCCGTGCCTCGCGCGCACACGACCACCCGCCTTGCACATGAATCGAGCCATCCCCGTGAACAGCGGGTTAGCCGATATGAGGCGGTACGGACGTTTCATACGGATGAACACGGCGTCTCGTATCGAAGTCCGATCGGCGACGCCACGGGCAAGAACCCGAACCGCCCGCTCAGCCCTTCTTCAGCACCAGTTCCGTGTTCCGGTCCTCCGTGTCGCCCGCCAGTTTCGTGCTCGCGCCCGGAGCGTTGTAGGACAGTTCGCGGTACAGGGACGCCAGGCCCGTCTGGGAGAGGTCTGTGAAGTTCGTACGGTGGGGGGCCGCCGACTCGATCAGTGTGGTGAAGAGGGACAGCGTGCCGTCCTTGTTGTCCACCAGCTCGATCACGCGGGCCAGCTGGGGGTAGTCCACGTGGGACGCCGTGGAGATCTCCCAGAAGGAGCGGCCGCCGGAGGCGCTGTGTGCGGTGATGTCGTTACGGTGGATGTGGCCGTTCACCCAGGCCAGTACGTTCGCGTGGGCGGCCAGTACCGAGACGACCTCGGCGCCGCCGTGGCGCTTCTCCGTGGGGTGGGCCGGGTCAGGGCGGGTGTTGGTCATCGTCTTGCTGGTGTGGTGGCTGAAGACGATCGCGTACGAGTCCTTGTTGTCCCGCAGCGTCTTGTCCAGCCACTTCAGCTGGGCCGTCCCGATCGAGCCCTCGTAGTGGCCGCCGGCGTCCGTGGTGTCCAGGCTGATGCCGATCACGTCGTCCGCGATGCGGAACGTGTAGTACTGGGTGCCGGCGTCGACGTTGGCCGTCGAGTAGCCGTGCCCGATCGGGCCCACGCCCTGGTAGGCCGGGTCGAGGTGGGCCTTGAGGTACTCGGCCGAGGTGTAGGGGGCGCGCCGCTCGTCGGGCGTGACCGAGCGCATGTCACGGGCGTGCGCCTTGAGCAGGTCGCGGAAGCCCACGCCCTTGGGGTCCGTGGCGTTCTTGATGGTGTCCTGGAGCTTCTTCGCCTCCGCCGCGGACAGGCTCATCAGCTTCTTGCCGCCGACCGCGAACTCCGCCAGCCACGGGTCCCCGTGGCCGTAGCAGCCGAGGGGCAGGGCGTCGTGGTTGCCGACCGTGGAGTACCAGGGCAGATTCAGGCCGGGGCTGCGGACCTCGCGGATCGCGGCTGCCAAGTAGCCGTTCAGGTGCGGGAATCCCAGCGTCTTGTCGCCGTCACGCGTCGTCGAGTCGGGCTGCCAGTACAGCTTGAGGCCGCTGTTCTGCACGCCCTCGTAGTGCCGCGCGTCACCGGAGTTGGCGCTGATGCGGCCACCGCTCATGATCTTCATGTACCACTCCAGCTCGGAGTGGGCGTTGTTGTCGGTGTTGTCCCCGGTCGTCATGACGAAGTGAAGCGGGGCGCCGGTGACGGGTGCGCCCCGCAGCGCGTTGACCCGCTCGACGAGCGACACGGCACCGTGCACGGTGAGCGCCTCGTGGGGGCGCCAGGCGTGCGGGTCGGTCGAGCGGAGGAACTCGAGGCGCAGCGGGTGCTGGACGTCCATCAGGTGCAGGTCGGTGAACTGCACGAACGCGGCGAGTGCCGTACGGCGGCTCGCGCGGCCGGACTTGGGCGCGGCCAGCTCGCTGCGCACCACGCGCTTCCAGCCGGGACCGTCGCCCAGGCGCCGGTAGCCGGAGCTGCCCTGGGGCGCGGCGACGGAGGCGAGGGTGGTGCCCTTGGTGTAGGGGGTGAGCGGGGCTGCCGGGGCCTGCCGGGAGTTGGCGACGGGCGCCTCGGAGGTGGTGGGGGCGGCCTGGCTGTCGGTGGGCCGCAGGGCGTAGCCGACGCCCGCGGAGGCGGACACCGCCCCGGCTGCGGCGAGGACGGTACGGCGGTTGACCCCCGGTGCGGAGGTGGCTACAGAGCGTATGCGCGACATGGCGCGGTCTCCCCGAGTGCGATCGCGTCGGCAGTGGTCGCGGGACGGTCGCTGTCGCGAACATCCCGCTCGCTCTGGATCGTTGGCAGTGGGGATGACCTGCGCGTGAACGAGGCGGCAACGTGCGGCGCCGATCACCGTACGTGGATCTCGGCGTACGGACCGCGGCCATGGACCGGATTTCGGGTGGCCCGGGGGCGGTCACTCCGCGTTCATCTGCGGGGGTAGGGGAGGGATTTCGGGCTCGGGCTCGACGGTCGGGAGCCGTCCCGCCGCCGGGCGTTCACGCCACAGGCCCAGGGCCGTGTCGACGAGCGCGACCCGGGTCAGACCGGGGACCGCGGTCAGGTCCTGCCAGGCGGCCAGGTCCGTGGATCCGTCCACCTCGTTGCGGAGTTCACCGCCGGTCACGCGGGCTTCGTAGACGAGTCGTACGGCGTGATGGTCGACGGTACGGCCGAGGCGGCGCGGTCGCGTCAGACGCAGGGAGTCCACGCCGAGGAGACCGGTGACCTCGATCCTGTACCCGGTCTCCTCGGTGACCTCGCGGCGGACGGTGTCGTAGGGATCCTCGCCGTGTTCCATGCCGCCGCCGGGCAGGACCCACTCGGGTGTGCCGTCGGGGGCGGGTGAACGGGCGAGCAGGACCTGTCCGTCGCGGACGCACACGGCGTAGGCCGCCACCCTCAACTTCTCGCGCACGTATGGACGTTAGCCCGCCGGGTCCGGATTGGCAGGCGAGTATTCCGGAGCCGACCATCGCAGGGGCAGTGCCGCCCGCGTCTCGATCACCCCCGTGAGTACGAAACGCACCCGGCGTTCACCCTCCTCCCCGAACTCCGCGTGCGCCTCGCCGGTGAGTTGGCGAGTCGTGCCCGTCGTCCAGTCCAGGAACAGCAGGCCCGCGCGCGAGTCGGTCAGCAGGTTGCCGAGGGTCAGAAACATGGAGTTGCCCGGGTAGTCCCGCCAGGTCATGGGATTAATAACCGATCTCAATCCATTTAACGGTTAGATATTGTGTACGTCAACCGGTCACGTACCCTTAAGCGGTTAGCCGAGAAGGAGTCCCCCATGACCGCCGCCTCCGACCCCCGCCCCCTCACCGGCGAGCCCCTCGCCCTCGACCTGCTCAACACGCGGTGGAAGCAGGACGGGGACACCCGGGACCTCCTCACCGACACCGACGGGCTGACGGTGTGGCTCGCGGCCAACGGGCTGGACGGCGCGTACGAGGCCGACGCGAAGACGCTGCGGCATCTCCTCCAGGCGCGGGACGCGCTGAAGGCCGCGGTGGACGGGTCGCCCGAGGAGTGCGCCGAGCGAATCGACGCCGTCCTCGCGCACGGGCGCATCCAGCTCGGGCTCACCACCCAGGGACCGGTCGAGCGGCCCGAGTTCGGCGACCCCTCCTGGGGGCCGGCCTGGCTCGCCGCCCGCAACTACCTGGAGCTGCTCAGCACCGCCCCGGACCGCATCCGTGGCTGCGCGAGCGACACGTGCGTCCTGCACTTCTTCGACACCTCGCGCAACGGCACCCGGCGCTGGTGCTCGATGGCGGCCTGCGGCAACCGTGCGAAGGCATCCCGCCACTACGCGCGTTCACGTGTCTGAAACATCCGTGAATGCGGTGCGAAAGATCACCCTTTCGACATCTAAGTCCCCTGTGACGTATGGCGGAAGTACGCCATGGGTCCATCCCGCCAGGGTCAACTCTCCCCAAACATCTTCCCCTTACGTAAAGCTGAGCGATCGTCCGGCACCGAAATCCGGACTGCCGTGATCAACGCTCCTTTACCTACTTGGGATGCCGATGACCCTCACCTCCAAGAGCGACCCGATACCGGGCGCTAGACGCGTGGCCCGTATAGCCGTGGCCGCCGGCCTGGTGGCCGCGCTGTCCGCAGCCGGGCCGATACCCATGGCCATCGCCGGGAACAACGCCCCCGCCGCGGCCGACCCGGGCATCAAGTCGGCCCACGACAAGCTCGGTTCGGACGACGCCGACCTGCTCGCCGAGGCCAAGACCGCCGGCGACAAGAACGTCACGATGATGATCGCGACCGCCCCGGGCCAGACCGAGCAGGTCGCCGAGGAGCTGGACGGTGTCAAGGGCGGCTCGGTGGGCCGTACGTACGACAAGCTCGGCTATGTCCGCGCCACCGTCCCGACGGGCCGGGCGGACGCGGCGATCGCCGCCGCCGCGAAGCTGTCCTCGGTGCACGCCATCGACCTGCGCCAGGAGATCCAGCTCGACGACCCGACGCCGAGCGCGGACACCGCCAAGGGCGCCAAGTCGGGGGCGACGGCCACCACTTACCCGGCGCCGAACAAGAACACCCCGGCCGAGAACCCGTACAACCCGTCCTTCGAGACGGGCGCCGTCGACTTCGTGAAGGACCACCCGAAGGCGGACGGCCGCGGCGTCACCATCGGCATCCTCGACGCGGGCGTCGACCTCGGCCACCCGGCCCTGCAGAAGACCACCACCGGTGAGCGGAAGATCGTCGACTGGGTGACGGCGACCGACCCGATCGTCGACGGCGACGCGACCTGGCGCCCCCAGGTCACCCCCGTCTCCGGGCCCAGCTTCACCTTCAGCGGCCGGACCTGGACGGCGCCCGCGGGCTCGTACCAGGTCAGCCTGTTCCGTGAGTCGTCCACCGCCGGCGGTGACGCGGCGGGCGACGCCAACCGGGACGGCGACACCACCGACGTCTGGGGTCTGCTGTACGACCCGGCGGCCGGCACGGTCCGCGTCGACCTGAACAACAACTTCGACTTCAGCGACGACACGCCGATGAAGCCGTACAAGGACGGCTTCCAGGTCGGCTACTTCGGCACCGACAACCCGGCGACCGACGTCGTCGAGCGTCAGCCGTTCGTCGTGCAGATCCGCAAGGACGTCCCGATGGACCCGTTCGGCGGGACCTGGGTCGGCAAGAAGGCGGACTTCGTCAACATCGGCGTGATCGAGTCCGAGCACGGCACGCACGTCGCCGGCATCACCGCCGCCAACGGCCTGTTCGGCGGGAAGATGAACGGCGCGGCCCCGGGCGCGAAGATCGTCTCCTCGCGTGCCTGCACCTGGACCGGCGGCTGCACCAACGTCGCGCTCACCGAGGGCATGATCGACCTCGTCGCAAACCGCGGCGTCGACATCGTCAACATGTCGATCGGCGGCCTGCCGGCGCTGAACGACGGCAACAACGCGCGCGCCGAGCTGTACACGCGGCTCATCGACACCTACGGCGTCCAGCTCGTGATCTCCGCGGGCAACTCCGGCCCCGGCGCCAACACCATCGGCGACCCCGGTCTGGCCGACAAGGTCATCTCGGTCGGCGCGGCCATCTCCAAGGCGACCTGGGCCGCCAACTACGGCTCGGCGGTGGAGAACAAGTACGCGCTGCTGCCCTTCTCCTCGCGCGGCCCGCGTGAGGACGGCGGCTTCACGCCGACCCTCGTCGCGCCCGGCGCCGCGATCAACTCCACCCAGACCTGGCTGCCGGGCGCCCCGGTCGCCGAGGCGGGCTACTCGCTGCCGGCCGGCTACTCGATGCTCCAGGGCACCTCGATGGCCTCCCCGCAGGCGGCGGGCGCGAGCGCGCTGCTGCTGAGCGCCGCCAAGGAGAAGGGCATCGACCTCACGCCGGCGAAGCTGCGCACGGCCCTCGTCTCGACCGCCGACCACATCAAGGGTGTGCAGGCGTACGAGGAGGGTGCGGGCCGCATCGACATCGTCGACGCGTGGGAGTCCATCAAGGACGATGCCACCGCGCACGACTACACCGTGAAGGCGCCGGTCGACACCGCGATCGACTTCGCGCTGGAGACGCCGGGATTCGGCACGGGCCTGTACGACCGCGAGGGCGGTCTGAAGGCTGGGCAGAAGAAGACGTACGACGTCACGATCACCCGTACCTCCGGCCCGGACCGGCCGGTCTGGCACGAGCTGTACCTCTCGAACAACGCCGGTGACACCTTCCGGATCCTCGGCGACGACATGGTGCGGCTGCCGCTGAACCAGCCGGTGACCGTCAAGGTCCAGGCGGCCCCGCGCTCGGCGGGCATCAAGAGCGCGATCCTCGAGGTCGACGACCCGCGCACGGAGGGGATCGACAAGCAGATCCTCACCACGGTCGTGGTCTCGTCGCCGGTGAACTTCACCTACTCGGCGCCGGGTTCGGTGCAGCGCAACAGCTCGCAGTCGTACTTCGTGACGGTCCCCGAGGGCGCCAAGTCCCTCGAGGTCGCCATCGGCGGGCTGAAGGGCGCGAGCCAGACGCGATTCATCGCGATCCACCCGTACGGCGTTCCGGTCGACAACACCTCGACGCCGTTCTGCTACAACAACTACCTCGACGGCAACGGCTGCAAGCCCGACGTGCGCGCGTACGCCGACCCGCAGCCCGGCGTCTGGGAGATCGAGGTCGAGGCGCGCCGTACGTCGCCGCTGCTCGACAACCCGTACAAGCTGGACGTCACCGTCCTCGGCGCGGCCTTCGACCCGGAGACCGTGACCGTTCCCGAGGCCAAGGTGGGCACGCCCGCCACCGCCTCCTGGAAGGTGACGAACAACTTCGCGGCGCTCGACGGCAAGCTGGTCGGCGGCCCGCTCGGTTCCTCGAAGACGGACCGCCCGGCCATCAAGGAGGCCGAGTCCCAGGTCACCACGGTCACGGTGCCCGAGGGCGCCAAGTCGCTCGACGTCGCCATCGGCAACGTCTCCGACACGGCGGCCGACCTCGACCTGACGGTGTTCGACGCGAGCGGCAAGCAGGTCGCGCAGTCCGCGGACGGCGACTCGGAGGAGGCGGTCTCCATCCCGTCGCCCCCCGCCGGTACGTACACCATCGAGGTCTACGGCTACTCGGTCCCGTCGGGTTCCACCGACTACGACTACCAGGACGTGTTCTTCTCCTCCTCGCTCGGCACCGTCACGGTCGACGAGTCCACGCCGGTCAAGCTCGCCACCGGCGCCTCGGCCACGGTGTCCGGCGAGGTCACGGCGGCCGCGGAGGCTCCGGCCGGCCGTGAGTTCTTCGGTCAGGTCCAGCTGGTGAACGGCCACGGCACGGCCGCGGGCGTCGGCAGCGTGAAGATCGAGAAGGTCACGCCGTAGTTGTTTGTACGGCTGTGGGGGCGGGCGTCCGGCGCGGGCGCCCGCCCCTTTCTCATGGGCAGCTGGTCGTGGGCGTCTGGTTCAACTCCTGCTCGACGACGGCCCGTTCACCGGCGATGTCCTGCTCGCCGGTGACCCAGAGGTCGGGGACGCTGCCGTGACTCGGCAGGCCCACCAGCACGTGCTCGCCCCTCCGGGGAGGCGGCGCGACGCTCCTGTCGGTCAGGACAGTCACCCGGGACTTGCCACTCGCCGGCTTGTAGAAGCGGGTCACGCGCAGGGTGACCCGCTCCTGCCCGGTTCCGGGGACGGGTTCGACGCGGGTCACGTCCCCCTCGACGACCAGCCGGGCGCAGACGCTGTACGCCCCCCGCGCATCCGACTTGGCGGCGCCACTGGTGTCCGCCGACTCCTGGTTGCTGCCCGAACCCTGGGCCATCAGCCATCCCATCCCCACGACCAGGAACCCCACGACGGCCACGGCGAGCGCGCCGAAGGCGAGGGGCAGCCAGGTGCGGCGGGGGCGGGGGGTGGGTGCGGGCGCGAGCTCCGGCTCTGTCCGGCCGGTCGGCCGGGACAGTGTGTCTCCGATGATCCGCAACTGTTCCCGCAGGAGGGTCAGATCGGCCTCGGCGGACCGGTACCGGGCGGTGAACTCCGCGTCCGCGCACGCCGGTTCCCGCAGCGGGTCCCCCGTGATCGCGGCCATCAGCGCATCGGAGCCGTCGTAGGCCTCGTGTTCGGCGGTCACGTCACACCACCTCGTCCTCGTGCAGGCGGGCGCGCAGGGCCCGTACCGCCGTGTGCAGCCTGCTCTTGACCGTGCCCTCGGGAATGCCGAGCTCCTCGGCTATCCCGCGCACCGGCAGGTCGGCGTAGAAGCGCAGGACGAGGACCTGGCGCTGGGCGTCGGGCAGGTCGTCCAGGCCCCGGGCGACGGCGAGGGAGAGCAGGCTGGTGTCCTCGCCCGCGGCGTGTTCGGTCTGCCTGAGCGAGGCCAGCCGCTCGCCGAGCCGTTCCTGGCGGCGCTTGGCGCGGTGCCAGTCCATGGCGAGGTGGGAGGCGACGACCGCCGCCCACGCCGAAACGTCGCGCGGCGCCTCCTCCCCCTTCGCGGCCCGCTCCAACAGCCGCAGGCGGACCTGCTGCACCCCGTCCAGCAGGTCCGCCTGCGGTACGCCCCCGAGCGCGAGCACCGCCCGCACCCGGCGCTCCTGCGCCGCGTCCAGCGGATCGTCCCCTCCGTGGTCCTCCCCTTGGCCGCGGCGGGCCTTTCTGCGCAGCACAGCCACCCCTCCCCTCGCCGCGTTTCCCCTATGACGCCGGACGGAGCCGAAACGTTCGGCGTGATTCCCGGCGATCTTCCGGACCCTCCTCCTCCACTTGATCCAACCATCGACTTCACGCCTCCTCCACTGTCACCATGTGCGCCATGACGCACATCACCAAAGGCGCCAACGCCCCTGTCCCCGCCACCGCATTGAGGGTCGCGATCGGCCGGCGGGACGTCCCCGGGGCCCCGGTCGTGGACGCCTCGGCCCTGCTGCTCGACGCCGTCGGCAAGGTCCGCGGCGACGCCGACCTCGTGTTCTACAACCAGCCCGCGCACCCCTCCGGGGCCGTACGGCACACGGGTGCGGCGCAGGGCGCCGGGCAGCTCGTCGAGTGGCTGGAAGTGGACCTGCCACGCGTCGAGCCGGAGATACAGCGGGTACTGATCGCGGGCTCCTGCGACGGGGGCGTGTTCGGGCAGGTGCCCGGGCTGTATGTGCAGGCGCTGGCCGCCGACGGCGCGGTGGTGGCGCACTACGCGGTGACCGACGCGTCGAGCGAGACGGCATTCGTACTCGGGGAGTTCTACCGGCGCAACGGGGAGTGGAAGTTCCGGGCGGTGGGGCAGGGGTACGCGTCGGGCCTCGCGGGCCTGGCGACGGACTTCGGGATCGCGGTGGAGGAACCGACGCCGACGCCGGCACCGACGCCGATGCCGCCGCCGACGCCGGTCGCGCCCGCGCCCGCCCCGCAGGACGCCGTCCCCCACTCCTTCGGCCCCGAGTTCCACCCGTACACACAGCGCGGCCGGGGCAACGGCGTCGTCTCCGTGGACGTGCCCCTGCCGCCGGGACCGGTGATCGTCGAGGCCTGGCACGAGGGCGACGGCTACTTCGGGATGCACACCCTGACCCGCCGCAACAAGGACGACGACCTCCTCTACAACTCCACCCTGCGCGACTTCCGCGGCCGCGCCCTCGTCCTGCCGCCGGAGGACCGCCCACTGCGGCTGCGGGTGGAGGCCGACCACGACTGGACGGTGTCCATACAGCCGCTGTCGGTGGCCCGCCGGATCGGCCAGGGCCCGCTGAGCGGATACGGCCCGGAGGTCATCGCCTACACCGGCACGGCGGCCGATCTCGACGTTGATTTCGCGGGCGACGAGGACGACGGCGGCTACTTCGGGCTGAAGTGCCTCGAGGCCCGGTATCTCAGCAGGCCCGACGAGTACGACCTGCTGGTCAACGACACCGACCCGTTCCGCCAGACCGTGCCCCTGCCCGACGGCCCCCTGCTGCTGCTCCTGGAGGCCGACGGCCCCTGGCAGCTCACCGCCCGGCCCCTCCCCGTGTTCGACGGGGCCGCCGCGCAGGCCGCCGGTGCCTGGACGGGCCGCGGCGACAGGACGGTCACCCTCGCCAACCCGGCCCCCGGACGTCCGGCGCTGCTGGAGTACTCCTTCACCGACGCCGGCACCTTCGCGTCGTACCGGGTCAAGCTGCTCGACGAGTACGACGACGAGGAGACGTTCCTGGAGGGCTCCCGGCACGGCAGGCACGGCCGCACCGTGCTCTTCCGCAAGGGCGAGCCGGAGGTGCGACTGAAGGTGGAGGACGGGGGCGACTGGAGCCTGCGCCTGCTGCCGATCGAGCAGGTGCCGCCGCTCACCGGCGCCGCGGAGGGCCGCGGCAGCGCGGTGTTCCGCTACGACGGCCCGCCCGCGCTGCTCGGTCTGCACCGCACCACCTCCGACACGGAGCCGCTGGAGACCCGCACCCTGCAGGCCGACGGCCAGCTGCGGATCTCGGCCGACAGCGTGGGGCGGCGCCGCCCGACCGTCGGACCGATATGGGTCTCGGAGACCGGGTACTGCTATGTGCATGTCTTCGCCGCGAGCGTCGACACCTGCTGGCGGATCGAGACCGCGGACACGGCCTCCGTCCCGGTGCTCGGCAAGCTCGTGGAGGGCCAGGGCTATGGAGTCGTACGTCACACCGGGCCCGAGGCCGAGGTGATGGTCAAGCACGAGCCGCGCGGGATGCTGGACCTGGTGGTGCTCTGGGAACTGGACGAACGCCTGGAACCGGTGCGCCGGATCAGCACGGCTTCCGGTCTGCAGCGCGTTCCGGGAGGATTCCTCCAGATCAGGACGTCCGGCAAGTGGAGCATCGAGCTGCGCGGCTGACATGAGACCCGTCCCATTCCTCGGGCAAAGGATTGGACACGTCGGCCGGGGTGAGACGCATGATGGAAAGGCCCCGGCCACGCAGGGGGCACCCGCAAGCCAGGTGAAGGAGTCGCAGTGAGGGTCGGAATCGTCGGAGCCACCGGTCAGGTCGGCACGGTCATGCGCAGGATCCTCGTGGAGCGGAACTTCCCGGTCACTCAGCTGCGCCTGTTCGCCTCGGCCCGCTCGGCAGGGACGGTCCTGGACGGCGTGACGGTGGAGGACGCAGCGACCGCCGACTACACCGGCCTGGACATCGTGCTGTTCTCCGCGGGCGGCGCGACCTCGAAGGCGCTGGCCGAGAAGGTCGCCTCGCAGGGCGCCGTCGTGATCGACAACTCCTCGGCCTGGCGCAAGGACCCGGACGTACCCCTGGTGGTCTCGGAGGTGAACCCGCACGCGATCGCCGACCGCCCCAAGGGAATCATCGCCAACCCGAACTGCACCACGATGGCCGCGATGCCGGTCCTGAAGCCGCTGCACGCGGAGGCGGGCCTGGAGGCGCTGGTCGTCGCCACCTACCAGGCGGTGTCCGGCTCGGGCCTCGCGGGCGTCGCGGAGTTGCACGGCCAGGCCCAGAAGGTGGTCGCCGACGCCGACAAGCTCACGCACGACGGCGCTGCGGTGGACTACCCCGAGCCGCAGGTCTACAAGCGCCCGATCGCCTTCAACGTGCTCCCCTTCGCCGGCAACCTCGTCGACGACGGTCTGAACGAGACCGACGAGGAGCAGAAGCTGCGCCACGAGTCCCGCAAGATCCTGGAGATCCCCGCCCTCAAGGTCTCCGGCACCTGCGTCCGCGTCCCGGTCTTCTCCGGCCACTCCCTCCAGGTCAACGCCCGCTTCGCGCGCCCGCTGTCCCCGGAGCGCGCCACGGAGCTGCTGGCCGGCGCCCCGGGTGTCGTCCTCAGCGACATCCCGACCCCCCTCCAGGCGGCCGGCCAGGACCCGTCGTACGTGGGCCGCATCCGCGCGGACGAGACGGTCGACAACGGCCTCGCCCTGTTCGTCTCCAGCGACAACCTCCGCAAGGGCGCGGCCCTGAACGCGGTGCAGATCGCGGAGCTGGTGGCGGCGGAGCTGCGGAGCTAGTCCCTGCGCACCTCGTAGAGGAAACAGCCGTACTCGACGGCCCGGACGTGGACGAGTGCCACGGCCGGGTCGTCGAACGCGTTTCGGAAGGCCGCGTCGTCGGGCGCCTCGACCAGTTCCCCGCCCAGGATCCGACCCTCGGCCGAATACCGCCGTACCGTGCGGTGGGCGTTCGCGAAGGGATAGCCGTCGGTGTCCGGGCCCGGGCACTCGGCCGCGTGGATGAAAATCGGGCCCTGTTCGTCGTACGCCCCCGGATCGACCCCGGTTTCCGCCGCCCAGCGGCGCACCGGGGCGTAGGTCACGAGCGCGATGCGTTCCCCCGGCTCGCTGCGGCGCAGGCAGCAGCGCAGCGGGGCGCCGCCCTCCTCGTCCGTCAGGGGAACCGACTCGCGGCCCGAGTCGTCAGCAGAGCGCAGCTCCTTGAGGATCTCCGGGGTGATGGGTCGTGCGATGTACGTCGTCATACGGCCAGCGTCGCGCCCCGCGCCCCCGCCCACCGGCGGGATCCGGACATCGCGTTCCGTGGAGGTCCCATGGAAGGATGGCGCAACCCACACATAACGAGGAGATGACCGCGTGCCTGGCACAAACCTGACTCGCGAAGAGGCACAGCAGCGGGCAAAGCTGCTCACCGTTGACTCGTACGAGATCGATCTCGACCTCTCCGGTGCGCAGGAGGGCGGAACCTACAGGTCCGTGACCACGGTGCGCTTCGCTGTCGCCGAACCCGGCGCCGAGTCCTTCATCGACCTCGTGGCCCCGACGGTCCACGAGGTCACCCTCAACGGCGACCCGCTCGATGCGGCCGAGGTGTTCACGGACTCGCGGATCGCCCTGCCGGGGCTGCTCGAGGGCCAAAACGTCCTTCGGGTCGTCGCCGACTGCGCGTACACCAACACCGGTGAGGGGCTGCACCGCTTCGTCGACCCTGTCGACGAGCAGGCCTACCTCTACACCCAGTTCGAAGTACCGGACGCCCGCCGGGTGTTCGCGTCCTTCGAGCAACCGGACCTCAAGGCGACCTTCCAGTTCACCGTGAAGGCGCCGACGGGCTGGACCGTCATCTCCAACTCCCCGACGCCCGAACCCAAGGACGACGTCTGGGTCTTCGAGCCGACGCCGCGCATCTCGTCGTACATCACCGCGCTGATCGTCGGTCCGTACCACTCGGTGCACAGCGTGTACGAGAAGGACGGGCAGTCCGTGCCGCTGGGCATCTACTGCCGGCCCTCGCTCGCCGAGTTCCTCGACTCGGACGCGATCTTCGAGGTGACCCGGCAGGGCTTCGACTGGTTCCAGGAGAAGTTCGACTACCGGTACCCGTTCAAGAAGTACGACCAGCTCTTCGTGCCGGAGTTCAACGCGGGCGCGATGGAGAACGCGGGCGCGGTGACCATCCGCGACCAGTACGTCTTCCGGTCCAAGGTGACCGACGCGGCGTACGAGGTGCGTGCGGAGACGATCCTGCACGAGCTGGCCCACATGTGGTTCGGCGACCTGGTCACCATGGAGTGGTGGAACGACCTGTGGCTGAACGAGTCGTTCGCCACCTACACCTCCATCGCCTGCCAGGCGTACCACCCGGCGTCGCGCTGGCCGCAGTCCTGGACGACGTTCGCCAACTCCATGAAGACGTGGGCGTACCGGCAGGACCAGCTGCCGTCCACGCACCCGATCATGGCCGAGATCCGCGACCTGGACGACGTGCTCGTCAACTTCGACGGCATCACGTACGCCAAGGGCGCCAGCGTCCTCAAGCAGCTCGTCGCCTACGTCGGCATGGACGAGTTCTTCAAGGGCGTCCAGGCCTATTTCAAGCGGCACGCGTACGGCAACACGCGCCTGTCCGACCTGCTGGGCGCCCTGGAGGAGACCTCGGGGCGCGACCTGAAGACCTGGTCGAAGAAATGGCTGGAGACGGCCGGCATCAACGTCCTGCGCCCGGAGATCGAGACGGACGCGAACGGCGTCATCACCTCCTTCGCCATCCGCCAGGAGGCCCCGGCCCTGCCCGCGGGCGCCAAGGGCGAGCCCATCCTGCGCCCGCACCGCATCGCGGTCGGCCTCTACAGCCTTGACGCCGACAGCGGCAAGCTGCTGCGCACCGGCCGGGTCGAGCTGGACGTGGACGGCGAGCTGACGGCCGTACCGCAGCTGGCCGGCAAGGCCCGCCCGGACGTGATCCTGCTCAACGACGACGACCTGTCGTACTCCAAGGTCCGACTGGACGAGCAGTCCCTCGCGTTCGTGACCGAGCACCTCGGCGACTTCGAGGCGTCCCTGCCGCGCGCCCTGTGCTGGGCGTCGGCCTGGGACATGACCCGGGACGCCGAGCTCGCCACCCGCGACTACCTGTCCCTGGTGCTGTCCGGCATCGGCAAGGAGTCCGACATCGGCGTCGTGCAGTCGCTGCACCGCCAGGTGAAGCTGGCGATCGAGCTGTACGCCGACCCGACCACCCGCGAGGCCCTGCTCACCCGCTGGACCGACGCCACGCTGGCCCATCTGCACGCGGCCGAGCCGGGCAGCGACCACCAGCTGGCGTGGGCGCGGGCGTTCGCGCAGACCGCCCGTACGCCGGAACAGCTGGACCTCCTCGAGGGCCTGCTGGACGGCACGCAGACGATCGAGGGCCTGGTCGTCGACACCGAGCTGCGCTGGGCGTTCGTGGAGCGTCTCGCGACGGTCGGCCGCTTCGACGAGACGGAGATCGCGGGCGAGTACGAGCGGGACAAGACCGCGGCCGGTGAGCGGCACGCGGCCACCGCCCGCGCGGCCCGCCCGACGCCGGAGGCCAAGGCGGAGGCGTGGGCGTCGGTCATCGAGTCCGACAAGCTCCCGAACGCCGTGCAGGAGGCTGTCATCGGCGGCTTCGTGCAGACGGACCAGCGTGAGCTGCTGGCGCCGTACGCGGACAGGTTCTTCGAGGTCGTCAAGGACGTCTGGGACTCCCGCTCGCACGAGATCGCCCAGCAGATCGCGGTCGGCCTCTACCCGTCGCTCCAGGTGTCCGAACAGACCCTGGTCAAGACGGACACCTGGCTGGCGGCGGCCGACCCCAACGCGTCCCTGCGCCGCCTCGTCTCGGAGTCCCGCGCGGGCGTCGAGCGTGCGCTGCGGGCGCAGGCTGCGGACGCGGCGGCCACCGCCTAGTCCGTACGACCCGCCTGTTCCGTACGGCGACGAGGGGCGCCCGGTGCTGCACCGGGCGCCCCTTTTCGTGCGCTGAGCTGCCCGGCGCCGACCGGCGGTCGCACGGCAGCAGGGCTGAACAACCGTGGTACGGCCACGGGCCGCGCCCCCAGCTGTCCCGCCACCGTCGCCCCGAACGCCAGCGCCATGCCCGCCAGTTGCACCGGGGAGAGCGCCTGGCCCAGGGCCGCCCAGCCGACGGCGGCGGCGGTCAGCGGGGAGAGCAGGCCGAGGAAGGTGACCTGCGTGGCGCTGAGGCGGCCGATGCCGCGGAACCAGAGCCAGTACGCCACCGCCGTGTTCGCCAGCGCCAGGTAGAGGTAACCGCCGGCCGCCCGGCCGTCCAGCGCGGGTGGCGCGCCCTCGGCGATGGCAAGTAGCTTATCGGTAAGCTACTTAGTCGCAAGCCAGTTCCTTGCGGGCGACCGGAGCCGCGCGGATACTCACCGCATGAGCGCACAGCACAAGGACCCCGTCGACGCGATCATCGAGCAGTGGGCCGAGGAGCGGCCCGACCTCGACACCGCCGCGATGGAGGTCTTCGGCCGGATCTTCCGGCTCTCGCGCGCGATGGGCGACCGCATGGAGAAGGCGTACGCCCGCTTCGGGATCTCGCGCGGCGAGTTCGACGTGCTGGCCACCCTGCGCCGCGTCGGCGAGCCCTACGCGCTCTCGCCGCGCAGCCTCTCGGCCACGCTCATGCTCACCACGGGCGGGATGACCGGTCGCCTCGACAAACTGGAGCGGGCCGGCCTGCTGCGCCGCTCCCCCGACCCGCACGACCGGCGCGGCCTCCAGGTGACGTTGACCCCGGAGGGGCTGCGGCTGATCGACGAGGCGGTCGGCGCGGGCCTCGCGGAAGAGACGGACGCGCTGTCCGCCCTGAACGGCGAACAGGCCGACCAACTGGCCGACCTGTTGCGGGAGTTGCTGGCGGGCACTGCGAAGGAGCCGTCCTAGGGCGCGCCCTGGGCGTCTCGCGGCAGAGTGAAGCGGGCGGCCACGCCTGCCGCCAGGCGCCGCTGGGCCCGGTCGGCGAGCCGGGGCGCGAGCCAGTAGGCGGCGGCGAGCACGAGCAGCCCGGCGGCTCCCGCGACAAAGCCGGCGCGGGAGAAGGTGGTGAGCAGCGCCCCGTATCCGATGACCCCCAGGACGACGATCGCCGTCCGGGCCATGCGCTCGTCGACCGAGACGGCGCCGAGCAGGACGAAGGGGAGGACCAGCACCAGGAAGGCCGCCAGCAGGCCCCAGGCGCGACGTACGGGCGTCGCAGGGACGAACAAGACGGATCGGGTACACGGCCGGGGCTTGGCGTTCCGCTCACGGACCGGTGACGAAGCCGAACCCCGCAAAAACACGCCAAGGACGCCGACCTCACCGCCGTACGTCACCTGCTCGTACGGTTGCGGGAGGTCGGCGCCCTCGGCGGACGCTCGGGTCAGGACGGGCTCAGGCCTTCGCCCTGCCCTTCGTCACGCGGTACTTGGACTTGTCCAGGACCATCACCAGGCCCGCGATGATCGCGAACAGGGCGAGGGGGGCCAGGACGTAGAGGCCCAGCGTCTCGACGACGCTCAGGCCCGTGCCGGGGCCGTCGCCGTCGTCGCGCGTCAGCGCGAGCGCGGGGGACGACATGAGCAGCATCATCAGCGTCGTACCGGCAGCCAGGGCGCCGGCGCGCAGGGCGTTCTTCTTGTCCACCCTGCAAAAGTAGCGAACGTCCGAACGAGTCGCGCGTCCGGGGTGCCGTAGCCGGGCCGGGGCCCCTCGGCCCGCCCCCTCAGCCCTCCTGTCGCAGGACCTCCAACAGGGCGTGCAGTCGCGGTGAAGCCACCAGTTCCTCCAGGGTCACCGGGCGGCCTTCCGCGTCGGCTATGGGCAGGCGCCAGTTCGGGTACTGGTCCCAGGTGCCGGGCAGGTTCTGCGGGCGGCGGTCGCCGATGCCGTCGGGGAGCCAGACGCCGATCATGCGGGCGGGGGTGCGCAGCAGGAAACGGTGGACGGCCTGGATCTGCGCCTCCTCGACGGCGGAAGAGCGTTCCTCGGCGGCAGACGAATGCTCCCCGGCCGTGTCGTCGAGCAGGCCGAGTCGGGTGAGCAGGGCGAGCCACTCCCCCGTGTCCGCGGCGGCCGCCGCCCGTTCCTCCTCCACCGGGTGGGTCAACAGGCCGAGGCTGTCGCGGAGTTCCACGTACTCGCCGGTGAGGCGGGCGGCCGTGGGCGGGAGGTCGTGGGTGGTGGCGGTGGCGAGACAGTCGGCGCGCCAGCGCTCGGGCGGGAGAGGATGGCCGTCGCCCTCCCAGTCCCGTTCGAACCAGAGCACCGAGGTGCCGAGCACTCCGCGCCGGTGCAGGGTCTCGCGGACGCCCGGCTCCACGGTGCCCAGATCCTCGCCGATCACGACGGTCCCGGCACGGGAGGCCTCCAGGGCGAGGAGGGCGAGAATGGCCTCGGCGTCGTAGCGGACGTAGGTGCCCTCGGTGGGCGGCTGTCCCTGGGGTACCCACCAAAGCCGGAACAGGCCCATGACGTGGTCGATGCGCAGGGCGCCGGCGTAGCGGAAGAGGGCGCGCAGGACGTGGCGGTACGGCGCGTGGCCCGACGCGGCCAGGCGGTCGGGGCGCCAGGGCGGCAGCCCCCAGTCCTGGCCGCGGGCGTTGAAGGCGTCCGGTGGAGCGCCGACGGACATCCCGGCCGCGAAGTACTCCTGCTGCGCCCAGGAGTCGGCGCCCGAGGGGTGCACCCCCACGGCCAGATCGTGCACGATCCCGACCGGCATGCCCGCCTCGCGCGCGGCACGCTGGACTGCGGTGAGCTGGGTGTCGGTGAGCCAGGCGAGGCGGGAGTGGAAGTCGACGCGGTCCCTCAGCTCGGCGCGGGCCCGGGCGGTCTCGGCCGAGCGGGGGTCACGCAGCCCCTCCGGCCAGCGGCTCCACTCCGGGCCGTACGTCTCGGCGAGCGCGGACCAGGTGGAGTGGTCCTCCAGGGCCTGCCCCTCCTCGGCGAGGAAGTCGTCGTACGCGGCCTGCCGCCCGGGCCCGAGCGGAACTTCACGGACAACGACGTCCAGTGCCTCCCTCTTCAGCTCCCACACGGCGTCACGGTCGATCAGCGCGCCCTTGTCGAGCACGGACGCGCGCAGCCGGTCGGCGCGCTCAAGGAGCGTACGGACCTGCTCACGGTCCGCGACGTACGCGAACTCGGGGATGTTCTCCACCCGCAGATGCACCGGGTCGGGGAACCGCCGGGAGGACGGGCGGTAGGGAGAGGGGTCGGTGGGGGTGCCCAGTACGGCCGCGTGCAGCGGGTTGACCTGCACGAATCCAGCGCCGGCGGTGCGTGCGGCCCAGGTGGCGAGGTCGGTGAGGTCACCGAGGTCGCCCATGCCCCAGGAGCGCTCGGACAGGAGGGAGTAGAGCTGGACGAGGAGGCCGTACGAGCGCGCGGCGGGCGTCGGCAGCCGGTCCGGGGCGACGACGAGGTGGGCCTCGGCGGTCCGTCCGTCGGGGGCGGTGGCGGTGATGCGGTGCACGCCGGTCGGCAGGTGCTCGGCGTCGTCGCGGACGTCTCCCTGCTCGGTCTCGACACGGAGGCGGGTGCCGGGCGGCAGCTCGGCGAGGGGGTTCTCGGAGGTGCCGGCCCAGTGGACGACGGTCGGTGGGAGCAGCCGCTCGCGCAGTTCGCGTTCGCGGTCGGCGAGTGCGGCGCTGACCGCCCCCGGGGTGCCCGCGTCGACGCCGAGCGCGGCCAGGACGGCTATGACGGCGCCGGCGGAGGCGGCGACCGTGCGGTCCGGGGAGGGGCTGTAGGAGGTGGCGACGCCGTGCAGCTCGGCGAGCCGGGACAGTTCCTCGTCGACGGGCTCGCCCGAGCCGGGCGCGGTCATCTACAGCCCGTCCGCGCCGGCGTCGGACTCACTGGTCAGCGCGGCGGCGTCCGCGAGCGGCGGCTCGCTGGTGAGCGGCGCCTCGGCGTCGGGCAGGGGCGGCTCACTGGTCAGCGGCGCCTCGGCGCAGGCGCCCTCCGCGCTGAACACGCACAGGTGGAGCTCCTCCGGTTCGACGGACGGCCCCTGCACGGGTTTGGACTGGGCCGGGATCGAGAGATGAGCCGGTGCGGCCACGGGGGCCTCCTTGTCGGTACGGCGGGTACGGCTTCTGGCGGGTTACGGCAGGCCTACCCAGTGGGCGCGACGGCACTCTCGACGGCTGCTGGAGTCGGCGGGCGCCCCGTCGTGAACCGGCGGCGGGCGGTCGGGCGATAGGCAGGTTGTGAGACTGTTCCGCCCCATGGGGGGCCACCGGGATAACGACGAGCAGGGTGACGCGGTGCTGCTGCGGGCCGTCGCGGGCGGGGACGCGGCGGCGATGGCCGTCCTGTACGACCGGCACGCGGGGTGGCTGCACGCGCGGCTGACCCGGCGGTGCGCGGATCCCGAAGTCGTACGGGAAGTGCTGCAGGACACCTTCGTGACCGTGTGGCGGTCGGCGGACGGGCATCGCGGGCAGGAGGCCGGCGGCTGGCTGTGGACCATCGCCGCGCGACGCCTCGTCGACGCGCGGCGGGCGCAGGAGCGTGCCGCGCGCGGGGAGCGGGCCGACGCCTGGTACGAGCCCGCGAGCGCCGCGCCGTCCACGGAGGAGCGGGTGCTGGCCCGTCTGGAATACGGCGATGTCGGCACTGCTCTCGACCGGATCTCCCCCGAGCTGCGCGACGTACTGCGCGCCACCGTCGTCGACGGACTGACGACCCGGGAGACCGCCCGGCTCCTCGGCATACCCGAGGGCACCGTCAAGTCCCGCGCCCTGCGCGCCCGCGCCGAACTGCGCGCGGCCCTGGCCCAGTTGAACCCGGCGTTGAACACGGCTCCGACGGGAGGCCCGGCATGAGCCGCAACACCCATATCTGGCATGCCACCGACGACCAGGCCGCCCGTTATGCCGCCGGTTCCCTGCCGGAACCGGACGCTTGGTCCCTGGAGAAGCACCTGGAGCACTGCCCGGCCTGCGCGGCACGCGTGTCGGCGGCGGTGCGGGACACCTCGGCGGGGCTGGTGCTGGCGGACGTACGGGACGCGGTGCTGGGGGCGGCTCCGGTCTCCCCGCGCACACACGCCGTCCCCCGCCTCGCCCGCGTCCTGTGGGCCGCCGGTCCCGCCGTGCGCGGTGCGTGGCTGCCCGGCGTGCTCCTCGTGGCCGTCGGTGCACTCGTCCTGGCGCATGTCGGCGGGGTCTCGGGGGCGCGGGCGTTGCTGCTCGCCGTCGCGCCGGTCGTCCCAGTCGCCGGGGTGGCCCTGTCCTACGGCCCGCACGCCGATCCGCTGTACGAGATCGCGGTTGCCACCCCGTCCGGGGGGCTGAAGCTGGCGCTGACCCGGACGGCCGCCGTCCTCGTGGTGAGCCTGCCGCTGTTGACCCTGGCCGGGCTGCTGCTGCCCGGCTCGGGCGCTCCCGGTGCCGCCGCCTGGCTGCTGCCCGGGCTGGCGCTGACGCTCGCCTCGCTGGCCCTGGCGTCGTACGTCGGCTGCCGTAGCGCGACGGCCTTGACCGGGGGCGGCTGGCTGGCCGCCGTCCTCGCGCCGGCGCTCTCCACGGCCGACGGCGGACTCACCGCACGGCTTGCCGAGCAGCTCGCCCGCTGTCTCGACGGTGGCCTTGCGCAGGGCGGCTGGGCGGTTGCGGCCGTGCTGTGCGCCGTGGTGCTGACCGTCCGGCGTCCCGCCTACGACCGTCTGGAGAGGCCTTGAGCACGATACGAGTGACCGGGCTGCGCGTCCGGCACCGCAGGACCGTCGCCCTGGACCATGTCGACCTCGCGCTCGGCACGGGTGTGCACGGGCTGCTCGGGCCCAACGGGGCAGGCAAGACGTCGCTGATCCGGGTCCTGGCCACGGTCGCGCGGCCGTCCGGCGGCCGGGTGGAGATCCTCGGCGAGGACCTGGCCGACCACCGACGCCGGGGCGAGATCCGCCGTCAACTGGGCTATCTGCCGCAGGAGTTCGGCTACTACCCCGGGTTCACGGTCCGGGAGTTCGTGGCGTACGTCGCCTGGCTCAAGGAGCTGCCCGCCGCCGGTATCCCGGCCGCCGTCGAACGGGCCGTGGCCCGGGTCGGGCTCGGTGATCGGATCGACGCGCGGATCCGGACGCTGTCCGGCGGCATGGTCCGCCGCGTGGGCATCGCCCAGGCCATCGTCAACGAGCCGCGCCTGCTGCTGTTCGACGAGCCCACCGCCGGTCTCGACCCCGAGCAGCGCGTGGAGTTCCGCGCCCTGCTGCGCGAACTGGGCACCTCCGCCACTGTGATCGTCTCCACGCATCTGGTGGAGGACGTGGCCGCCGCCTGTACGGAGGTCACCCTCGTCGACGCCGGACGCATCGCCTACCGGGGCACCCCGGACGCGCTCAACGCCCTCGGCGAGGCGTCGGACGGACCCGGCGACCATCCGATCGAGCGCGGCTACACGGCGGCGCTGCGGGCGCATCGGACGGCAGCGGCGGTATGACGACTCTTTCGACCGCACGGAGGCTCACCGTGCATCCCCTGCGCGCCGAGGCCGTTCGCGGTTTCGCTCCCTGGGCCGGGGCCGCCGTCGTGCTGACGCTCGGTGTGCTGCTGGCCGGTTCATCGGCGCGTTGGCAGGGCGGTTGGGCGGAGACCGCCGCCGAACTGCACAACGCCCAGTTGATCGTCGTACCCCTGGCAGCTGCGGCGGGCTGCTGGCAGGGCGGGCGGGAGCGCCGGCGCCGTACCGGGGAGCTGCTGACGACGGCCGTACGGGCGCCGCTCACCCGGTTCCTGGCCTCCGCCCTGCCCGCCGCCCTGTGGGTGGCCGCCGGTCAACTGGTCGCGGCGGGTCTGGCCCTGCTCGCCACCTGGCCGTACGCCCACGGCGACCGGCCGCACCTCGCGCTGCTGCCCGCGGACCTCGTCGCGTCCGCGGCGGCCGTGCTCGCCGGGCACGTGGTGGGGCGCGCGGTGCCCTCGAGGCTCGCGGCCCCGCTGCTGGCGATGGCCGGGTACGTGGGGCTCGGCATCCTGGCGGTGAGCCGCGAGGGCTCCGGCCGCCATCTCAACCCGGCCTTCCCGGTCGGGGACACCTCGGTCCCGGTGTGGTGGCAGCCAGCGGCGATGGCGGTGTGGACGGCGGGGCCGGCGGCGGCCGCGGTGCTGGCGTACACCGTCCGGCGCCGCACCTCGGCCCTGCTGCCGCTGGCCGCCGCGACGGCCGCGGGCGCGCTGCTCGTGCAGACCGGGGACGGCCTGTGGCACAGCGACCCGCTCGCCCGCCGCCAGGTGTGCGACACCTCCGTCACCCCGGCGATCTGCGTCAACGCCCGGTACTCGGGCCTGCTCCCGCAGGTGACGGAGGCGCTGTCCGGGATCACCGGGAAGCTGGAGGGGGTGCGGAATCTGCCGGTGCGGTGGGAGGACCGGCCGGGCGAGCCGCGTGCCGACGAGGCCCAGCTGCCGATGCTCACGCCGCTCGGCTGGTCGCTCGTACGAGGACGGCTGACCGATCCGGAGCAGTACGCGCGGGAGGCCGTAGGAAGTCTGCAGTTGCGCGGCGACTGCCTGGAGAAGCAGTTGGACGCGCGCGTTCTCAGGGTGGACGACGCAGTCCAGGCCTACCTCGCGCCCAGCCCCCTGCAGAAGGCACTCGACGACGCCGACGCCAGGGGCGACGAAGCCCACCGTGCCGAGCTGAGAAAGCGCCTCGCTGCCCGCGCCCGCCTCGCCTCGATGAGCGACGAAGAACGCCGTGACTGGCTGTCGGCCTATATGGCGGCCCGTGGCTCCTGCCGCCCGAGCGAGGTGCCCGCCCTGTGACCGGCCCCCTCCTCTACGCCCGCTCCCGCGCCCTGCCCCTCACCCTGGCCGCGCTCACCGCCACGGCCGGCTTCGCGCTCTGGGCGGCGCACCGGATGGACACCTACGTGGACCCGGACCGCCGGGTGCCGATCGTCGCCCTGGCCCCGCTGCTGGCCGCCGCGGTGATCGGCGCGAGCCTGTACGCGCCGTCGGACGAACTGGACCGTACCGCCGTACGACCCTGGTGGCCGCTGCGGCTGGTGCAGCTGGCCGGGCTGACCGGGCTGGCGGCGGCGCTGGTGGCGCCCGCCGTGTTCGGGCATCCGGACGTGTTCGGTCCTCCGGCGCTGATCCGCAACACGCTGGGCTGCACGGGAGTGACCGCGGCCGCGGCGGTGCTGCTGGGTGCCCGGCTGAGCTGGCTGCCGGCGTTCGGCTATGTCAGCTCGGTGTATCTGGCGTCCTCAGGTGTACGGGGGCGCGCGGCGACGGTGTGGGCGTGGCCGATGCAGCCGGGTGGGCAGCCGGGCGCCTGGGCGGTGGCGCTGGCCGCGTTCGTGGTGGGCGGGGGATTGTACGTCGCATTCGGGGCGCGGCCCGAAGGGCCCCGCGGCTGAGGAGCCGGCCACGGGGTGCCCCGGGTGTGCGAAAGCCCGGATCGTCAGGCGGATATGCCGTCGATCCGGGCCAAGGCCTCCTCCGCGCCGTACGGCTGCAAATAGGGCAGCCAGCGCGGGTCCCTATGGCCGGTGCCGATGATGCGCCAGGCCAGGCCGGTGGGTGGTGCCGGTTTGTGGCGCAGCCGCCAGCCGATCTCGACGAGGTGACGGTCGGCCTTCACGTGGTTGCAGCGGCGACAGGAGGCCACCACGTTGTCCCAGACGTGCTTGCCCCCGCGGCTGCGCGGGATGACGTGGTCGACGCTGGTTGCGACGCCACCGCAGTACATGCACCGGCCCCCGTCGCGGGCGAACAGCGCCCTGCGGGTGAGAGGAACGGGCCCCCGATAGGGAACCCGTACGAATCGCTTGAGCCGGACCACGCTGGGTGCGGGGACTGTGACGGTTGCGCTGTGCATATAGGCGCCGGATTCCTCGAGGGAGACTGCCTTGTTCTCCAGGACGAGGACGAGCGCGCGGCGGAGCGGTACGACGCCGAGCGGCTCGTACGACGCATTGAGGACCAGGACGTGCGGCACGGATGCCTCCTTGTACGCCGGCGGCGCGTGGCTCGCGCCGGGACGATCTGCAGCCAGTCTCCCCTCATGCCTGGTGGAAGCGCCACCATGTCCCGGTAACGGGCCGGGAGTGTTTTCGACCACACCTGAATTCATCCCCCGGATCACGGCCTGTTCAAGCCCAGGTGAGTCCGGTCTCTCCGATGCATGGCGCACGGCCCACACACAATGCCCCGTTAGTGTTGGTTCTGCCCGTCCGGTGACCTATCCCTGATCGTGACGACCTTGACCGCCGTACCGGGAGGGCAGTGCAGCACCTGGAGGTACCTGCCGTGTCCTTGCCCGCCGTCCTACTGGCCGCCGGTTCGTCGCCGTCGCCGTCACCTTCTCCCTCCTCATCGGAGACGGCTGTGACGGTGCCCACGCTCCAGGACGCCCAGGACAGCGCGTCGAACGCCGCAGGCTGGGTCGAGCAGAACTGGTCGACCTGGCTCGCGATCGGTCTGCGCGTCCTGCTGATCCTGGTGATCGCGGCCGTGCTCAGAGTGGTCGTGCAACGGGCGATCACCAAGCTGATCGACCGTATGAGCAGGACGGCCGACGCGGTCGACGGAACGGCGCTGAGTGGTCTGCTGGTCAACACCGAGCGCCGTCGGCAGCGTTCCCAGGCGATCGGCTCGGTCCTGAAGTCGGTCGCTTCGTTCGTGATCCTGGGGACGGCGGCGCTGATGGTGCTCGCGTCGTTCCAGATCAACCTGGCCCCGCTGCTGGCGTCCGCCGGTGTCGCGGGTGTGGCGATCGGTTTCGGCGCACGCAACCTCGTCACGGACTTCCTCTCCGGGGTCTTCATGATCCTCGAGGACCAGTACGGCGTCGGCGACTCGATCGACGCGGGTGTGGCCTCCGGCGAGGTGATCGAGGTCGGTCTGCGGGTGACCAAGCTGCGCGGGGTGAACGGTGAGATCTGGTACGTCCGCAACGGCGAGGTCAAGCGGATCGGCAACCTCTCGCAGGGCTGGGGAACAGCGGGCGTGGACGTGACCGTCCGCCCGTCCGAGAACCTGGACCGGGTGCAGGCCGTCCTCAACGAGGTCACCGAGACGATGAGCAAGGAGGAGCCCTGGAACGAGCTCCTGTGGGGCCCGATCGAGGTGCTGGGCCTGGACAGCGTGCTGATCGACTCGATGGTGGTCCGCGTCTCGGCGAAGACGATGCCGGGCAAGTCGCTGTCGGTGGAGCGGGAACTGCGCTGGCGCATCAAGCGGGCCTTCGACGCGGCGTCGATCCGCATCGTGGGCGGCGAGCCGGTGGCCCCGGAGGAGGACACCCCCGACCGCTCGGCGGGCGTCGCGGCCCCGTCGGCGTTCAACGACGCGACGTCGCCGCAGGCGCTGGCGACGACGCCGATCGCGCAGCAGCGGCCGCCGACGAGGTAACGGCGACTGGTTCGCCAGGGGGCGGCATCCGGGGTTCCGGGTGCCGCCCCCTGGCGCATGGGCAGGTGGAACGGTTCAGCACACTCGTTCGAGTGAACGGATGAGGCATTCCGGCGTCGGCGGCTTCGGGGTGCCCCATCGTCCTGCCGGGGCGCCCAGCGCGGGCTTAGCCTGGCATCAGCGTGACGAGGAGAACCAGGGATGAGCGCCGAACCCATCATGGAGACGGTCATGACGCAGCAGGACCCCATCGATCTGTTGATCGTGATCGAGGAGGCGTCCGTGGCGCCGATTCGACCCGAGTATGTCGAGGGGACCGCTGTCGTGCCGCCGCAGCCGAACCACAAACACAACGACGGCGCCTTCAGCTCGCTGTCCGGTTCTTCGCTGCGGGGCTGGATCTGACAGGCATGGGCAACGGCTACCGGGCCGCGAACAGGGACGGCGGCACCACGGCTCTGGTCATCCCGGACTTCTACATCCTGCGCCGCGAGCCAACCGAACTCGACGAGTCGTACCCCAAAGCCCACAAGGGCTGGTACCCCATCGACATGCTCGCTCTCGTCGGAGAGGTCACCTCCACCAACCACGAGACCGACACCGGCCCCAAGCTCCGCGCGTACGCCGCCGCCGGCATCCCCATCCACGTCCTCATCGACCGCCACTCCAAGACGGCCCACTGCTACACGGACCCCGTCCTCCCCGGCGACGACCCCACCGAGGCGTACTACGGCACCGACAAGAAGGTCGACCTGTGCAGCTCCCTCCCCCTCCCGGCCCCCTACCCCACCCTCGACACCACCCCCTTCCTCCACGACTGACAGTGCGCACCCCGCCCTCGAGGTAACGACTCAGTCGCCCCGGGGGCGTTGTCTATTGACGCCCCCTTCACCTTGGGCTTACGTTCCTCCCAACCCAATAGGAAACTTTCCTAACAGTGATCATCGGGTGGACGAAATGCCCATGTCGCTGGAAGGCTGGGCAGCCGGAGAGGCAGGTGGGGGGACGCATGGCAGGATCCGCCAGTACACCGGGCACCCCGCGCGTCCTGCGCGCCATGAACGACCGCGCCGCACTGGACCTCCTCCTGGAGCACGGGCCGCTGTCGCGTACCCGGATCGGGAAGCTCACCGGCCTGTCCAAGCCGACCGCCTCACAGTTGCTCGCCCGGCTGGAAGCTGCGGGGCTGGTGCTGGTCACCGGGACCAGCGAGGGGCGGCCGGGGCCCAACGCCCAGTTGTACGCGGTCAATCCGGCCGCCGCCCACGCCGCCGCCCTCGACGTCACGCCCGGCCGCATCCGCGCCGCCGTCGCCGACATCACCGGCCACACGGTCGGTGAGTTCGAGCTGCCTACGCCCGGGAGACGGCCCGCCCATCCCGTCGTACGACAGGTCGGCGACGCCCTCGACGGTGCCGTGAAGGCTGCCGGGCTGGCCAGGGACGACATCCATCGGCTCGTCATCGGCACGCCCGGCGCCTTCGATCCGAACACCGGGCGATTGCGGTACGCCTCGCACCTGCCCGGCTGGCACTCGCCCTCGCTGCTCGACGAACTCGCCGCCGCGCTGCCGATGCCCGTCGAGTACGAGAACGACGTCAACCTCGTCGCCCTCGCCGAACAGCGCCTCGGTGCGGCCCGCGGCCACGACGACTTCGTGCTGCTGTGGAACCAGGAGGGCCTCGGCGCCGCCCTGGTCCTCGGCGGCCGGCTGCACCGCGGCTGGACCGGCGGAGCCGGTGAGGTCGGCTTCCTGCCGGTGCCGGGCACGCCCCTCGTGCGCCAAGTGACCAAGGCCAACAGCGGCGGCTACCAGGAACTCGCCGGTTCGCAGGCCGTGCCCCGGCTGGCCCGGGAACTCGGCATCGCGGACATCCCGGCGGGGCCGTACACCGACGTCGCCGCCGAACTCGTGGCCCGCGCCGCCGATCACGCCTCCGGTCCGTACCGCGAGCTGCTGCGGACGTACGCGACCCGGCTCGCCACCGGTCTCGCCTCGCTCGTCTCCGTCCTCGATCCCGAGCTCGTCGTCCTCAGCGGCACCGCCCTCACCGCCGGCGGCGAGGTGCTGCGCGCCCTCGTCCAGGCCGAGTTGGAGGAGCTGGCGGCGCCCCGCCCCCGGCTCGTCGTCGGCGACGTACGTGAACACCCGGTGCTGCGCGGCGCGTTGGAGCGCGCGCTGGCCACCACCCGTGACGAGGTCTTCGACACCTCGCGCTGAGCCCCCGCACGGCCTCATCCCCCTTCCCGACACCGCCCGCCCTTGGGAGACCCCGCCATGCCCGAAGTCATACCCTCCGTGGCCCGCAAGACGGCTTTCGCCCTCACCACCCTCACCGCCTCGCTGGCCCTGCTCACCACCGCCTGTACCGGTCAGTCCGACTCCGGCGCGTCCGACGACGCCTCCAAGGAGACGACCATCAACTTCTGGCACGCCTGGAGCGCGCCGAACGAGGTGGCGGCCGTCAAGTCGCTGGTCGCGGGCTTCGAGAAGGCCCACCCCAAGATCCATGTGAACGTGGTCGGCAACATGACCGACGACAAGATCAACCAGGCGCTGCGCACGGGCGGCGAGAAGGCCCCCGACGTCATCTCCTCCTTCACCACCAACAACGTGGGCAAGTTCTGCTCGTCGGGCGCGCTGGTCGACCTCAACCCCTTCTTCAAGAAGGCGGGCATCGACCCGGAGACGACCTTCCCGAAGGCGATGAACGAGTACACCCAGTTCGACGGCGACCGCTGCTCGGTGCCGCTGCTCGGTGACGCGTACGGCCTCTACTACAACAAGACGGCGTTCGAGAAGGCCGGCATCGCCGCCCCGCCCAGGACCTGGTCCGAATTCGAGGCCGACGCCAAGAAGTTGACCGTCCCCGACGGCGACAGCTACAAGCAGCTGGGCTTCATGCCGAACTACCACGGCTGGGAATCCACCACCGAGCACTACTTCGCGCAGTTCTCGCCGACGTACTTCGACTCCAGCGGCAAGTCGAACCTCGCCAAGGACCCCGCCTTCCAGGCCGGTTTCACCCTCCAGAAGAAGCTCGTCGACGAACTCGGCGGCTACCAGAAGCTGGAGAAGTTCCGCGCCACGCTCGGCGACGAGTGGGGCGCCAAGCACCCCTTCCACACCGGTCAGGTCGCCATGCAGCTCGACGGCGAGTGGCGGCTCGGCATGGCGGAGGAGGCCAAGCCGAAGTTCGAGATCGGCGTCGCCCCGCTGCCCGTGCCCGACGACCAGGTGGCGCAGTACGGCAAGGGCTACATCACCGGCACCATCGCCGGCATCGCCGCGACCAGCAAGAAGCAGAACGCGGCCTGGGAGCTGGTGAAGTACATGACCACGGACACGGACGCGGTGGTCGGCTTCTCCAACGCGATCCACAACGTGCCGTCCACGCTGGCCGCGCTCAAGTCGCCCAAGCTGAAGTACGACCCGCGCTTCAAGACGTTCCTGGACATCGCCGCGAACCCGAACTCGACCACCACGCCCGCCTCGGTCAACGGCGGCGTCTACCTGGTGACGATCCAGCAGTTCGGCTACGACTACGAGAGCGGCAAGGCCAAGGACCTCAAGTCCGGCCTGGCGAGCACGGCCAAGCAGATCGACACGGACATCGCACAGGCCCAGTAATGAGCACGATCACCCTCGCGTCGAAGCGCCGCCGGGCGGCGCTTCGTACGGTCGCCTTCATGTCACCGTGGCTGATCGGCTTCGCGGTCTTCTTCGCGTACCCGCTGATCTCGACGGTCTACTTCTCGTTCATGCACTACGACGGCTTCAAGCCGCCGACGTGGAGCGGCGCGAAGAACTGGACGTACGTCTTCGAGCACTACCCACTCTTCTGGCCGGCCCTGCGCAACACCCTCTGGCTGGTCCTGATCATGGTGAGCCTGCGGGTCGTATTCGGGCTCGGCGTCGGGATGCTCATCACGAAGATCAAGACGGGTACGGGTGTCTTCCGCACCCTCTTCTATCTGCCCTACCTCGCCCCACCGGTCGCCGCGACGATGGCCTTCGCCTTCCTCCTCAACCCCGGTACGGGCCCCGTCAACTCGATCCTGGAGAAAGTCGGCATCCCCGCGCCCGGCTGGTTCAACGACCCCACCTGGTCCAAGCCGGCCCTGACCCTGCTGGCCCTGTGGGGCGTCGGCGACCTGATGGTCATCTTCATGGCCGCGCTGCTCGACGTACCCACGGAGCAGTACGAGGCGGCGGAGCTGGACGGCGCCTCGGCCTGGCAGCGCTTCCGGTACGTCACGCTGCCGAACATCTCCCCCATCGTGATGTTCGCGGTCGTCACCGGCGTGATCCAGACCATGCAGTACTACACCCAGCCGCTGATCGCCGGGAAGGTCGCCTCGGGCGTGATCCAGGGCGCGGGCACGCAGTTCGAGCCCGGGTACCCGGACAAGTCCACGCTCACCCTCCCCCAGCTCGTCTACAACCTCGGCTTCCAGCGCTTCGACTACGGCTCCGCGTGTGTCGTCGCCCTCGTCCTCTTCGCCCTGTCGATGGTGTTCACCGCGTTCCTGATGCGGCGCCGGGGCGGTCTCATCCAGGCAGGTGACTGATCATGGCCCAAGTACTGGACAAACCGGTGGAGTTGAGGACTCCCGTATCGCCCGCCGCGCGCACCGCCCGCCGCAGGGCGCTGCTGGAGTGGATCGCGGTCCACGCCCTCGGGGTCGCCGCCGCGCTGTTCTTCGTCCTGCCCTTCGTGTTCGTCTTCCTGACCTCCCTGATGAGCGACTCCCAGGCGCTGAGCCGGGACCTGATCCCGCACACCTGGGAGTGGGGCAACTACCGGAAGGTCTTCGACACCCCCGGCTTCCTCACCTGGTGGAAGAACACGCTGATCTACGCCGGTCTCGGCACCGTCCTGACCGTCGTGTCGTCGATCCCGGTGGCGTACGCGCTCGCCAAGTTCCGCTTCCGGGGCCGGAACCTGTCACTCATGCTGGTGATCTCGATGATGATGCTGCCGCCTCAGGTGATCATCATCCCGATGTATCTGTTCTGGGCGAAACAGCTGGATCTGTCGGGCACGCTGTGGCCGCTGATCATCCCGATGGCGTTCGGCGACGCGTTCTCCATCTTCCTGCTGCGCCAGTTCCTGATGACGATTCCCAACGAGTACCTGGACGCGGCGAAGGTCGACGGCTGTGGTGATCTGCGCACCCTGCTGAAGGTCGTGCTGCCGATGGCCCGGCCCGGCATCGCCGCCGTCGCGCTCTTCCAGTTCTTCTACGCCTGGAACGACTACTTCGGCCCGCAGATCTACGCGTCCGAGAACCCCGGCGCCTGGACCCTGAGTTACGGCCTGGAGTCCTTCAAGGGCGCCCACCACACCGACTGGAACCTCACCATGGCCGCGACCGTACTGGTCATGGCCCCTGTGATCCTCGTGTTCTTCTTCGCCCAGAAGGCGTTCGTCGAGGGCGTCACGCTCACCGGAGTGAAGGGTTGAACCACATATGAAACTCACCGTGGTCGGCGGAGGGTCGACCTACACACCCGAACTCATCGACGGGTTCGCCCGGTTGCGGGACACCCTGCCCGTCGAGGAGCTGGTCCTCGTCGACCCGGCCGCCGAGCGCCTGGAGCTGGTGGGGGGCCTCGCCCGCCGTATCTTCGCCAAACAGGGGCACGACGGCCGGATCGTCACCACCTCCGACCTGGACGCCGGCGTCGAGGGCGCCGACGCGGTGCTGCTCCAGCTGCGCGTCGGCGGGCAGGCGGCCCGGCAGCAGGACGAGACCTGGCCCCTGGAGTGCGGCTGCATCGGCCAGGAGACCACCGGCGCGGGCGGCCTCGCCAAGGCACTGCGGACCGTACCGGTCGTGCTGGACATCGCCGAACGGGTCCGCCGCACCAACCCGGACGCCTGGATCATCGACTTCACCAACCCCGTCGGCATCGTCACCCGCGCCCTGCTCCAGGCCGGGCACCGGGCCGTCGGGCTGTGCAACGTGGCGATCGGCTTCCAGCGGAAGTTCGCCGCCATGCTCGGCACCTCCCCGCACGACATCCACCTTGACCACGTGGGGCTCAACCACCTCACCTGGGAGACGGGCGTGCGCCTGGGCGGCCCCGAGGGCGAGAACGTCCTGCCCGAACTGCTCGCGGAGCACGGCGACACCATCGCCGACGACCTGCATCTGCCCCGGACCCTCCTCGACCGCCTCGGCGTGGTCCCGTCGTACTACCTGCGCTACTTCTACGCGCACGACGAGGTCGTACGAGACCTGCGCACCAGGCCCAGCAGGGCGGCCGAAGTCGCGCAAATGGAGCGGCAATTGCTCGAGATGTACGGCGATCCGGCCCTGGACGGGAAGCCGGCCCTGCTCGCCAAGCGCGGCGGCGCCTTCTACTCGGAGGCGGCGGTGGACCTCGCGGCGTCCCTGCTGCGCGGTGCCGGGAGCCCGTACCAGGTGGTGAACACGTACAACAAGGGCACGCTGCCCTTCCTCCCGGACGACGCGGTGATCGAGGTCCCGGCGGCGGTCGGTCCCAAGGGCGCCGTGCCGCTGCCGGTGGCCGAGCTCGATCCGCTGTTCGCGGGGCTGGTGGCGAACGTGACGGCGTACGAGGACCTGGCCCTGGAGGCGGCGCTGCGCGGCGGCCGGGACCGCGTGTTCAAGGCGCTGCTGGCCCATCCCCTGATCGGCCAGTACGAGTACGCCGAAGCCCTCACCGACCGACTGATCGCGCACAACCGGGAGCACCTGGCGTGGGCCTGAGAGCAAGTGTCCTCGCCATCGACGCGGGCAACAGCAAGACCGACGTCGCGGTGCTGACGGCCGAGGGGCACGTCCTCGCCACGGCCCGCGGGGGCGGCTTCCGGCCGCCCGCGGTGGGTGTGCAGGAGGCGGTGGACGAGCTGGCGTCGGCGGTCACGCGCGCGTACGCCGCCGCCGGCGTCACCTCCGTCGCGCACGTCTCGGCGTGTCTGGCCAACGCCGACCTGCCCGTCGAGGAGGAGCAGCTGGCCGCTGCGCTGCACGCGCGCGCGTGGGGCGAGTCGGTGGAGGTGCGCAACGACACCTTCGCGATCCTGCGCGCCGGTGTGGCCGAACCCCTCGGCGTCGCCGTGGTGTGCGGGGCCGGCATCAACTGCGTCGGCATGCGCCCCGACGGCCGCACCGCCCGCTTCCCGGCCATCGGCCGCATCTCCGGTGACTGGGGCGGCGGCTGGGGCCTGGCCGAGGAGGCGTTGTGGTTCGCGGCGCGGGCGGAGGACGGCCGGGGGGAGGCGACGGAGCTGGTGCGCACCCTCCCGGCCCACTTCGGCCTGGACTCCATGTACGCCCTCATCGAGGCGCTGCACCTGGAACACGTCGAGACGGCCCGCCGCCACGAGTTGACGCCGGTGCTGTTCGCGACGGCCGCGCAGGGCGACGTGGTGGCCCGCGCGCTGGTCGACCGTCTCGCCGAGGAGGTGGTGGCCATGGCAGGCGTCGCCCTGACCCGCCTCGACCTGCTGGACGAGGAGACGCCGGTGCTGCTGGGCGGCGGCGTTCTGACGGCCGGCCATCCCCAACTGGACGACGGCATACGGGGCCTGCTCGCGGCCCGCGCGCCCAAGGCGGTGGCCCGGGTGGTGACGGCGAGCCCGGTGCTGGGCGCGGCGCTGCTGGGCCTTGACCGGATGGGCGCGGGGGCCGACGCGCAGGAGCGGGCGCGGGCCCACTGGGAATCCTGATCAGCCCGCGCGAACAGCGGGGAACCGAACAGATTCCCGCCGCGTATTCATGAGCAGGGGCGGTGAAGAAATCCGGCTCTCCGCCGGAGGCAACTGGTGCGGATGTCGGTGCCGGCGGCGATACTTGGCGGCGACAGGATGACCATGGGGGAGGTCGACGTGACACATCCGCCGAAGAGCAGCGCGGCACCGCCAGGACCGGGGCCGGCCTCCGGCGTGCCCACCATGCCCGCGATCCCGCCGCAGTCCGGGGTCGCCGCCGGGTCCCGGGCACCGGCACCCGCGCCTGCCCGACGCACGGCGCTCGCCGAGGGTGCCGACCGGCTGCGCGCCGCCGCGACCACCGAGCCGGGCCGGCTGCGCCTCATCGGTGCCGTCCTCGCCCTGCTGGTCGTCGCGTTCGGCGCGGTCACCGCCTGGCAGACGACCGACCGCGCGGCCGCCGCCGACGACGTGCTGCACCGCAGCCAGCCGCTCAGCTCGGACGCCGCCGACATCTACCGCTCGCTGGCCGACGCCAACACGGCCGCTTCCAGCGGTTTCCTCGCCGGCGGCCAGGAGACCGCCGCCTCCCGCGACCGGTACGAGAAGGACATCCGTACGGCCGCCGCCAAGCTGGTCACGGCCGCCGCCAACTCGGAGCCGAACTCGCCGTCCGCGGAGGCCATCTCCAAGATCAACACGCTGCTCCCGCGGTACAAGGGCCTGGTCGAGCGGGCCCGCACCTACAACCGGCAGGGTTATCCGGTGGGCGGCGCGTATCTGCGGTACGCGAACAACGTGATGCAGAAGCAGATGCTCCCGGCGGCCGAGGATCTCTACAAGAAGGAGAACCAGCGGCTGCGGGACGACTACGGGGACGCGACGCCGTACCCGTGGGCCGCGATCGCCCTGGGTGTCGTCGCGCTCGCCGCGCTGGCCTGGGCGCAGCGCCGCAACTACCGGCACACCAACCGGGTCCTCAACCACGGTCTGGTCGCGGCCACCGCGACCGCCGCGGTGGTCCTGCTGTGGCTGGTCGTCGGCCACACCGTCGCCCGCGCAGGCCTCAACGGCTCGTACGACCACGGCGTCCGCTCGCTGAACGTGCTGCACGACGCCCGCATCGCCTCCCTCAAGGCCCGGGGCAACGAGAACCTGAGCCTGGTGGCGCGCGGCGCCGACACGGTCAAGGTGGGCGAGGAGACGTACGACGCCTACTACTACGACTTCGACAAGGACATGACCGTCCTCGGTAAGGGCCTGGCCCAGGCGATGAAGCTCGCCGACGACACCGCGGGCAGCAGGCCGGTGGTGGCCGCCGAGGGCAACATGAAGGTGTGGAAGGAGCGCCACGCCTCCGCACGCACCGAGGACGAGAACGGCAACTACCAGACGGCCCTCGACAAGGTCATCGGCGCCAAGGGCGCGACCGGCGAGTGCTTCGACAGCGTGGACGCCAACCTGGCGAGCGCGCTCAGGCACGAACAGAACGAGTTCAGGCAGTCGGCCGGCAACGGCCTGGACGCGATGACCGGGCTGCCCGTCGGCGCCGCCGTCCTCGGCGTCCTCGGCGCGGCGGGCGCGGTGCTCGGCATCGGGCGCCGGCTTTCGGAGTACCGGTGAGAGGGGGCGCGACGACGATGCTCGCACGCGGTGACGAGGGGCGCCCACACGGCGCCGGACACCTGTACCGGCGGCTGCGGGCCTCCCTGCGGGGCTGGGGCGGGGTCGGCGCCATGGCGGCCCTGTGCGCGCTGGCACTGGCGTTCGTCCTGCTGCTGCCGCTGACCCAGGCGCACGAGGAGGAGCCGGGCATCGGCGGCCCCGGCGTCGCCACCGGCAGCCCGGCGCGGGCCGACTCCTGCAAGGACCCGGAGAAGCAGACGCTGTCCCCGTCGGGGGCGGACGGCGCCACCATCGACGCCATCAAGTCCCGTACGGGCGCGAAGCGCAAACTCGTCGTCGGCGTCGACCAGAACAGCTACCGCTGGGGCTACCGCAACCCGAACAACAAGGACGCGGAGCTCGAGGGCTTCGACATCGACCTGGTCCACCGGATCGCCCAGGACATCCTCGGCGACCCGGACGCGGTCCAGTTCAAGGCCATCCCCACCAGCCAGCGCATCCCGGCGATCCAGGAGGGCCGGGTCGACATGGTGGTGCGCACGATGACCATCACCTGCGACCGCATCGGCCAAGTCGCGTTCTCCGCCCCGTACTTCAAGACGGGCCAGCAGGTGCTTGCGCCCAAGTCGTCGCCGATCACCGGGTACGACAAGTCGCTGGCGCACCAGCGGATCTGCACGGCGACCAGTTCGACGGCGTACACCAAGCTCGACGAGGACAAGAAGGCGGGCAGGCTGCCGGCCTCCGCCGACATCTCGCTCACGGTGCCCAACCAGCTTGACTGCCTGGTGCGTTTGCAGCTCGGCGAGGCCGACGCGGTCGTCACCGACGGCGCGCTCGCCGCGAGCCAGGCCGCGCAGGACCCGACGGTCGAACTGAAGGGCGCCGCGTTCACCACCGAGTACTACGGCGTGGCGATGAAACAGGACGCGACCGATCTGGTACGCCGGGTCAATCAGATCCTGGTGGACTACCGCGCGAGCGGCTGGCAGAAGTCGTACGACGACTGGCTGTCGGCGACACTGGGGAAGGACTCGACTCCGTCGAAGCCTCCCGCGCCTCAGTACCTGCGCAAGAGCTGACGGCGTCGAATGAGCGATCTTGGGGCAGAACTTCAACCGACAAGACCCCGACAGGAACACCACAGCAGCGAGAGGTGATCGATGGGCGCCACGGACCCCGCCGGGCCGGTGCTGGACCGGGACGAGGTGGACCGTGCGCTGGCGCGGCTCGGCGCGGAGCACGAGGCGATCGAGAGCTCGCTCCTCGCCCTGCTGGACCACGCGGGCCGCCGGCTTCTCGAAGGCGCCGAGCTGACCGGCACGACCAAGGAGCGCTGGACGGCCGCGGAGGCGTCGATCACGCTGCTGTGGGCGTACTTCGACGCGTACACGGACGCGCTGCGCCACGCCCGCGAGATCCGCGCCCGCCGCCGCTGGTCCAGCCGCGAGGACCTGCTGGAGCTGACCGAACTGCTGCGCGGCGAGGCGGTGACGGTCGCGGGCAGCGCCACGGCGACGGCGAACGCGCCGACGCTGCTGTCCGCCGGGGGCCGGCTCAGCGAGCGGTTCTCACTGGCCGGTCTGGTGGACCGGATGAACGAGCTGTACGCGTCCTCGCTGAGCATGGTCGTCGCCGCCGACGCGGTGTGGTCGGCGCTGCCCGCCCGGATCGATTTACTCGCCGCCGAACTCCAGCGCACCCGCACCCTCGCGCACTCGGTCGGCGTGCGCCCCGGCGAGCACCCGGCCGGCGACGACCTGGAGCGCATCACCCGCACCCTGACGAAGCTGCGCGAGGAGGTCGTCTCCGACCCGCTGGCCTACTGGGTGGCGGCGCAGGGCAGTTCGGCGCCGGGTGGCGGCCGGCCCGACACGACGGTGTACGACCGTGAGGCGCGCGCCCTGGAGGACGTGCGCCGGGAGATCGACGCCGTGCTGGCGGTACGCCAGGACGCGGAGAACCGGCTGATCAAGCTCAGGGACGTGCTCTCGCGCGCGGACCGCACGCTCGCCGAGGCCCGCACGGCACGCGGCGAGGTCCTGGCGAAGATCGCCGCGACGGAGGTGCCGGTCGTCAGCGGACCGCCGACGGTGCTCCAGGAGCAGCTGGCGACGGCCGCCGAGTACCGCAGATCGGCCCAGTGGCACCGGCTGTCCCCGCTCCTGGAATCCCTGGAGGAGAAGGCGGAGGACGAACTGCTGCGCGCCCGCGAGTCGTTGACGGCGGTCACCGCGCCGCTGGCCGTCCGCGCGGAGCTGCGCGGCCGGCTCGACGCGTACAAGGCAAAGGTGGCCCGGCACGGGCTCGCGGAGGACCCGTTCCTCGTCGAGCGGTACGACGCGGCGCGCCGCATGCTGTGGAGCGCGCCCTGTGATCTGCGGGTCGCCGAACAGGCCGTGCTGCGCTACCAGCAGGCGGCGGCCGAACAGCTCGCCGCCCCACGGGTGCCGCATCAGGGCGGGCCTCAGGACCGGAGGGGGAGTGGCCAGCCATGAGTCAGGCAGGACAGCCGTGCCAGCGGCCGGGCTGCGACGGGACCTACGAGGACGTGGGCGGCGGTGAGCTGTACTGCGACACCTGCGGTCTCGCCCCGGTCGTCTCGGCTGGGGGTCCCCCCTCTGGGGGAGGCATGGTGGGCTCGCCGCCCACCGGGATCACGGGCGGCGGCAAGGGCTCGTCGGGCAGCGGGAGTTCGCGCACCAGCAGCCGCAGTTCGCGTACGTCGTCGCAGTCGTCGAAGTCGCGGCGCTCTGTGTCGGGCAGGCTGTCGCGCGCGCTGTCGGGCAGCTCGACCGGCCGCTCGGTGTCGGTGCGCAGCTCAGGATCCACCGCAGGTTCCTCGGGGCGCGGTCGGCTCGGGGCCGGCCTGGTCACGGTCCCGCAGGTGCCCAAGCCCGACCCGCGCGCGATGGTCCTGGACAACCCCGAGGTGCCGGAGCGCAAGCGGTTCTGCTCACGCTCCGACTGCGGGGCGCCGGTGGGGCGTTCACGCGGGGAGCGGACGGGGCGTACGGAGGGCTTCTGTACCAAGTGCGGGCACCCGTACTCGTTCGTGCCGAAGCTGAAGGCCGGGGACGTCGTGCACGGCCAGTACGAGGTCGTGGGCTGCCTGGCGCACGGCGGGCTGGGCTGGATCTACCTCGCGGTGGACCGTGCGGTGTCGGACCGCTGGGTGGTGATGAAGGGCCTGCTGGACACCGGCGACCAGGACGCGATGGCCGCGGCGATCTCGGAGCGGCGCTTCCTCGCGGAGATCGAGCACGCCAACATCGTGCGGATCTACAACTTCGTCGAGCACCTCGACCAGCGCACCGGCTCCCTCGACGGCTACATCGTCATGGAGTACGTCGGCGGCAAGTCGCTGAAGGAGATCGCCAACGCCCGTCGCACGCAGGACGGCAAGCGGGACCCGCTGCCGGTGGAGCAGGCGTGCGCGTACGGCATCGAGGCCCTCGAGGCGCTCGGCCATCTGCACAGCCGCAACCTGCTGTACTGCGACTTCAAGGTCGACAACGCGATCCAGACCGAGGACCAGCTCAAGCTGATCGACATGGGCGCGGTGCGCCGCATGGACGACGACGAGTCGGCCATCTACGGCACGGTCGGCTACCAGGCGCCGGAGGTCGCCGAGGTCGGCCCGTCGGTCGCCTCCGACCTCTACACGGTGGGCCGTACGCTCGCGGTCCTGACGTTCGACTTCCAGGGCTACACGAACGTCTTCGTGGACTCCCTGCCCGACCCGGACAACATCGAGGTCTTCCGGCAGTACGAGTCCTTCTACCGGCTCCTCGTCCGCGCCACCGACCCCGACCCGGCCCGCCGGTTCGCCTCCGCACAGGAGATGGCCGAACAGCTGACGGGCGTCCTGCGCGAGGTCGTGTCCGTCCAGACGGGGCGGCCCCGGCCGGCGCTGTCGACCTTGTTCGGCCCTGAACTGAAGGTCACGGACACGGAGTTGTTCCCGAGGCTGGACGGGGATGTGTCACGGCTGGGGGCGCGGGTGACGCCGGACGGCCGGAAGCCCGCGCCCGCGCTCGAGTCCGCGAACGGCACCCCCGGCATCGTGAAGCCCCTCGCCACCCCCGGCGCCTCCCTCGCCCTGCCCGTCCCGCTCGTCGACCCGGCCGACCCCAACGCCGGGTTCCTGGCCGGTCTGATGACGTCCGCGCCCGGCGAGTTGATCGGGGCGCTCGCCGCGGCGCCGGCGCAGACCGTCGAGACCCGGCTCAGGCAGATCCGCGCCCGGCTGGAGATCGGCGACTCCGAGGCCGCGCTGATGTCGCTGGCCGAGCTGGAGGAGGAACGGCCCGACGACTGGCGGGTGGTGTGGTACCGGGGCGTGGCCGCCCTGGTCACCGGCGACTTCGAGGGCGCCGCGCTGGCCTTCGACGCGATCTACGACGCCTTCCCCGGCGAGGCCGCGCCCAAGCTGGCGCTCGGTCTGTGCGCCGAGGTGCTCGGCCAGCTGGACAACGCCGCCGAGTACTACCGCCTGGTGTGGTCGACCGACCCGAGCTTCGTGAGCGCCGCGTTCGGCCTCGCGCGCGTCCAGCTCGCGGCCGGCGACCGGCGGGGGGCCGTACGGACGCTGGAGTCGGTGCCGGAGTCGTCCATCCACTACACGGCCGCCCGCGTGGCCGCCGTACGGGCACGCCTGAGACAGCGGACGGCGGTCGCCGGGGACGTACCGTTCCTGGACGACCTGACCGCGGCCGCGGGACAGGTCGAGGCCCTGGACGCGTACGGTCTGGACCCGGCGCGGCGCGAGCAGTTGTCGGCGGAGGTCCTCGGCTGCGCGCTCGACTGGATACTCTCCGGGGGCCAGGGCGCACAGCCCGCCGCCGGCGGACGGGTGCTTCTGGGCAGCGGTCTGGACGAGCGGGGACTCCGCTTCGGCCTGGAACGCTCGTACCGCACGCTGGCCCGGCTCGCGCCCGGCGGCGAGGAGAGGATCGACCTGGTGGAGCGGGCCAACCGTTACCGCCCCCGGACGTGGGTGTAGTTGATGTCGCAGATGCCCCAGCAGACCGCACTGTCGAAGTGCCCGAGCTGCGCGGAGCCGCTCGAGTCGGGTGACCGTTTCTGCGGCGCGTGCGGGTACGACCTTTCGGTGGTGCCCGCCCCGCCGCATGACCACCCGACGCTCACCATGAGCGGTTCCGACGCGCCGGGGGAGGGCGTGGACTGGCCCGTCGCCTCCGAGCCGGACAGCTCCGGCACACCTCCGGCGGTGCATCTGCCGACCGACCTGCCGGGCACCGACTCGGCCGGCACCCCGCTGCCGGCGCCGTCGGGTTCCCCGGTGTCCCCGGCTTCGGGCGTACGGTTCGACCGGCCGCCGGAGCCCGACGACTACCCGCTGCAGGCGCCGGACCCACGGGTGCCCGCCGCCGAGGAGGCCAAGATGTGCGTGGCCTGCCGGTCCGGGCGCGTCGACAGCGACGGCTACTGCGAGAACTGCGGACACGCGCAGCCCCGCGAACGCGACCACATGGAGCAGGAGTCGGGCCCGGTCGCCGCGGTCAGCGACCGCGGACTGCGCCACCACCGCAACGAGGACGCCTTCGCCGTCGGCCACACCACGCAGCCCGACGGCTCGCCCGTGGCTCTGGCGGTCGTCTGCGACGGCGTGTCCTCGGCGACCCGCCCGGACGAGGCCTCGCTCGCCGCGTCGCGGGCGGCGAGCGAGGCGCTGCTCGCGGCCCTGCCGCGCGGCACGCATCCGCAGCAGGCCATGCACGAGGCGATCGTCGCCGCCTCGGACGCGGTCAACGCGCTGGCGGAGGAGCCCGCCGAGGCCCGCGAGCACAGCCCGCACCAGAACGCCCCGGCCTGCACGATCGTCGGCGCGGTGGTCACCGCCGGTCTGCTGGTCGTCGGCTGGGTCGGCGACAGCCGCGCCTACTGGGTGCCGATGGACCGCAGCTCGCCCCCGGTCCGGCTCACCGAGGACGACTCGTGGGCCGCGCAGATGGTCGCCGCGGGCCTGATGAGCGAGGCCGAGGCGTACGCCGACGAGCGCGCCCACGCGATCACCGGCTGGCTCGGCGCCGACGCCTACGAACTGGAACCGCACACCGCCTCGTTCAAGCCGGACCGGCCCGGCGTGGTGGTGGTGTGCACGGACGGCCTGTGGAACTACGCGGAGAGCGCGGAGGAGATGGCCGAGGTCCTGCCCCTCGATGCCGCCGCGCGTCCCCTGCACAGCGCCCAGGTCCTGGTCGGCCACGCGCTGGACGGCGGGGGCCACGACAACGTAACAGTGGCCCTCGTGCCGTTCCCGGCCCCGCAGACCGGGGCAGGATCGGGCTGAGGCCGCCCATAACGGCCGCACAAGGACGCAGAGGGACGCACAGCCGCACACGGGCAAGCCCCAGCGGATCGGAGGGGACCGGTCCGCATACAGTCGTCGCCCACACAGCCGTGGGTTCAGAGGGGGACCAGAGCAGTCATGGCCAATTTCTCGAAGTCGAACGTGCCGCAGTTCTCGATGGACGTCTACCAGAACGAGTATCTGCCGGAGGGCGGCCGCGAGGTCAACGCGATCGTCACGGTGACGGCGACCGGCGGCGGCACCGTCGGCACCGCGGTCGCGGCACCGCACATGTACTCGCCCGGCCAGGGCCCGTCCGCCGCCGTGGCGCTCATGGTCGACTGTTCGGGCTCGATGGACTACCCGCCGACCAAGATGCGCAACGCCCGCGACGCCACGGCCGCCGCGATCGACACCCTGCGCGACGGCACGCACTTCGCGGTGATCGGCGGCACGCACCTGGCCAAGGAGGTCTATCCGGGAGGCGGAGGCCTCGCCGTCGCGGACCGCACCACGCGCGAGCAGGCCAAGCAGGCGCTGCGCAAGCTCAGCGCGGGCGGCGGCACCGCCATCGGCACCTGGCTCAGGCTCGCCGACCGTCTGCTGTCCTCCGCCGACGTCGCCATCCGGCACGGCATCCTGCTCACCGACGGCCGCAACGAGCACGAGTCGCCCGAGGATCTGAAGGTGGCGCTCGACTCCTGCGCCGGACGCTTCACCTGTGACGCGCGGGGCGTGGGCACCGACTGGGAAGTGAAAGAAGTCACAGGGATCGCCTCCGCCCTGCTCGGCACCGCCGACATCGTCGCCGATCCTGCGGGCTTGGCCGCCGACTTCACGCAGATGATGGAGACGGCGATGGGCAAGGAGGTCGCGGACGTCGCCCTGCGGGTGTGGACGCCGGTGGGCACGACCATCAAGTTCGTCAAGCAAGTGGCGCCCACGGTCGAGGAGTTGACCGACCGCCGCACTGAGGCGGGCCCGCGGGCCGGGGACTATCCCACCGGTTCCTGGGGCGACGAGTCGCGTGACTACCACGTCTGCGTCGAGGTCCCCGTGGCCGACCTCGGCCAGGAGATGCTGGCCGCCCGGGTCTCGCTGGTCGTGCCCCAACCCGACGGTACGGTGCAGAACCTGGGCGCGCAGGGTCTCGTACGGGCCGTGTGGACCGACGACATGGCCGCATCCACCTCGATCAATCCCCAAGTCGCCCACTACACCGGGCAGGCCGAACTCGCCCAGGCCATCCAGCAGGGCCTCGACCTTCGCAAAGCGGGCGATATGGATGGGGCAACGGCCAAACTGGGCCGGGCCGTTCAGCTCGCCAGCGCCTCCGGCAACGCGGATACTGCGAAACTGCTTGCGAAGGTGGTGGACGTGGTCGACGCCGCGACAGGTACTGTGCGATTGAAGGCGAGGGTCGCGGAGGCCGACGAGATGACCCTCGAGACACGGTCCACAAAGACTGTTCGTGTAAAGAAGTGAACGCAGAGCAACACCGAACGACCACAGAGCAATACCGAACGACTCAGGAAAAACCCTGACAGAGAGGGGGACGCGCCGACATGCCGACCTGCCCGAACGGACACCAGTCGGGTTCCGACGACTGGTGCGAGGTCTGCGGTCACCGCATGGCCGGTGCCGTACCTCCGCCCCCTCCCCCGCCGCCCGCCGGCGGTTACGGCTTCCCCGGCGACCCCGCCGGGCGGCCCGGACGCCCGCACCTCTCCGCCGTACCGAACCAGGAGCCGGAGCTCTGCCCGCAGTGCCGTACGCCCCGTGAGGGCGGTGCGCCGTTCTGCGAGGAGTGCCGGTGGAACTTCCTGACGAACACGGCCACCTCGTACACCCCGGCCGCGCCGCCCCGGTCGGCGCCGAACCCGGCTCCCCGTTTCACCCCGCCGAGCCAGTCCTACGGCGGCGGTGACTCGTACGAGTACCAGGGCTCGAGGCCGTCGCAGATGAACCGCCCCGCGGAGCCGATCCCGCCGTTCGGCAGCGAGCCGTCGGGACCGACGCCGTTCGGCGGCGAACGCCGTCCGGGTCCGGGTGGTCCCGGGGGTCCGTCGGGCTTCGGTGGCGGTCAGGGCCCAGGTCAAGGGCAGAGTCCGGGCGGTCCGTCGGGTCCTTCCGTCTTCGGTGGCGGGCCGGGTCCCGCCGCTCCCCCCACGCCCGGTGGGCCTGCCGTCCCCGGCGCCTTCGGTGGCGACCCCTCCCGGCCGGTTCCGCCGCCGCCCGGGCCGACGCCGCCCGCCGGTCCCGGCGGCACGGCCGGTGGCCCTCCGCAGGCTTTCCAGCAGCCCGCGCCGCCCGCCTTCCCGCAGGAGACCGGACGGCCGCCGACCGGCGGTCCGTCCTTCGGCGGCGGTGACGACGACTGGGTGATCTCCCCGCCGTCGTCCGCGAACCCGGCCGGCCCCGGCGACTACGGCTACCCGCAGCCCGGCGCCACCCAGGCCCCGCCCGGCCCCGGCTACCCGCAGGCGCAGCAGGGTCCGCTGACCTGGACGGCGACCATCGGCCCGGACCGCGACTACTTCATGGCGATGATGCAGCGCTCGGGCCCCGAGGGAGCGGGTCTCAACCTGCCCGCGTACTCGCCCGAGCAGTTGCGCACGCTCTCCGGCAACCAGGTCACCATCGGCCGCCGCCGGCACTCCACCGGTGACACCCCCGACATCGACCTGTCGGTGCCGCCGGAGGACCCGGGCGTCTCCCACCAGCACGCGGTGCTGGTCCAGCAGCCCGACGGCAGCTGGGCGGTCGTCGACCAGAACTCGACGAACGGTACGACGGTCAACGGCTCGGAGGAGCCCATCCAGCCCTTCGTCCCCGTCCCGCTCCAGGACGGCGACCGGGTCCACGTGGGCGCCTGGACGACGATCACGATCCGCCGGGGCTGAGTCCCTCAGCCAGGGAGGGGCCAGGTGTACGGCCCCTCCGGGTCGTCCAGCCACGCCCACTCGCGCTCGCCGTCGACCGTGACGCCGTACCGCTCGCGCCCCGGCGTGCCCTCGCGCTCCCACAGGTCGTACGCCTCGCGTGCATCGAGACCGCCGCGGGTCAGGGCCAGCAGGAACCGGAACAGCTCGTGGTCGCGGGCCCGGCGCGGCACTCCGTCCAGGGGCGCCGGCTCCGGTTCGGTCCGGTACTCGCCGCGCAGCGGGACGAAGTAGGCCGGGGTGTACAGGAAGCGGCCCTCGGCGTGCCCGGCGTCGCGCACGGTCAGCGTGAGCAGGCCGGTGGCCATGGGCGTCAGGATCCGGGCGCCGGGGCGGCACTGGTCGAGCCAGGCGCGCGGCACCGACGGCAGGGTGCAGGTCGCGATGATCCGGTCGAAGGGGGCGCGTACGGGGACGCCGCGCGCTCCGTCGCCGGTGACGACGACCGGGTGGTATCCGGCCGCAGCGAGATGCTGCCGCGCCGACTCGGTGATCTCCGGCTCCAGGTCGACGGTGGTGACGAGGTCGTCGTCGCCGAGCCGGTGGGCGAGCAGGGCCGCGTTGTAGCCGGTGCCCGCGCCGATCTCCAGGACCCGGTCGCCGTCCTCGACCCGCAGTGCGGCGAGCATCATCGCCATGAGCGAGGGCTGGCTGCTGGAGGAGACCAGCTCGCCGTCGCGCACTCGGGTGGCCAGCGGGGCGTCCGCGTAGGCGCCGTACAACCAGCGCTCGCGCGCCCGCGGGTCGGGGCTCTCGCCCCAGCACCGCTCGTAGCCGCCGACGACGCCGATGTAGTAGTACGGCACGAACAGATGCCGGGGCACCGCCGCGAACGCCTCCCGCCACACCGGGTCGTCCGCCCATGCCCCGCTCGCCTCGATCTCGCGCACGAGGCCGGCCCGCGCCGTGGCCGCGAGGCCGGCGAGGTCCTGGTCGTCCCGATCGGGAGCATGCGCGCCCATAGCTCCACTGTGCGGTGTGCGGCGCCCGCGGGCGAGTACCGGTGGCACCCCGGGCGCGTACCGGGCCGGCCGTGATCCCGGCGGTCCTAGGCCTTGAGTCCTCGGCCACCCCTTCTGAGACCATGGACGGGTGAGAGAGATTCGGCGCGGCACGCTTCAGGAGAAGACCTTCTACGAGCAGGTCGGCGGGGAGGAGACCTTCCGTCGGCTCGTGCACCGTTTCTACGAGGGGGTCGCCGAGGATCCGGCCTTGCGGGCGATGTACCCGGAGGAGGACCTGGGCCCGGCCGAAGAGCGGCTCACCCTGTTCCTGATCCAGTACTGGGGCGGGCCGACGACGTACAGCGACAACCGCGGCCACCCCCGGCTGCGCATGCGGCACGCCCCGTTCACCGTCGACAGAGCCGCGCACGACGCCTGGCTGAGGCACATGCGGGTGGCGGTCGACGAGCTCGGCCTCTCCGAGGAGCACGAGCACACGCTGTGGAACTACCTGACGTACGCGGCCGCGTCGATGGTCAACACCCCCGAGTGACCGGCGTGATCGCCGGCTGAGCCCCGGATTCCGGTCGTACGGCGCCGGAATCCGGTCACGATCCGGTCAAGTCCGGAGTACAAGCGCTTACCGGTGACCGGTCCCTCTGACAGCATCGCCCGGAGGTCTATACAACCCGGGGGACTCCTGGGGTCGGGCTGCAACCGGGGGGCCGGGTGACGGTGTTCGTCGTGCTACGCGCGAAGGCGCACCGTCTGCTGCTCGCCGCCGCGCTGCTCACCGTCCTGCTCACCACAGCGGTGCTGGCGACGCTCACCGCCTACTCCGGCGCGATCGGCGACGCGTCCCTGCGCCACTCCCTCGACGACCCCCGCAACGCCGCCGACACCGCGCTGATCGTCAAGGCCGAGGTGCCCGCGGACAGGCGCACTGCCGCGGACGCCGCCGTACGGCAGGCCGCGCGGCGCACCTTCGACGGGCTGCCGGTGACGGTACGGACCCTGGTGCGGTCCGGCCCGTACGCGCTGCCCCGCTCCCTGCAGTCCCCGGCCGAGCGCTCCGGCGACCCCGACCTCACCTATCTCGCGGCGCTGGACCGCACACAGGTGCGCCTGGTCTCCGGGCGCCTGCCGCGCCCCGGCTCCGGGGACGTCGAGGTGGCGCTGCCCCAGGCCGCCGCCCAGCTCCTCGGGCTGTCGGCGGGCGACCGGCTCACCCTGGCCGACCGGCTGGACGGCCCGCCCGTACGAGTCCGCGTCTCCGGCCTGTACCAGCCCGCCGATGCCACCGCGGCCTACTGGCGGCTGGACGACCTGCTCGGGCGTGGCATCAAGAAGTCCGGCTTCACGACGTACGGTCCGCTGCTCGCCGATCCCTCGGTCCTCACCGGCAAGGCGGTGAGCGCCGGGCCGTCCGCATGGCTGGCGTCGGCCGACTTCGGCAGCATGACGACCGGCCGGATCGGCACGTTGCGCGAGACGGCGCGGGAGGGCGCCGAGGCGCTCAGGAAACCGGGCGCGCTGACCGGTGTGACGCTCTCGGCCACCTCCCTGCCCGACGTCCTGGACCGCGTCGAACGCTCCCTGCTCGTCTCCCGGTCCACACTCCTGATCGTCGCCCTGCAGCTCGTGCTGCTCGCCGGGTACGCCCTGCTGCTGGTGGCCCGGCTGCTGAGCGCCGAACGCGCTGGCGAGAGGCGGCTGTTGCGGGCGCGCGGCGGCTCCCGGGCCCGGATCGCCGGCCTCGCCGCCGGGGAGGCGCTGCTGCTGGCGGTGCCCGCGGCCGTGGGCGCGCCGCTGCTCGCCGGTCCGCTCACCGGTCTGCTGGCCGGGCAGGGCACACTGGCCCGCATCGGCCTGCACCTGGACACACCGGCGGGCGGAGGGGCCGGGGTGTGGCTGGTGGCGGCGGGCGTGGCCCTGGGCTGCGCGCTGGCGGTGACGGCGCCGGCGCTGGCGGACGGCGGCGGAGAGAGCAGGTGCGATCAGAACCGGCGGGCCCTCTGGGCACCTCGGCGGCGCGGCGCGCGCACTCCCGGTTCCGGTGGCCTGCCCGCTCCCGTCCGTGCCGGTGCCGATGTCGGTCTGCTGGTCGTGGCCGGGGTGGCGTACTGGCAGTTGAACCGGCAGACCTCGGGTGCCGTCGGCGCGAACCGGTCGGGGACGCTCGGCATCGACCCGCTGCTGGTCGCGGCGCCCGCGCTGGCGCTGCTCGCCGGGACCGTGCTGACGCTGCGGCTGCTGCCGCCGGTGGCGCGGCTCGCGGAGCGCCGGGCGGTGGCCGGGCGCGGACTGCCGGTGGCGCTGGCCGGCTGGCAGTTCAGCCGCCGTCCGATGCGCGGAGCCGGCCCCGTGCTGCTGCTCGTCCTCGCGGTCGCGCTCGGCATGCTGGCGATCGGACAGGGTGCCTCCTGGCACCGCTCGCAGGACGACCAGGCCGACTTCCGGGCCGGCGTGCCGGTGCGGATCCTGTCCGGCGGTGGCGGTGGACTCGGCCGCACCGACACCTACGCGGCCCTCCCGCACGTCGAGGAGGCCGCCCCCGCCGTGCGCACCACACAGCCCCTGTCCGGCGACCGGACCGCGACCGTGCTGGCCCTGGACACGGCGCACGCGGCGGACGCGATGCTGATGCGGAGCGACCTGGCGTCCGAGCCGGTGCGTCCGCTGCTGGCCGGGCTCGCTCACAAGGGTTCCGCCGCCGGGGCCCAGGTGCCCGCGGGCACCGCGCGGCTCGCGCTGACGGCGACCGTGCGCAGCTCCCCCGGTCCGGGCGCGACGCCCGACGTGACGGCGACCCTGGAGGACGGGTACGGGGTGCCCTACCAGGTGCTGTTCGGGCGGCTGCCCGCCGACGGCCGCCCGCACACCCTCACCGCCGACCTGACCGCCGCCGCCGGCCCGGCCACGCTCACCGGGCTCCGGCTCGACCTGCCCCAGCCCGCCGCGAGGGCCGAGCAGCACCGGTTCTCCGTCTCGGAGTTGACCGCCACCGGCACCGGCGGGACGGTACGAAGTCTGGCCCTGCCCCATACCTGGACGGCGGCGGCCTCCATCAGCAACGACACCGACCTCAGCCCGGCCACCAACCCGACCCGGCCGCGGGTGTCGTCGTCCGGTCCGCTGACCGTCGCGTACGGCACGGGCTACGTCCCGGAGGACGGCTTCTGGCTGGCCCCGGTGCTGACAGTCCAGCTGCGGGTGGCCCAGCCCGCGGCGCCCGAGGTCACGGCCGTGGCGACCGACCGCTTCCTGGACTCGGCCGGCGCCCGCCCCGGGCAGCGTGTCCAGGTCACGTTCGGCGGCCGGAGCCTGTCGGCACGGATCGTCCGGTCCGTACACGCCCTGCCCACCACCGCCGACCCGACGGCCTCCGGCGAGAAGGACGGCGGGGCCGTGCTGCTCGACCTCCGCGCAGTGAACCGGGCGCTGGAGCAAGAGGACGGAGAAGGCGTCACGCCCACCGAGTGGTGGCTGCGGGCCGCGCCGGGCGACGCGGCGGCGGTGGCCGCGGCGGCCCGGGCCCTGCCGGACATCGATCCGGGGGACGTCGTGGTGCGGGACGAGATCGCGGCCGAGCTGCGCGACGACCCGTTCGGCGCGGGCCCGGAGGCGGCGTTCGCGGCAGCGGCCGTGGTGGCGGCGGCGCTCGCCGCGGTCGGCTTCGCGGTGAGCGCGGCCGGGTCGCTGCGGGAGCGCGGCGCCGAGTTCGCGGTGCTGCGCGCCCTGGGCGCCCCGCGCCGCCAGCTGGCCCGGACGATCGCCGCCGAGCAGGGCGTCCTGGTGGGTCTGGCCCTGGTGGTGGGTGTCGCCCTGGGCACCGTGTTGACCCGGGCCGTGCTCCCGCTGATCGTCCTGACCGCGGACGCCACCAGACCCGTACCGGATCTGCTCGTCGAACTCCCGCCCGGACAGGTCGCGTTGCTGCTCACGGCCGTGGCAGCGGCGCCGCTGGCCGTCACGGCGGCGCTGGCGCTGCGCCGGGCGGATCCGGCGAGCGCGCTGCGGGACCAGGGAGGTGAGTGACATGAACCCCGTCGTCGCCCCATGGGGGCCCACGTCGCCCCTGGCCGCCGCGGCACTCGCCCTCCCAATGACGCCGACCACCTGCCCGACCGCCACGACGGTCCTGGCGCTCCGCCGGCCGGATCCGACGAACGCACTGCGCGACCAAGGAGGTGAGTGACATGAACCCCGTCGTCGCCCCGTGGGTGCGCACCCGGCTGCGGACCGCGCCCCTGACCGCCGGCGCGCTCGCGCTCCTGGTGGCGCTGACCGCCTGTCTGGCCGCCGCGTTCCCGCGCGCGGTCGACCGGTACGAGGACGCCGGACTGCTGCGCGCGCTCCGCGAGGCCCGCCCCGACCACTTCACCGTGCAGGTCACCGCCCCGCAGCCCGATGTCATGCTGCCCCCGGCCGAGCAGGCGGCGGCCGTGCGCCCCGACACCCTGAGGGACCAGTTCGAGAAGGTCCTCACCACCGTCAGGGCACCGCTGGCGATCGACCGCGCCCAGTCGTCGTACGGCGTCGGCACCGCGAAGAGCACCCCGGTGCCGGACCGTTGGATACCGCGCCCGTCCGGCCTGCCCGCGCACGTGTCCCTGTTTGCGCACAACGGCCTGGCCGAGCACGCGCGGGTGCGCGAGGGACGGCTGCCTCGGGCCACGGGCGCGGTCGACGCGACGGCCACCGAGGCGGAGGCCGCCGTCACCGCGGCCACGGCCAGGAGCCTGCACATCAAGGTGGGTTCGGTCGTCCACGTGCCCGGTGTGGCCCGCGCCCCGCTCGCCGTCCGTGTCACGGCCATCCTCACCCCACGCGACCCCGCCGGCGCCTACTGGTCGACGCTCCCTCTGCTGCGCACACCGACCCTGGTGAGCCTGCCTTCGCTGGGCTCGGACCCCGCCACGTACTGGCTAGGCGCCCTGCTGCTGGCCCCGGACGCCGCCCCGGCGATCCTGGGCACCGGCGGCAGCCATCTGCGCTACTGGCTCCTGGCCCCTGACAACGGCGCCCTGCACGCCCACGACACCGGACGCCTCGAGTCCGTCGTCGCCGCCCTGGAATCCGGTCCCGGGCTGCAACGGACCCGGGACCTCACCGACCCTGACGCAGAGGTGAACACCGGCCTCGACGACGTCCTGACCTCCTACTCCCGGCTGCGCTCGAGCATCGCCCCGCTGGTCTCCGTGGCCGCCTCCGGCACCGGTACGGTCGCCGGCGTCGTCCTCCTGATGACGGGCGGCCTCGCCGCCGACCGTCGCCGCACCGAACTCGCCCTGCTGCGCGCCCGCGGCGCCTCCCTGCGCGGCCTCACGGCCCGGCTGTTCGCCGAGACGGCTGTGGTCGTCGTACCGGCGGGCGCTCTCGGCCTGCTGGCCGCGCTCCTCGCCGTCCCTGAGGGCCGCGCCGCATACGCCTGCGCCGCCGCCCTCGCGGTCACGGCCGCCGCCTGCGCCGCGCTCCCGCTACGCGCCGCGCTCGCCCACCGGTCCGTACGGGTCGCCGCCGCACGCGAGGACGTGGCGAGCGTACGTCCGTCCCGGCGCCGTACGGTCGCGGAGCTGACCCTGCTCGTGCTGGCCGCGGCGGCGGTGGAGGCGCTGCGGCGACGCGGCACGTCCGGGGGCCAACTGGTGTCCGTCGCCCCGGTGTTGGTGGGCGTGATCGCCGCGCTGCTCCTGGTCCGCATCTACCCGTTCCTGCTGCGTCGGCTGGCCCGTCCCGCCGGCCGGCTGCGGGGCGCCGTGGGCCCGCTGTCCCTGGCCCGCGCGGGCCGTACCCAGGTCTCCGCCGTGCTGCCCCTGCTCGCCCTGCTGACCGCGCTGACCACCGCCGCGTTCGGCGGTTCGGTCCTCGCCGGTGTGGACGAGGCCCGCGACCGGGCGTCCCTGCTGACCGTCGGTGCCGACGCCCGCGTCGACGCCGACGGCCCGCTCCCGTCCGGCCTCGCCGAGCGGGTCCGGAGCGCGTCCGGGGTGCGTGCAGTCGCCGCGGTGAGCATCGCGTACCAGGCGAAACCGGAGGACGACCAGGACTCGGTGCCGCTGGTGGGCGTGGCGCCGGACTCCTACGGGGCGCTGGCGGCACGGATGGGCCTCGGCCCCTTCGGGGAGGGGCAGTTGAAGCGGCCCGCGTCCGGCGGCCCGCTGCCCGCGCTGGCCTCGCCGTCCGTGGCCCGGCAGTACGGCACCCGGCGGCCCTTCCTGGTCCGGCTGGAGGACGGCACGTCGGTCACGGTCCGGATCACCGTCGTACGGTCCCTGACCCCGGCCGTGACCAGTGCCGACTTCCTCGTCGTGGACCGCGCCGGGCTCAGCGCCACGGCCGCCCGGCCCACCGCGCTGCTCGTGACGGGCGACCAGGTGGACGGGCGGGCGCTGCGCCGGGCGGTGGGCGGCGCGGGCGCCGTGGACCTGCGGGCGGAGGAGCGGGCACGGTACGCCGACTCGCCGCTCCAGTCGGGTGCCGAGCGCGTGTACGCGGCGGCGGTGGCGGCGGGCGCCGGGTACGCCGTCGTGGCGCTGCTCCTCGCCCTGCTGCGCGCCGGCCCCGAACGCGCCGCGCTCCTCGCCCGGCTGCGCACCATGGGCCTCACCCGCTCCCAGGGCCGCGGCCTCCTCGTCCTGGAGTCCCTCCCACAGGCCCTGCTCGCCGCTGCCGGGGGCGCGCTCACCGGCTCGGCCGCCATCCGGCTCCTGTCCCCCGGCGTCGATCTGACGGCCATCGCGCTGGCCTCGGCCCAAACCCAGGTCGACGAAGCCGAGTTGCACACGGACGTGCTGTCCCTGACCGTTCCGGCGATCGCCGTCGTAGTGGTGGCGGTGGGGGTCGCGGGGGTGCAGGCGTGGTGGACGGGGAGACGGAGTTCGGTGGGCGAGCTGAGGGCGGGGGACACGCGATGAACCAGCAACCGCTCGACCGCAGTTCAGGGCAACGCAGGGCAACCGTCCAGGAGACCCGATGACGACGAACCCCACCCTCACCGACCTCGCCGACCGGGTCACCGAGGCCCGCAACCGCCCCGCCTACGGGCACGACGCCCTGATCACCTGCGACCGTCTGGTCCGGATCTTCTCCACCGACGGGGTGGAGGTGCAGGCGCTCCAGGGGCTCGATCTCCTGGTCCGCGAGGGGGAGTTGATGGCCCTGGTGGGCGCCTCGGGCAGCGGCAAGTCCACGCTCATGAACATCCTCGCCGGGCTTGACACTCCGACCGCGGGGGCCGCCCGCGTCGCGGGCCGGGATCTGCTCACCATGACGGCCGGGGACCGCCTCGCCTACCGCCGCGAGGTCGTCGGCTTCGTCTGGCAGCAGACCTCCCGCAACCTCCTGCCGTATCTGACCGCGGCCCAGAACGTCGCCCTCCCGATGCAGCTGTCCGGCACCCGCGTGCGCCGCCGCGCCCGTGCCGAACGCGCCCTGGAACTCCTGGAGTTGCTGGACGCGGCCGACTTCCGCGACCGCCGCCCGAACGAACTGTCCGGCGGCCAGCAGCAGCGCGTGGCCGTCGCGGTGGCCCTGGCCAACTCCCCCTCGGTGCTGCTCGCCGACGAACCCACCGGCGAACTCGACTCCCACACCGCCGCGCAGGTCTTCGACGCCTTCCGCACCGCGAACGAGCGGCTGGGCACCACCATCGTGATCGTCACCCACGACCAGGCGGTGGCCGACGAGGTCCGTCGCACGGTCGCCATCCGGGACGGCCGCACCTCCACCGAGGTGCTGCGCCGCAGCGAGGTCGACGCAACGACCGGCCACGAGACGGTGGTGGCCCGCGAGTACGCCATGCTCGACCGCGCCGGCCGCCTACAGCTCCCCGCCGAGTACACCGCCACCCTGGGGATGCGCGACCGGGTCGCCCTGGAACTGGAACAGGACCACATCGGCGTGTGGCCCGACGACAGCCAGGAGCGGGAGTAGGTCAGCGCACGCTGACGCCCAGCGAGCCGAGTCCCGCGTGCCGGACGGCGATCGAGCCGTACGGTGTGCGCAGCCGCAGCCACGCGCCCGACGAGAACAGGGTGAGACTCGCGTGGCTTACGGCATTTCCGGCGCTTGCGGCGCTTTCGGGCCTGAGGAAGCCCAGGGACTGGGCCGCGTGCACGGCCCGTACGGGCAGCCGGGTCTCGCCGACCGTCCGCGACCAGATGTCCCGCCCGATGTCGTCGAGTTCCGCGCGCGTGCGCCGTTCCTCGGGCAACTCCCGGGTACGGGACCGGAATTCGGCGACGGCCGCACCGACCAGCGCGCGCAGGGCGTCCGGTGCGGGCAGGCCGGGCTCTTGGCGCCAGCCCCCGCGCGGCGGCAGGAGGCCCGCCCACGGCGGCCCGGTCACCGGCGCCGGGACGGCCGCCGTGGCCGCCTCCTCGTCCACGGACTCCAGCAGCTCACCGGCGGACACGGTCACGTCGAGGGTGACGTCCAGCCCGTTCTCGTACGGCTTCGCGAGCCGCACCGCGCGGACCGCCAGCACCTCGAAGGACGGCGGCCGCCCGAACACGGCGAGCGCGGTCCCCGCCGCCTGGAGGCGCACCGCGGCGGAACGGTCGTAGTGCAGCAGCCGGGACAGGAAGGCGGCGAGATCCGCCGCCTCCCCCTCGTCAGCCAGATGGAGCACCGTCATGCGGCGACGGCCTCCTCCTCGTCCCTGTACTCCGCGAGGAACTCACGTTCCTCCGCGGTGATCCGGCGCGGCCGCTGTGCCTCGAAGTCGAACGGCACGATCACCGTCGAGGCCCGTACATAGATCTGGTCGCCGTCCTTGACCTCGTAGGCGAGGGTGAAGGACGCCGCCCTGATCTCCGTGACCCACAGCTCGATGTCCACGGGCGCGTGCCGGTGGACGAGCTGCCGCTTGTAGTCGATCTCATGGCGCGCCACCACGGACCCCTGCTGGAAATCCTTGTCCGGGCGGAACAGGAAGTCGATACGGGCTTCCTCCAGATAGCGGAGGAAGACCACGTTGTTTACGTGGCCGTACGCGTCCATGTCCGCCCAGCGCAGCGGGCAGCGGTAGATGTGCCGCAAGATCGATCAGCCCCGGGTCAGCTTCTTGTAGGTGGCGCGGTGCGGACGCGCGGCGTCCGGCCCGAGCCGCTCGATCTTGTTCTTCTCGTACGACTCGAAGTTGCCCTCGAACCAGAACCACTTGGACTCGCCCTCGTAGGCGAGGATGTGCGTGGCGACGCGGTCCAGGAACCACCGGTCGTGGGAGACGACCACGGCGCAGCCGGGGAACTCGAGCAGAGCGTTCTCGAGGCTGCCGAGGGTCTCCACGTCGAGGTCGTTGGTGGGCTCGTCGAGGAGCAGCAGGTTGCCGCCCTGCTTCAGGGTGAGCGCGAGGTTGAGCCGGTTGCGCTCACCGCCGGACAGGATACCGGCGGGCTTCTGCTGGTCCGGCCCCTTGAACCCGAAGGCGGAGACATACGCCCGGGACGGCATCTCGACCTGGCCGACGTTGATGTAGTCGAGCCCGTCGGACACGACCTCCCACAGCGTCTTCTTCGGGTCGATGTTCTCGCGGCTCTGGTCGACGTACGAGATCTTGACGGTCTCGCCGACCTTGATGTCGCCGGAGTCCGGGGTCTCGAGACCCTGGATCATCTTGAACAGGGTGGTCTTGCCGGCGCCGTTCGGACCGATGACACCGACGATGCCGTTGCGCGGCAGCGTGAACGAGAGTCCGTCCACGAGGATCTTCTCTCCGAAGCCCTTCTGAAGGTCGTTCACCTCGACCACGATGCTGCCGAGCCGCGGGCCCGGCGGGATCTGGATCTCCTCGAAGTCCAGCTTCCGCATCTTGTCGGCCTCGGCGGCCATCTCCTCGTACCGCGCGAGACGGGCCTTGGACTTGGCCTGCCGTCCCTTGGCGTTGGAGCGGACCCACTCGAGCTCATCCTTGAGCCGCTTCTGCCGCTTGGCGTCCTTCTGGCCCTCGACCTTGAGACGGGTCGCCTTGGTCTCGAGGTACTTGGAATAGTTGCCCTCGTAGCCGTGGAGGCGGCCGCGGTCGACCTCGCAGATCCACCCGGCGACGTTGTCCAGGAAGTACCGGTCGTGGGTGACGGCCACGACGGTGCCGTCGTACTTGGCCAGGTGCTGCTCCAGCCAGTTCACCGACTCGGCGTCGAGGTGGTTGGTGGGCTCGTCGAGGAGCAGCAGGTCGGGCTGCTCGAGGAGCAGCTTGCAGAGGGCGACGCGGCGGCGCTCACCACCGGAGAGGGTGGTGACGGGCCAGTCGCCGGGCGGGCAGCCGAGGGCGTCCATGGCCTGCTCGAGCTGAGCGTCGAGATCCCACGCGTTGGCGTGGTCGAGTTCCTCCTGCAGCTTGCCCATCTCATCGAGCAAGGCGTCGGAGTAATCAGTGGCCATCAGCTCGGCGATCTCGTTGAACCGATCGAGCTTGCCCTTGATCTCGGCGACACCCTCCTGGACGTTCTCCAGGACGGTCTTCGCCTCGTTCAGCGGGGGCTCCTGGAGCAGGATGCCGACGCTGTAACCGGGCGACAGGAACGCGTCACCGTTGGAGGGCTGCTCCAGCCCCGCCATGATCTTCAGCACGGTCGACTTACCGGCACCGTTCGGGCCGACGACACCGATCTTCGCACCCGGGAGGAAGCTCAGGGTGACGTCGTCGAGAATCACCTTGTCGCCGTGCGCCTTGCGCGCCTTGCGCATGGTGTAAATGAACTCAGCCAAGAGAAACCGTCCGGCAGCTTGAAATCTGGCAGTGGGCAGATACACCCCATCTTGCCTGACGTCTAGCCGTGGGTGGTAACCCGTATGATCGGGCCGCTCTGACCTGCGGCTTCACTACTGACCGCTGTAGCTCGGCTGTCACTGTCGGTCGCCGTTGGTCGGCCTCGGGGAACCTCGGACGGCCCAGAGACGGCCCAGCCGGTGTGCGAACTGAGCCCGTGGCGATGTCAGTGTCGGCGGATATATTGCGTCCGCGATCGAGCGCGACCTTCGGGGGAGGGGCTGTGGGGGCCAAGACGGGACTACTCGTATATGCCGACGGCGACGTGCCGGGCCTGCTACGAGAGGTGGGGGCGGCAGACCTGGCGCGGACGTCCGACATGATGCGGGGTCTCTATCCGGGCTGGCTTGTGGAGCAGAGTTCCGGCTCCAATCTCTGGGACGGCGTGTATCCCGCGAACGGCACGGCCTACGCTGCGAGCTGGCCGAACGTGGAGATCGTCTGTGACCGGCGGGTGATGATCGACTTCCCGTCTCAGCCTCCCGAGCACCTCGTCGCGGCAAGCGTCGGCCGACGGCTCGTCCTGCACGCCATGCACAGCGTTGTCGACTGGCTCGCATTCGCCGTGTGGACGGCCGCTTGGTCCGCTCCCTGAGCCTGTCACCGGACAGCGGCATCATCTAGAACATCGGTGATCCGCTCCCCTTCGAGCTGCCCTACTGGGCCGGAGACCACCCAGCCGACGTCATCCCTTGGCCCGGCGAGGAGGAAGAGCCGTACGCGCTGCCCTTTCACCCATTGGCCCTGGGCGAAGACGCGCTGCGTGCGCTCTGCGGCTTCATCCAGGAGGGCCGGCCGGAGCCCGATGACGTCGACGCCGACAACATCGAACTCCACGGATTCCACGTGGGGGACCCACACGGGCCTGATCCTGCAGAGCAGGAAGCGAAACTGCGAAGGGCTGTCGAAGCCATGGGGCCGCCGCGTTTTTACTCGCTGGGACCTGACGGCTCCCTGGTCGAGCGCGACGGCCATTGGCTCACGACCTCTTCGTCCCGAAGGAACTGGCGCGGACATTGGACCTGGGGCTGCTGTTCCACTGACCCGCTGCGATGGTCCGCAGACGTGCGCGGTTGTCCGCCCCTGTGCGTGGGCGTTGACACGCAGTCAGACACTCACCGGCTGCGGCTGTGTGCCTTCCACCCATCTCGGGTCGCTAGCGTGCCCTGGTGTCTGCATTCATACAGCAACTCCCCACTCTGGTAGGGGTAGTCATCGGCTCCCTGGGGTCCTACCTGGCTGTCATGTTCGGTGATCGCACACGGTTCCGCCGTGAGCAGGCTGTTCGACGGGAAGACCGGCGCCTGACTGCCTACTCGGAATATGCACGGTCGCAGAAGGCGATCGTCAGCCTGCTGTTCAGGATCTCGGCTCACCTGGGCAACGACCCTCACCCGTACCCGCTGGCGCCAGAGGAAGCGGCTACACAGCTGGGCGGCGCTTCTGAAACCCGAGACCAGGCTTGGGAAGCCGTGCTGCTGTTCGGCGATGCTGCTGTCGCTGACGCAGCTCATGAGTGGGCCAGAGTCGTTGCCGATATGGAACGTTTCGTCCGAGACCAGGTTGGTGACCCGGACAGTTGGTCGGCCTTGCTCGAAAATCAGCGCGTCGCTCGCGAGAAGTACTACGCGGCAGCCAGGCGAGACGCCGCGTTGCCGCCCGGCCATTCAGGACGCTTCCTGTTCAGCCACAACTGATCACGCGCCGCTGTTACCTTGCGGCTGCCTAGTCGATCAACGCTCTGACCAGCCGCCAGCCTCCGCCGCGCGGCGGAACAACTCCCGAGCCTCGCCATCTTCACCACGTCGGCTAAGCCGGTGCGCCAGACTCACCATGGCTGGCGGAAAGCCGCAGTCCGCCGCGCGCCGGTAGACGGCTTCGGCGCCGTCCTGGTCACCCTCGCCTTCGAGGGCGAGGGCGAGGTTGAACAGCTGAAGGCCGGCCCGGTAAGGCGCCAACCGGGAGAGGTACTGCTGCTCGGCAACTTCCAAACCCTGGCGGCGATAGGCCCTGAGCAGGATGTTCGTTGCGTTTCTGGTACCCAGCGGGGTGGAGAACCAGGCGAGTGGCAAACCGATGAGGATCGCTAGAGCCGCGATCGTCCACGACGCCCACGTCGGCATGCCCATCGCCGAATGGCTCCACCCCGTGATGGCTCCAACGACGATCACCACCGGCACTCCGGTTGCGACCGCGAAGAGGGCCACGAGCGCGCGTCTGCTCCATCCATAAGACACTGCATAAGTTGAGCAGGCTTACATGTCCGCATCAAGCTTCGCGCGCGTTCTCTCGGCGTGCCGAGCGTCGCAACGGGGCTAACATTGCCTGTTTTCGGAACCCTGTACGGACAGGCCAGGGGGATTGCTGCTGACCGCCAAGCTGCGGCCTTCGTAGGCAGCATCTGTTGGATGCGCTCTCCGCGAACATCGTGGGCTCTGTGACGGCCGCTGGAATCCTGGCGATAGCGACCTACGGAGGATCAACATGATCGTGGAATACATCCGCTACCGCATCGCCGAATCCGAACGTCGAGTCGACTTCGAGAAGGCCTACGCGGCTGCGGCCGAGCGGCTGGACCTCGCCCCCCAGTGCCTCGGATACGAGCTCTCCCACGGCATCGAGGAACCCGACCGCTACATCCTGCGGATCGAGTGGACCTCCGTCGAGGACCACGAGCAGGGCTTCCGCGGCGGCCCGTACTTCCCCTCGTTCCTCGCCGCGATCCGCCCCTACATCGGTGACATCGAGGAGATGAAGCACTACACGAGGACGTCCGTGGTATCCACCGCCGGAGGGGCAGCATGACCGAGCGTGCCGAGAGCCTGTACGACGCCATAGGCGGCATCGACGCACTCCGCCGACTGGGCGGCACCTTCTACGACGGCGTCCTGGCGGACCCGCTACTCTCCCCGGTCTTCGCGAACTTCACCCGGACGCACATCGAGCATGTCGCAGTCTGGCTCGCCGAGGTCTTCGGCGGTCCCGCGCGCTTCACCGTCGAACTCGGCGGTCACCAAGCCCTGCTGCGCGCCCACCTCGGCCTGTCGATCACCGAGGAACAGCGAACCCGCTGGATGGAGCTCATGGCCGCCGCTGTCGACAAGGAGCTCCCGGAGGACGAGCGGCTACGCCGCCAAGTTCTGGAGTACTTCGACTGGGGAACCCGGATCGCCCGCGACGTCTCGGCCGGGCCGGTTGGCGAGGACCTCGGCGACCCAGGGCCGACGCCGCGCTGGGGTTGGGACGGGCTGATGTGAGCAACGCCGGGCATTGGAGCGCCCTACCCTTCCGATGCTGACAGGCAAGCGAGGTCGGTGGAGTTTCAATGACCCAGTCAAGCGCCGCCGCGCTCGGATCCTGGAGCGCCAGTTCGGAAGACGCCGTATGCGGATCGCGGCTGACCTGCCAAGTCTCTGACCTGGCCTTGAGCGCGACTATCGCCGCTGTTCCCCGTGAATCCCCGGGAGATCCCGCCGCATTGGGCACGCTGCGGGCACGAGCCTCCGCTTTTCAGGCGAGTTGATGGCTCGGGACAGACCGTGATCCGACCCGATAACGACCCAGATCGACAGCCGCTGACGTCCGGCTGCGTACGGTGGCGTCCGTTGTCGTTGCCGTCAGACTGCCGTCACCAGGACTGCGCTGACCTCCTGGTCCGTAGCTCTATGTGGATCGGTCAACGGCGGCCATAGCGGTCGCGTCGAAGTCTCCAAGGCGTTCCCTGCCGTCGTCACTCAACGCAGGCGGTCAAACACACCCTTCGCCAAGACATCGCGGCAAAATGCGCAAAAATGACTGAAGAGGCTGTTTTGGTATTCGCCAGGGAGCCACAGATGGACGCCTCGGCCGAACTCCTCCGAAGGGCTGACCCGGCGGCTCTGCTGACGCTGGACGGTGTCATCAGCGGTCTCAACGCTGCGATGGCCACGGCGCTGGGCAGGCCGGCGGAGCAGTGCCTGGAACGTGACTTCAGTGATCTGTGTCCCGCAAGCCAGCGGATTTCGGCCGAGAGTCTCGTGGCCCACGCCGCCAGGACGAAGTCGGTCGCGATGCGGGTGCTGGAGTTCCTTGGGCGAGGCGGAGCACCCGTTGCCTGCTTGATCGAGGCGCGGCCGGTCAAGGATCCCGCCGGTGACGGGCAGTTGGTCTGGGTGCACGCACTGGATGCGCGAAACGACCTGGCGAGCCTGCTGATCCCGTTCCGGATGGCCACCGAGGCCGCCGACATCGGCCTGTGGATGTATTCACCCCATGAGCACCGGCTGGAGTGGCTCGGTGGCCTACCCGCCCTAGTCGCGCTCTTCCCGGATCCCACTATTTCGCTTTCCGCAGTGATGTCGGCAGTGCACCCTGACGACCGGGAAGCCTTGCGGCAGCTCCTGCGCCCGCCCCCCGCCCAGTCCTCCTGGGTGGGGTTGCGGTACCTCACCCCGCACGACGGTTGGCACCGACTGGCCGTTCAGACCCGTCGGATCCAGTTGGGGTATGGCGGTCCCGAGCGGATCTTCGGGGTGGTCCGCGACGACACCAAGCGAGTGAAGCACAGGGAGAAAGTGCAGGCCGCGCTGGCTGCCGAGCGACGGCGCGCCAAGGAGATCGCCGAGTTCTCCTCCGCCTTGATCACTGCAGCCACGGAGCAGGAGCTGCAGCAGGTCGTCCTGACTCGGCTCGCCGCGACCTTCGGCGCCACTGGCGTCCTGTTCGCACTCGTCGACGATGGCCGCCTGCGCGTCTCCACCGATGCCGGGATAACCATGTGGGAGGCCGAGGCCCTGCACGGCATCTCGCTGGACCATCCCAGCCCGCTGCCCGAAGCGATCCGCACCGGCCGGCCGCAGTTCATCCCCGACCGGGAGGATTACATCCGCCGCTGGCCGCATGGGGCCATTTTGCCGTGGCTCGCACGGCTCGGCTCCGACTACACCGTCTCCATCACCCCCCTCAGCGAGACCGGCAATCAGCCCCTCGGAGCGTGGGAGATGACCTACGGCAGCGGACATCGGCCGTCCTTGGACGAGATGACCCTCATGGGGACTCTGGCCGACCTGGCAGGCCAGGCACTGAGGCGCATCAGGTTGCAGCAGGCACGAGTCGAGCTGGCCACGGCGCTGCAACAGACCATGCTCCCCACGCTGCCCGAGCACCTCCCGGGCCTGGAGGTCGCCGCCCGCTACCGACCGAGCCGCGACGGGCTGGATATCGGCGGAGACTGGTACGACGCCTTCGTGATGCCCGACGGCGCGGTCGCCCTGGAGATCGGCGACGCCCAAGGGCACGACGTGGACGCCGCCGCAGCCATGGGACAGGTGCGCGCCTCCATGCGCGCGATCGCCGCCCACGAACCGGATCCCGCAACCGTGCTGACGCGCACCAACGAGCTGCTCGTCACGATGGGCGCGGCACGATTCGCCAGCTGCACCATGCTGCATGTCGACCCGAGCGACGGACGGGTCACGGGCGCCAGCGCCGGCCATGTACCGGTGCTGTGCGCACACAGGGACGGCAGCCACGATGTCCGTGAGCTGCCGGGCGGGCCGGTCCTGGGAGTCGTGCCCGACACCGAGTACCGCGAGGAGACCTTCACCCTGGACAAGAACAGTGCGCTGGTCCTGGTCACCGACGGCGTGGTCGAAGGACCGGGCCTGACGTTGGACGCCGGACTGGAGCGAGCAGGAACACTGGCCGCCCAAGCCCTCCACGACGGACTGAACGCCGAGGCGACCGCCGACCGCATCCTCGACGCCACGGTCGCGGTGGACCACCTCGACGACGTGGCCGTGCTGGTCATCCGACGCACATGACGGCGCCCGCGTCCTCACAACCCTCTATACGGACACCCCCAAGCCAGCCGCGGAAGGACCCTCCGGCCCCAGTCACCCAGAGCCCCAGTTTGGAAGATCGCGTACGCGGACGCGGGCTGAACTGGTAAGACGCTGACCTGCGGTTTCTCGTGGCAGCCTCCGTCATTCCCCGCTGTTCCCCGCCACCTCCCGTTCGATTGGGCACACGAGGGGCATGCGTTCCTCTATCCGTCCAGCCTCGCCCAGAAGCGCCGCTGTGCGGGCCAGATCAAGGCGGTGACGATCACACCTGCGGAAAGTCCGAGCGCCCAACACCACCACACCGAGAGCACAGTGCCCAACAACAGGGTGGGGAGCGCGAAGAACAAGGTCGCAAACAGGAACACGGAGAGGGCGAAAGCGGTGATCAGGTGGCGCCTCAGCCACGACACCGCCCCTGCACGCCCGAAGATCATCGTCAGCCACCAACTGTAGACCGCGATTCCTTCGAGCAGCCCCCACGTGGTACCGAACCGCACCCAGGCTATGGCGCCGGGAAGCAACGGCCAGGCCCATAGGAAGACCTGCTTAGGAACGCTCATCGGCTTGCCAGCCGGATCCTTGAAGACGAGCACCACTGCCCCTCCCACCATGACTCGGTCATGAGCGGGACCATCTCACAGCCCGCACCGCCACTCTCCCCAGCTCCCATCCCGTACACCGTCGACCCACACACCGTGGAGCGGGCGTGGTTCATGGCGCCCAGGTGGAGCGCGCCACTGTACGAACGACTGTGAGGATTGATCACGGCACTGCTCGGCTCTGCCAAGGGCGACGGTGTACGGGATGGGAGCACCCCGCGCACGCCACGACGGACCCGCGGGCGGGAACGGCGCCCCCTCCATCCCGGTGCCGGCCGATCCCCGCCGGAGGCATTGTCTTGACCGTGGGTCGATCTATGCGGTGATCGACTCATAGCCTATGGCCCTATCCACGCGTGGGCGCGCGTCGGCGCAGCGCGGGCGGAGCGGGCCGAAGGCAGGAGCGGCGCCCGCAGCGGAGCCGGGAGCGCGCCCGGCGGAGCGGAGCGCAGCCGGGGCTTGATGAAGTAGGGAAAGTCTTACCGCGCCTGTGATCGTCCGGCCTGTCTAGTCTTCTGGCTCGGTGTGGCTTGCCACATCTGCACCGGCGACCAGAAAAGCCCTTACCGATATCCGGGGGCGCCATCCCCTGTATGGCGCCCCCGGCCGGTTGGCGCTACGGCAGCTGCTTCTCGTAGTACTTGTCCTCGTCGGAGTCGTAGACCAGCTTGCCGTCGGCACCGTACCCCTTGATGTGGGGGGCCACGGTGACCTGCTGGTTCAGGATGCCGGAGGCTACGAACCAGCCGTGGTCCAGGGCGGCCTGGCTGGTGGCGCCGCCGTAGGAGACGGTCACTCGGGCCACCTGCGGCTTGACCGTGCCGATGACACTCCATCGGAACGGGAGTTTCCAGTTGCCGCGGTCGAGGAGCGACTGGTGGTAGAGCTTGCCGCCGTTGCTGTCGGCCATCACGGGGCCGGCGCCCGGCAGATCGTCGGAGCCTGCGCTGGTGTTGAGGCCGCTGGCCTCGCCGTCCTTGACGTTGCAGATCAGCCGGGTCTGCTTCGGCTGCTCCTTCACCGCGACGACGTACACGCCATCGCCGGGCGCGTTGGAGTCGCCGGTGCTGTTCATCGCCAGGATGATCCGGTAGTCCCCTGCCGCGCCCAGGTCCGTGTGGAACTTGGCGGCCAGGCCGCGTTTGTGCGACCGGTCAAAGGCGAGGCACTTCTCCAGCCCATCGGCGGCCTGCCCGAAGGTGATCCCGTCGAGGAGCTGGCCGTCCGTGGCCGGCCGCGCGGGCCCCGACGGCGACGCGGACGGCGTGGTCGCTGACGTCCGCTGCGTGGCGCTGACCGACGGTGTCGACGCCGTCGTGTCCCCGCCTGCATCCCCGTCGGCCAGCGCGTACGCCCCCACGGGCATCGCCGCCAGCGTCACCAGGGCCGCCCCGGCCGCTGCCACCCGGCGCCGCCGCTCGATCGTGCCCCGGCGGCGGATCGCCGGATACGGCACCGGCGCGGGCCGGATTGTGTTTGCGTCCTCGGCGAGCAGCTCGCGCAGCTGCTCCTCGAAGTTCCCGCTGGTTCCCGTCCCCTGCTGCTTCTGCTCCTCGTTCACTTGCTGCCTCCCTGTCCGGACGACACTCGGCTGCGGACAGGTTCGTCCACGATCTGCCCGAGCCCCGGATGCGTACGCAACTTCGCCAGCGCCTTGGACGCCTGGCTCTTGACCGTGCCGGGCGAGCAGCCGAGCACCTCGGCGACCTCGGCCTCGGACAGGTCCTCCCAATAACGCATGACGATCACCGCCCGCTGCCTTTGCGGCAGTCCGGCTAGCGCCGCGAGCAGGGCGCTGCGCTCGTCGGCCCACGAGACGGCCTCGTCGCGCCCGGCCACCTCCGGCGGCGCCGCGGTCAGAGCCTCCGCCACCCGCCGCTTGCGGAACCGGTCGCTGTTGCAGTTGACCAGCATCCGCCGGACGTACGCCTCCGGACTGTCGCTGCGCGAGACGCGCCGCCATGAGCGGTACGCCTTGGCCAGCGCCGTCTGAGTCAGGTCCTCGGCGTGGTGCACGTCGCCCGTGAGCAGATACGCGGTCCGTACGAGATAGGACCACCGCGCTCTGACGAATTCTTGGAACTCGGCCTCTTGTTTGGCCTGCATCAAGTACCCTCCCTCGCCCTCCAGACCACAGATTCGGCGGATTCGGTTGCCCGGGATCCGGTACCTCGTCAGTCAGGCGAGCGGGGCCACTGACAACCATCAGCTGGGACCGAAGTGTCAAGCGTCTACCGGGACCGGACACGTGATCGTCCGGCCGGACGAACCTACTCACGTGAGTAGGCACGCGGCTACGCCGGAGTCGACCAGCACCGCCCAGATCGTGCGCTCCGCGACGAAGGGCGTCGCCGCCGCCGTACTGCTGCTCCTCCACCAGCGCAGGGGGCTGACGCTCATGACGGCCCAAAGACCCACGACGGCCCAGAGACGGCCCAAGCCGCCTGACACGGCCCCTCATCGGCAGGAAAACTGCTGGTGAGGGGCCTTTTCGTGCCCTCTCGCGGTAAGTAACACCCCATCTTGCCTGGCGGCCCCCCTGGACGGAAACCAGTCTCGTCGGGGCCGGCGCGAGCCGTGCCCGACGGCAGCCGCCTGCCGTGGTCGAGCGGTCACCGGCTGTCGCCGCTGCGGCGTGTGGGTGCGGTGGGGCAGTCAGTCGGTCGTCGGGGTTTCCTTCTTGCGGAGCAGGACCAGGGCCGCGCCGCCGATCACCACGAAGCCGATGGCCACGCCCGTGATCACCGGGGTGGCGTCGGTGCCGCCCGTGGCGGCGAGGTTCGTGCCGCCGGACGTGCCGCCCACCGTGGCCGGGCTGGGCTCGCTGAGTGTCTGGGTCGACACTCCGCCCTCGTCGCTCTGGGTCTTGCAGTCGAGGACGCCGGTGAAGCGCTGCGCGAAACCGCTCGGCCCGGTGATCGTGAAGTCGTAGGCCTGGTCCTCCTGCAACGGGATCGTCACCGTGCGCGAGGTGGCCGCCGGGATGGTGCGCTCGCCGCCCATCAGCTCGAAGGTGAACGGTCTGTCGCCCGAGTTGGCGACGGTGATGTCCAGCCCGCCCTCGGCGCAGTTCTTGTGCGCCGACAGCGCCGGTATCGCGCCCTTCGCCGCCCAGGTGGCCTGCGCGGCGGCGGAGACCGTGGACTCGCTGGAGCCGGCCAGGATCTGGGTCTGGCTGCGGCTGTCGGAGGCGAAGGCCCGGCCGACCGGCACGGTGGTCGACGCCTGCACGGTCAGCTCCGCCGAACCCTCCGTGGCGTCCTCGGGGACCTTGAAGTACAGCCGGGTGCCGTCCTTCGCCGAGGTGACGGTCTTGCCCGTCTTGTCGGTGATCCGCACGCCGCTGATGGCCGCGTCGGCCGGCGGCGTCACCATGACCGCGCCCGCGTTGGTGTGCACGGTCACCGGTCCGAGCAGCTCACCGGGATGGCCGGAGACCGCGGGCGGGTCCAGGGTCAGCGAGGCCCTGGGCTCCGTCAGGTCGCGGGCGCTCTTCTGCAGATAGTCGGCGAGCTTCTCGGCCTGCGGGTCGGCGGCGTCGACGTCGGCGCCGTCCGAGTAGCGCCAGATGGCTACCTGGGTGCCGGCCGCGGCGTCCTGCTCGGTGAGCCCGGCGACGCCCGCCCGCTGGGCGAGGGCCGCGAGGTCGTTGACCTGCGGGTAGGAGTTCTGCAGGATCCAGCGGATCTTGCCGGCGTCCTTGTTGGCGCCCAGCGAGGTGCCACTCCAGGGCGTCTCCTGGTACCGGGCGTCCTTCTGCGTGGGGTTGTGTATGTCGATGCAGTACGTCTGCAGGGTGCCGCCGCCGTCGACGGACATCTCGAACAGGCCCGCGGCCACCCGCTGTTCGCCGGTGTCCCCGTGCACGACGGCCTCGCCGTACGTCTTGAGACCCCCGATGGTCGCCGTCGCCCCGCCCAGGCCCTGCGGGGCGGTGTCGGCGACGGCCGCCCCGGCCCCGGCCAGCACACCGGCGGCCACGAGTCCGGACACGAGCGTCGCGGCCGCAAGGCGGGCCGCGCCCCGCCCGCGGGTGAGCCGCCCGGACGTCGCCGAGAACCCAGAGAACGCAGCAAGCACAGAATTCCCCTTCGAGCAGGGCCCGTTGACGTGGGGGTGTGAGGTCCCACCAGCAGAATCAGCGGCCCCGAGAGCTACGTTCGGCATCCTAAGGATCAGCCGCACCGCGCTTTCCCGGTCCTGTGGTCGGATGACCGATCCGACTCGGAATCGTTATCGCCGAGACCGGCGATGAGCAGGGCTTATCGACAAATCCACCGGGTCGTTCGGAGCGCATTCGTCGATAAGCCGCAGTTCGGTCAACTACGGTCCGCCAGGGCGGCTGACGTCACGTCACCACCGCTGGCTCCGGCGGCTGTTGGGCCGGAACCTCGCCGGGTTCGCCCGCCGACGTCTCCCAACTGGGCTCCGGGCGCCGCGGCACGTCCGCCGTCTCCGGTTTGGCAGCCCGGCGGAACGCCGACGTTCCTCGCGCGAGGTCGTGGCCGATCGCCACCGCGTCGATGTCCGCCGAGGCCCACTGCTGCTGGCCCTCGCGCACCTCCGAGCGCACCTTCAGCCGGCCCTGCACGACGACCGGATCGCCCACGTTCAGCGAGGCCGCCGTGTTGGTGGCGAGCTGCCGGTTGGCCCACACCGTGAAGAAGTTGGTGTGCCCGTCCGTCCAGGTGTTCTTCTCGCGGTCCCAGTAGCGCGAGGTGACCGCCAGCCGGAACCGGGCCGACGGGCCCGCCGCCAGCTCCCGGTACACCGGCTGCGTCGCCACGTTGCCCACCGCGCAGATCGTCATCTCGTTCATCACGAATCCCTCCCTCGCCCGGGCACCGGCCAGGTCACCGGTCCACGGGCTGATACGCGTACGGGCCCGTCCCGTACGGCTGCGTCCGCTGCGGCAACCGCGTTCGTCGCGATCGCCGCGAAGCCAGACTGCCTCCGCCGGGCCGGGCCCGCTGAGCGCTGTGGACCACCGGCCGTCTGTGGAAAACTCCGCCACCCGCACGGGTGACCCCGGCCCCGTTGGGCTACCCCACTTCCGCCCCCGCTCTGGTGGTCACCCGCACGTACTGCTCCCGCACCTCCTGGTACCGCAACAGCTCCGCGGCCAGCGGATCGAGCACCCTGGCCCGGCCACAGCCCGCCGCCGCCTCCCGCAATCGCCGTTCCGCCTCCAGGCCGTACCGCCGTGCCGGCCCGCGTGCCGCCATCCGGCAGCCCCATTCCACGAGCGGCCCGCCGACGATGCCGGCCACCATCAGCAGCACCGGCACGCCCAGGTTCGGCGCCATGACGCCGACGATCTGCCCCACCAGCCAGAGCCCGCCCACGACCTGAAGGAGCGTCATGCAGGCCTGGACCAGCACGGCCGCCGGCCACCAGCCCGGCCGCGGCGGCCGTCCCGACGGGAGCGCGGCCTGCGTGGCAAGATCGTCCAGCGCCTCGGACAGCCCCTGCGACCCGCGTACCGCCGCCTCACGCACCGCCTGCGCCCAGGGTCCCGGCAACCCGGCCGACGCCCGGTCGGACACCGTACGGACCGCCTGCTCGACGCGCTGACGCGCGGTGGCCTCCTCGTCCACGTGGGCGCGTACCGGGAAGCGTCCCGAGGGGGTGTCGTACCGGTCCTGGTACCAGCGCCACAGCCGCAGCCAGGGCGTGCCGCAGGCCCGGTTGGCGTTGCGCAGCCAGGCGCGTTCGGCGGCCTCGCACGCGGCCGTCGCGCCCACCGCGTCGGCGAGGCGGGCGGAGAACTCGTCCCGCGCCTCCTCGCTGAGCCCGGTGCGCCGCCCGGTGGCGTAGACGGGCCGCAGCTGGGCCGCGGCAGCGTCCACGTCGGCCGAGATACGGCGGGCCGCCGCGCCGCGCTCATCCAGGAACTGGCTGAGCAGCTCGCGCAGTTCGGGGACGCCGTCGCCGGTCAGCGCGGACAGCGACAGGACTCGCGCACCAGATTCGCCGTACTCCCCGAGGGCGATCCCGTCCTCGTCGAGCAGTCTGCGCAGATCGTCGAGAACCTGGTCGGCGGCCTCTCCGGGCAGCCGGTCGACCTGGTTGAGGACCACGAACATGACCTCGGCGTGGCCCGCCAGGGGCCGCAGATAGCGCTCGTGGAGGACGGCATCGGCGTACTTCTCGGGGTCGACGACCCAGATGACCGCGTCGACGAGCTTCAGAACGCGGTCCACCTGCTCGCGGTGCGCCACGGCCGCCGAGTCGTGGTCGGGCAGGTCGATGAGGACGAGCCCGCGCAGTTGCGCCTCCGCCTCGGGGCTCTGCAGCGGGCGTCGACGCAGCCGGCCGGGGATGCCGAGCCGGTCGATGAGGAGCGCCGCGCCGTCGCTCCAGGTGCAGGCGATGGGGGAGGCGGTGGTCGGGCGCCGTACTCCCGTCTCCGAAATGGCCACTCCGGCCAGGGTGTTGAAGAGCTGGGACTTGCCGCTTCCGGTGGCGCCCGCGATGGCGACCACGGTGTGCTGACCGGAGAGCTTGCGCCGGGCCGCGGCCTCGTCGAGGACCCGGCCCGCCTCGGCCAGCGTGCGGCTGTCGAGCCGGGTGCGGGAGAGCCCGACGAGTTCGCGCAGCGCGTCGAGGCGGGAGCGCAGGGGGCCGTCGTACGCCAGGGTGGTTGCCTTCTGTACGGCCGACCTGTGCATTTCCACGGCGGCGATCTGCGCGGCCTCGTCGCCCTCGTTCACCCGACGGGCGATGAGCCCGTCGTCCCACACGTCCGTGGAATCCGTGGGGTCCGCCTCGCCGTCCTCGTCGGGCACACGCGCGTGCCGCTCCGCGTTTCCCCCACTCTCGCGATCGTCATCCCCGGTACGGCTCACTCCAGCGCGCCCCGTCTCGGAGCCCTCCGCCCCGGAGCCGGTGTTCCCGCTGTCCTCGACGCGTCCGGCGCCCCCTCGCTCCTCGGTACGCGCACCGCCCTCCGGGGAGGACCCGTCCCCGGAGTGATCGGCGTGATCCGTGTGGTCCTGGTCAGTGACGGCGGTCACAGGTCACCTCTCCTTCTGCAGTACGGACAGCGCGGCGATGAGTTCGGCCTGTGGTTCGGGCCGGACGTCGAGCGCGTCGAGCGGGGCGAGCCTGCGCTCGCGTTCGGCGTGCATCACGCGGTCCAGGTGTTCGGCGAGCAGCCGCCCGGCACGGTCGCGCAGCCGCAGCGCCCCGTGCGCCCCGATCCGCTCGGCGAGCCCCTCACCGGCGGAACGGGCCCGGCGGCCGCCCAGCAGCGCGGTGGCGACCAGGGCGGCGACCACCTCGGGGTCGGGCGCGACGCTGCGGTCCAGCGCGCGGACCTCGTCCTCGGCGTACTCCTCCAGCTCGCGCCGCCAGCGCCGTACGGCGAGGCCGATCCGGTGCTCGGCGCTCTCGAGGGACGGGTCCCGGTCCACCAGTCCCGGGGCCCCCGCGGCCGGCTCCCGCCGCCAGGCTCCGTCGATGCGTTCGTCGGCGGCGGTGACGGCGCACAGCAGGAGCGCGGCGAGGCTGCCCACGAGCGCGTCTAGCAGTTCGCCCGCGCTGCAGTCCAGGGGGAAGGCCCGCCACCGCTTGAGGGCGTCCCCGGCGAGGACGGCCCCACCGTTCAGCCGTGCCTTCACGCGCGCGTGCTCGCTGTCGTACGCCCCGTCGACGGCGGAGGTCAGCCGCAGCGCGGCCGCGTACTGGGCGGCGGCGGCACTGGCCAGCTCGGGCATCCGTGACTTCAGTGAGTCGAGGACGCCGTACGCCGTGCGCGCCATGACGTGCTGGCGGGCCGCCGGCTCCTGTACCTGATGTACGAGCCAGGTGCGCAGCGGGGCCACCGCGGTGGCGGGCAGCAGGCCGCCGCCCCAGGCCGACTCGGGCAGTTCGGGCACGGTGAACCGGGGTACCGCGCCGAGTCCGGCCTTGGTGAGCAGGGCGCCGTACTGCCGCGAGACCTCGGACACGACCTGGTGCGGCACCCGGTCGAGGACGGTCACCAGGGTGGCGTCGTACTCCTTGGCGGTGCGCAGCAGGTGCCAGGGCACGGCGTCGGCGTAGCGGGCGGCCGTGGTCACCATGATCCAGATGTCGGCCGCGCAGAGCAGTTCGGCGGCGAGGATCCGGTTCTCGGCGACCAGGGAGTCGATGTCGGGCGCGTCGAGCAGGGCGAGCCCGCGCGGGAGGCTCTCGGCAGTCTCGATCCTGAGCACGCGCGCGGGGTCCTCGCCGGGGAGGCGGGTTTCGTCCCCGGGCTCCTGCTGGGGCACCCACACGCGCGTGAGGTCGGGCAGCACTCTCATCCCGCTGAACCAGTGATGGTCCTCCGGATGGCATACCAGCACCGGTGTGCGGGTCGTCGGGCGCAGCACGCCCGCCTCGCTGACCCGCCGCCCGACGAGGGAGTTGACGAGCGTCGACTTGCCCGCTCCCGTGGAACCGCCCACGACGGTGAGCAGCGGTGCTTCGGGTTCTCGCAGCCGGGGCACCAAGTAGTCGTCGAGTTGGGCAAGCAGTTCGTCGCGGTTGGCACGCGCGCGTGGGGCCCCCGCCAGGGGCAGCGGGAAGCGTGCGGCGGCGACACGGTCGCGCAGGGCGGAGAGTGTGTCGAGCAGCTGAGGCCGTACGTCCAAGGTCACCACATGCGAAGAATGCCCAATTTTAGGGGATTTCTGAAGCATATGGAGTTGTCTGCGCGCCGACGGAACAGAACGGATGGAAGGGGCGACTGGGACGCGGGCACAGCGCAGGCATAACGAGTGCACAACACCCGGTGCGACAGACGCCAAAAGCGGTGCACAATTCGTACCTGCCTGCGATTATCAGGACCGCTTCACCGAACCTCCACATCGAGCCACGGAGGCGAAGCAACAGGGTCAAGGATTCGGGAGCCCTATCCTTGTCCCCGGCAACGTCACGGATCGGCCCACACCCGGGCACCACGAACGAGGCCACACACCCGGCCCCCGTAGCTCAGTGGATAGAGCAGGCGCCTTCTAAGCGCTTGGCCGCAGGTTCGAGTCCTGCCGGGGGCACCACTAGGTCTCTGACGCGCAAATACGAACCAGCGTGGGCAAAACCGCAGCTAGCTGACCTCGCCTCCTACGGTGCCACCCCGCGGCGCGGTGTTGATCAAGGGCTACGGGGCGTTCGATGTGCCCATTTACCCGCCCCACGGCGGGCGGCGAAGCCGCCCTGGGTCGCTGACCTGTATGAACGGGTCGGATGGATCATCGAGGACGGCGTGGCTCAGCTACCGGACTCCGTCAGGCGAAGCGCCTGGCACACTGCCACCTTGCCCAGCCCGGACACTGGGAAGCTTCTTCGCCCGGACGGCACGCGGGATGCGGTCCCACGCGCCGTCCTGGAAGGTTCCCCCACGGCGTGCCCGATCGCGCACGGAACGGCGCTCGCCGGCGTCACACGCGCCTAGTCCTTCGGCGTGAAGAGCAGATTCCGCGTCTTGGGCGGCCGGGGTGCGCGCGAGGGTACGAGCGTGCCGTCGAGTTCGGCGACCCAGTGGGAGTCGTAGCCGAGCGGTTCGAACTCGGCGAGGACCGTGTCCAGGGGCGCGTCCACCAGCGCCTCCAGCAGTACGGTCGGCCGGTCGCGCTTCAGCACCTGCCGGGCCCCTTGCAGGACCGACGACTCGTGGCCCTCCACGTCGATCTTGACGAGGTCCAGCTTGGTGTCGGCGAACACCTCGTCGAGCGTCCGGAGTCGGATGCGCTTGAGCTCGGCGTCGGTGGCGACGTGCTCCAGGGTCGACCCCGTCGAAAGGAGGTTCCCGGAGAAGCGGACGCTGATGTCCGCCCAACCCGGCTCGCTGGACACGCCCGCCTGGTAGAGCCTGACGTTCTGGACGTTGTTCGACCGGACGTTCACCGAGAGCCGGGCGTGGATCTGGTCCACCGGCTCGAACGCGTGGACCTTCGCCTTCGGGTTCGCGAGTGCGGCGATCAGGGAGAAGTACCCGACGTGCGCGCCGACATCGGCGATCGTCGTGCTTCTCGCGGCGAGTCTGGCCCAGGTGGCGAGGCTGCCCGGCTCGTAGCCGAACCGCCCGTTCCACAGGGTGTCCAGGGCGACCGCGTCATCGTTCACGCAGAACATGACGAACGGCGGGCAGTACGGGGAGTCGATCTCGGCGAAGCCCCGGTATGGGAACTTCTTGCGGTGGGTACGGATGATGTCGCTTGCGGAGACCGGCCGAACCGATGGCGCCTGGGCGAGCATGCGGGCATTGGCTTCTTCGAGCTGGGGGATGCGCATCAAGCGATGCTAAACCGTGGTCAGAGGTTGTCACAGGCTTTGGAATAAAAAGGCCAGCTCACGGGCGTATGTGAGCTGGCCTTTCGTTGAGCGACCCTTTCGAGTCCCCTTGAATTCACCCCTCATTTGCTCAGCGGCTAACGGCATCCTGCCCTGCCCGCGCCTGCCGGACCGCCCGGTGTACGCAGCGCGTGTGGCTGGGGGTGCTCCTGTTCAGCCGAGCTGGAGTCTTCCGTTCAGAATTGGGAACCGCTCCACGGGTCGCCGTATGCCCAAACATAGGCGACCCACAGCACGAAGATCGTGAAGACCGCATCAGCCGCGCACACGATTCCGGCCACCCACTGCGCGACGCGCACCCACTGCCTGCGGTGCCGATCCGCATACAGAGGCGATGTCCGGCGGAAGGCCCGCGAGAGTACGACTATCGCCCAGACCGTGGCGTAGAGCATGACCACGGGCAGGGTGACCAGCACGATCGGAGTGACTTCGGCCATGGCCGTCCACAGTGGCACCAAGAGCAGGATGAGAAGAGCGACCGCCCCGATGTGCGCCGTTGGCCCAGTCCATGATCGCCGGTCAGCCCCGGCGCCGCGGTTTTCGTGACTGCTCATGCCCCGAGTCTGTGAAGCGAGCGGGCCGACCACCAGAGTACGAATGCTCAACTGCGGCCTGCGGGCTCAGGACGCCGCGGCGCTTTCCGCCCGCTCCAGCAGTTCTCGGGCGTCGCGGACGCACGCATGCTCGGCGCTGAACAGTTCCGTGAGGGTCATGATGGTGCGGCGGGCCTCCTGGGCCGCCTCCTCGCGACGTTCCAGGCCCAGGAGGGCCTCCGCCGCGGGTACCCCGGCCGTGTGCATCTCGGCGGTGTCGAAGTCCGGAGAGGCGGTGTAGGCCTCGCGCGCGCTCGTCGCGCAGTCGAGGGCCCTGTCCTCCCCGGCCCCCAGCAAGTCGGCGCCGATCGTGTCACACAGCCGGTGACGGCAGCTGTGCCGCAGGGCCCCGGCCATCGAGCCGGGGCCCCGTGTCGTTCGCGACGTCAGCGCACGTCGACGAAGTCCCCACCCGCGCTGACCGCAGCCGTGGTGGAGGTGCCCGGGAAGCTGTAGCGCCAGTAGCCGTCCGTGGCTGCCGTCACCGTGGTCTTCAGGTTGCCGGTGCTGTTCGTCGTCACCGTCTTCACGGTCGCGTACGTGGTCGCACCCTTCTTGCGGAACTGGAGCTTCACCTTCTGACCGGTGTATCCGTGATAGCCGCCGAGCGTCTCCCAGTCCGCGCGGGAGAGCTTTCCGGTGATGGTGAGCGTCCTGCCCTTGGTCACCGGCTCGGGGGATGCGTTGGCCGACAGGGTCGCGTCGCGCAGCAGGGAGAGCGACTTGGCGGCGTGCAGATCGACGTGCCCCGTGCCGTCCGCCGACTCGGCCCAGGCCGCCGCCTTCCATGTACCGGCGAAGGCGTTGCGGCCGAGGGTCTGGCGCGGCTCGATGTACGCGAAGTGTGTCTCGCAGGTCGAGGTGGTCGCGTCGACCTTGGTGCAGGTCGCCGGCCAGGGGCTGTAGAGGACGGCGTCGGGGGCGTCGTACGAACCCCGGTAGAGGTACATGTCGCCGTGCGCGACCCCCGACGGATCGGTCGCGGTGAACTTCGCCTTGAACTCCTGGAGCGGCTGGTCCGTCAGCTCCACCGGCTTGCCGCCGTTTACGGAGATGTTCGAGATGCTGGTGGGGCCAACCCTCTCGTCGCCCTGCGGGGCCGGCCCCGCGAAAGCCCGCCCGATGGTGCGCACGAGGCTGCCGCCCTGGTCGTCGGCCGCGGTGACGCGCAGGGAGACGAAGGAGGCGGTGGCGGGGACGTCCAGCGACGCCGAACCGTCGGCCGCGACGGGGAGATCGGCCCAGGTGGCGCCGTCGTCCGTCGAGTACGCCAGGCCCGTGATCCTGGTGTTCGCCTGAGCCGCGTCCGTGGCGCGGGTGGTGGCGCTTGCGTCGATCCGGACCGGCCCGGCGGCCGCACGGCCCATCCCGTCGAGCCCCGAGACCTTCAACTGGGTGTCGATCAGCGGGAGTTCCTTGCCGCTGCCCGCGTAGCCCGACCGGAAGGTCCACTCGTTGTGCACGTCCGTGGACAGCCGGGCGTACGGGACGTGGCGGTGGACGGTCTGGTCGAGGGTGTACGTCTGCGGTGCCGTCGGCACGGTCGACGACGTCAGGGAGTGGGACGCGTCCAGGCCCGACGCCTGGGCGTAGGTGACGCCGTCGGCGCCGGTCAGCCTGTACGCGTACGTCGCCCGGAAGTCGTGGCCGGTGTGGCCCGCGGTGTCTCCGAAGGTGTGCGCCTCGAACAGCGAAGCCTTGCCGTTGTACCACTGCGAACCGAGCGACGGCCCGCGCATCGGCTGCAGCGGGGCCGCGCCCAGGACCTCGCCCGCGCCGGTCCCGGCGGGCAGGGTGCGGTCGGGCAGGATCAGGTTCGAATCGCTGGTGCCGTAATCCAGGAACCGCCCGTACCTGACACCAGGGGTGACGTACTCGGTGACGGAGCCGGCCACCGGCACCGGGCCGCCGATGTAGACGCCCGTCCACTCGCCGAAGTCCGGGACGGTCCCCAGGGACGCGGTCGTACGGGTGCCCGGTGCGTCGACCCGGGTGACGGTTTTCGCCAGCGCCGAGGTACGGACCGTCGCGACCGGCGAGGCGGGCACCGTGGTGGTGAAGCTGTGCGTGAGGTCGTAGCGGTAGAGGCTCGGCACGCTCGCCGAGGCGCCCTTCTTCCCGAGCACGTCGTGGACGCGCAGCGAGACGCCCTTCATCGTGAACGGGTTGACGTACACCTTGCCGGAGCCCCCGCCGGCGAAGCCCGCCATGTCACCGCCCGGGACGCTGATCCACACGGCGGAGTCCTGCCGGGTGGCCGTGGTGTCGTCGGTGCGGATCGCGGTCTCCTTGGCCGCACTCTGGTCGAAGGTGACGGTCATGGCGGCCGAACCGACCGTGAAGGTACGGGTGAGCAGATAGCTCGGCTGTCGCCAGTCCATGTGCAGCGCCACCGAGAAGTAGTCGCCCGGCGGCAGTTTCACGGTCGCCGTGGGGCCGAGGGCATCGCTGTCGACCAGGTACGACACCCAGGTCGAGCGGTTCCAGACGTAGAAGTACTTGCTCTGCACGTCGGCGTGCGTGATGTTCAGCTTCACCGCGTAGGTCGACGTGGCGTTCATCGCCGTCAGACCGCTCCGCGAGCGTGTGCCGTCGGTGCCCGTCGAGGTCAGCGGGAGGCTCGCGGCCGTACGGTCCGTCATGCGCGGCCCTGCCGGCCGCACGGTCACCGTGCCGTTCGTGGCGGCGACGGCGTAGCGCGGCGCCCGAGCTCCTGCGCCCTTGGGCTGTTGCGTGACACGGACGTCACGTCCGCCGACGAGTTCGACGCGCCCGCCGTCCCCCAACCGGGCGCTCGGCGCGTCATGGTGTGCGGGGTCGGTCGCGGTGGAGACCGTTCCGACCGTTCGTCCCGCGGCATGTGCTCCGTCCGATGCCGTCGCGACGCCCGCGGCCTGCGACGAGGCCGCCAACGCCACCGCGCACAAACCCACCCCGAACGATCTTCGGACACGTCTGCGCGAAAATCCGGACATCAGTCCCCCCTTTGTCCCTACCCCTTGAGAATCACTCCCTGGCCATCCGGTCACAGGAGTTGATCAGCTCACTCTAGGGGGCCGCACTTCGGGCCGACATCCTCCGGCAAGCCATTGATGCTACAAAGGATGGATGGCGGGATTTTTCACCCGTTTTAGGCGCCTATATCCGCGGTCACTGATCGGCAAGAGCCCCCGCAGCGTCGCTGGGCAGGTCTTTCTGCTCCAGGCGGTGCTCGTGGTGCTGCTCGTGGCGTTCACCGTCATCGCCCTCCTGCTGCAGGCCGAGTGGGACACCAGCGCCGAGGCCAAGCGCCGCTCCATCGCGGTGGCGCAGACCTTCGCCCACTCCCCCGGCGTCGTGGCCGCGCTCCAGACCCCCGACCCGTCGAAGGTGCTCCAGCCGCTGACCGAGGCGAGCCGCAAGGCCGCCGGGGTCGACTTCATCGTCGTCATGGACACCAAGGGCATCCGCTACACGCACCCCATTCCCAGCCGTATCGGCAAGCGTTTTGTCGGCCGGATCGAGCCGTCGCTGCACGGGCAGGTCTACACCGAGAGCGTCCACGGCCCGCTGGGCCACGAGGTGCAGGCAACCGTCCCCATAAGGGACTCCTCCGGCAAGGTGACGGCCCTCGTCTCCGCCGGGATGAAGGTCAAGAACGTGACCGGACGGGTGGTCAAGCAACTGCCGATCATCCTGGGCACCGGTCTCGCCGTCCTGCTGGTGGCCACGGGCGGGACGGCGCTGGTGGGCCGACGGCTGCGCCGGCAGACCCACAGCCTGGCCCCGGACGAGATGTCCCGCATGTACGAACACCACGACGCGGTGCTGCACGCCGTACGCGAGGGAGTGCTCATCGTCGGCGGCGACAGACGGCTCCTGCTGCTCGCGAACGACGAGGCCAGACGGCTGCTGGACCTCCCCAGGGACGCCGAGGGCCGGCCCGTCGGCGAGCTGCCGGGCCTGGACCCGGAGATCATGGCGCTGCTCGTCTCCGGACGCGAGGCCACCGACGAGGTGATGTTCTCCGGGGAACGCCTGCTCGCGGTCAACCAGCGGCCCACCGACCGCGACGGCGGTCCCCGCGGGACCGTGATGACGCTGCGGGACTCCACCGAGCTGCAGAAGGTCTCCGGCGGAGCCGAACTGGCCCGGGAGCGGCTCAAGCTGCTGTACGACGCCGGGCTGGGCGTCGGCACCACCCTGGATGTCACTCGTACGGCCGACGAGCTGGCGCGGGTGGTCGTGCCGCGGTTCGCCGACTTCGTCACCGTGGACATCGCCGACGCCGTACTGCACGGCGAGGAACCGGGTCCCACGGCGACGGGCCTGCGCCGTATCGCCGTGGAGGGCGTCCGCGACGACGCCCCGCTGTACGAGAAGGGCAGCCTGATCGACTTCGTGTCCTCCGCCCCGCAGGCCCGCGGCTACAGCACCGGCCGCGCGGAGCTGGTCACCGATCTGTCGACCGACATCGGCTGGCACGAGCAGGACCCCGCGCTCACCCGGGCCGTCCTGGACTACGGCATCCACTCGTTGATCGCCGTACCGATCCGGGCCCGCGGCACCGTGCTGGGCATGGCCAACCTGTGGCGCTGCAAGGAGCACGAGGCCTTCGACGAGGAGGAGCTGTCGCTGGCCGAGGAGCTGGTGACCCGGGCGGCGGTCAGCATCGACAACGCCCGCCGGTACACGCGCGAGCACGCCGTGGCGGTCACCCTGCAGCGCAGCCTGTTGCCGCGCGCCCTGCCCGAGCTGAGCGCCCTCGAGGTCGGCTACCGCTATCTGCCCGCCCAGTCGGGGGTGAGCGGGGACTGGTTCGACGTGATCCCGCTGCCCGGCAGCCGGGTGGCGCTGGCCGTCGGCGACGTGGTGGGCCACGGGCTGCACGCCGCCGCCACCATGGGTCGGCTGCGCACCGCGGTGGACAACTTCACCACGCTCGACCTGCCCCCGGACGAACTGCTGAGCCATCTCGACGATCTGGTGGCCCGTATCGACCAGGACGAGTCCCCCACGGGCATCGTGGGCGCCACCTGTCTGTACGCGATCTACGACCCCGTGACGCGGCACTGCGCGATGGCGCGCGCGGGTCATCTCGCGCCCGCGCTGGTCCACCCCGACGGCACCGTCACCTTCCCCGACCTGGCCGCCGGGCCACCGCTCGGCATCGGCGGCATGCCGTTCCAGACGGCGCACCTGGACCTGGCCGCCGGCACCCAGCTCGTCCTGTACACCGACGGCCTCATCGAGGACCGCCGGCGCGATCTGGACGTGGGCATGGACCTGCTGGCCGCGGCGCTCGCCGGCCACCCCGACCGCTCGCCCGAGGAGAGCTGCCAGGCCGTACTGGACGAGCTGCTGCCGGAGCGGCCCAAGGACGACGTGGCGCTGCTCATCGCCCGAACCCGGCCGCTGCCGCCCGACCGGATCGCCGACTGGGACGTGCCCTCCGATCCGGCGGCCGTGGCCAGGCTGCGCGAGGCCGCCTCCGCGAAACTCGACGAGTGGGGCCTGATCGAACCGGCCTTCAGCATGGAACTCGTCCTGAGCGAACTCGTCACCAACGCCATCCGCCACGGCTCCGAGCCGATCCACGTCCGGCTGATCCACGACCGCACCCTGATCTGCGAGGTGGCGGACGGCAGCAGCACCTCGCCGCACCTGCGCTACGCCGCGACGACCGACGAGGGCGGCCGCGGCCTGTTCCTGGTGGCCCGGATGACCGAGCGCTGGGGCACCCGCTACACCCCCCACGGCAAGGTGATCTGGGCCGAACTGGCGCTGACGGAGAGCACCGGGCTGCCCGACTTCACGGAGCTTTTCTAGGCCTTCCTCGAGGACACGTACGCGACGGCCGCAACACCGAAAGAGCTCATTGTTCAATGATCTGAAATACGGCATCTCGACGCGCCGAATTCCGCCGTTCGGTGGATTATGGCCGCACCTGCGTTTGGTCGAGAGCACGGCGTCATGCATTGCTGGCATCTTGAGGACCACAAGTCGGAATTCCGGGAGGTCCCCCCTTGCAAGTCCCGTCCACCAGCCTCGGCACGAGCCTCCCCTCACAACAATCAGCCCTCGACAGAAAAATCGAGAGCGAACCGACGCGCAACAACCGGTTCGACGGTCCATGGTGGGTCTGGGCCATGGCCGTGGTGCTTTTCTTCGTCTACGCGGCGTTGTCACTGCGCATCCATCACCGGATGCTCTCCAACAGCTATGACCTGGGAATCTTCGAACAGGTCGTCCGCTCGTACGCGGACGGGCATCTGCCCGTCTCCGAATTGAAGGGGCCCGACTTCCCCATCCTGGGGGATCACTTCTCTCCCATCCTCGCTCTCGTCGCGCCCTTCTACGCGCTGCACCGTTCAGCGGGAACTCTGCTCGTGGTACAGGCCGCGCTGATCGCCCTGAGCGTGGTCCCGCTGACGCTCTGGGCGCGCCGATCCCTGGGTTCGCCGGCGGGCGCGGTGATCGGTGGCTGCTATGGGCTCTCCTGGGGCATCGCGAGCGCTGTCGGCTTCGACTTCCACGAAGTCGCCTTCGCCGCCCCGCTGCTCGCGTTCTCCCTCACCGCTCTCGGCAACGGTCGACTGACCGCTGCCGCGTACTGGGCGTTGCCGCTGCTGCTCGTGAAGGAGGATCTCGGGCTCACGGTCGCCGTGATTGGACTGGTCATCGCCTGGCGCGGGTCCCGCAAGCTCGGATTCGTGACCGCGGGGCTCGGTCTGGCCGGGACGTTGCTGGCCCTGCTGGTGATCCTGCCTGCCTTCAACCCGAGCGGTTCGTTCGCCTATTGGTTCCTGGCGGACAACCCCGCAGGCAGTTCGGGTGCTTCGGGTGCGGGTGCGGGTGCGGGTGCGGGTGCCGGCACCGGCGTGCTGGACCTGCTGTCCAGGAGCACGGTGGGCCTCGTCGTCCCGCAGACCAAGGTGTCGACTCTCATGCTCACGCTGGCTCCGACCTTGTTCCTGGCCGTGCGGTCGCCACTGCTGTGGGCCGCCCTCCCGACGCTCGTCTGGCGCTTCTTCTCGAACAATTACGTCCACTGGGGCACCGGCTACCACTACTCGCTGGTCCTGATGCCGATCGTCTTCGCCGCCTTCGTCGACGCCCTGGTCCAACGGGGCACGCGGCCCGCCGGGCTGAAGCGGTACCTCGCCGCCACGGCCGCGGTCAGCCTCCTGATCCTGCCGAACTTTCCTTTCTGGCAGCTCCTCAGTCCGGCCACCTGGCGGACGGACCCACGCGTCGCCGTCGCCCACAGCCTGATGAAGAAGATCCCGGACGACGCCACGGTCCAGGCATCCACGTACCTGGTCCCGCAGCTCACCAACCGCACGAGCGTCAGCCTCTACGGCTACCCGGTCAGCCGTCCCTCTCCTCAGTGGATCATGGTGGACACATGGGTGCCACAAGGCTGGCGGTGGCCGCTGACCTACGAATCGGAACGGGCCATGCTGACCCTGGCCCTGTACAAGGGCTACCGCACCGTGGCCGATCGTGACGGCTTCGTCCTGCTGCACCGGCCCGACCGCGAACCGCTCTCCGATGACTTGGACGCCTCCAAGCACAAGGGCTGATTTCGCCGTGGGCACGTTCTGGTCAATGAATCCGCACCGGAAAAGAGTTGGGAGCGTGGTGCTGCCGTGAAGCCCTCCATCTGCCTTTGCATGATTGTCAAGAATGAGGCAGGCGTCATCGAGCGATGCCTTGCGTCCGTCCGTGATCTGGTGGACACCTGGGTGATCTCGGACACGGGATCGACCGACGGAACCCAGCAATTGATTTGCCGTGCCCTCGACGGAATCCCGGGCGAGCTCCACGAGGAACCCTGGGTCAATTTCGGGCACAATCGCACCCTGAACATCCAGCATGCCCGCGGCAGGGCCGACTATCTGCTGCTCCTCGACGCGGACCACGTCGTCAGGCAAGACGGTTCTCTTCACCGGCTGACCGCCGACGCGTACATGCTCCGGCACGAGGGCGCCACCGAATATCGGATCAGGCGCCTGGTGCGCGGTGACCTCCCGTGGCGATACGTGGGCGTCACCCACGAATTCCTCACCGCCAACGGGCACGAGAAACAGGAGAATCTCGATGCACTGGTCATCGAGGACCACGCGGACGGCGGCTCGCGACACGACAAGTTCGAGCGCGACGCGCGCCTGCTCAGCGCCGAAATGGACCGCGACCCCAGCAACACCCGCACGGTCTTCTACCTGGCCCAGACCATGCGCGACATGGGCAACACCGCCGAGGCGATCAGGCTGTACGAACACCGCGCGGCGATGGGCGGCTGGGCGGAGGAGGTCTACTACTCCCTGCTCCAAGTCGGCATCCTGCACGCCGATTCCGGTGACTGGCCGACGGGGATGGATGCTCTGACCCGAGCCTGGGAGGCGCGTCCGCAACGGCTCGAAGCGTGTTACGAGCTGGCCTCGCGGCTACGCGGCATGGGCCACCACCACATGGCTCACGCGATCGTCGTCGCCGGCCTGGGCAAGGAACAGCCGGGCGACATCCTGTTCACCCAGCCATGGGTCTACCGCTGGGGCCTGCTGTCCGAGTTCTCGATCACGGCGTACTGGGTCGGCGACTTCAGGGGCTCGCTCCGGGCGTGCGAGCGCCTGCTCTCCATGCCCGACCTGCCCCCGGCCCACCGCGAACAGACCCTCGTCAACCGCGAGTTCGCCGTGCGCAGGCTCGCCACGATCCCGGTGCCGAGCAACAGCCTCAAGGGCGGCAAGGGCAAGCGGCGCCAGAAGGGCACGCCGTCCCGCTGACACACCGACGGCCGAGGCCCTCGCCGGCCCGTGCGCCGAATCCGGGATCACCAAGGCCGCCCGGCCCGCCGCGAACGGGGGTTGTCGTGCCGGGCCGGCCGCAGTGAAGACCGAACGAAGCAGGCAGGGGGCCTTGGTACGCGGGTTTCCGGGCCCGGGCAGGGACGAGCGCGTGGACGCGGCGCCCGGGCTTCGGCCCGCACATCCGCCACGGTGGCGGAGGGCGGGACCTTCACACCGCGGGATTGGGCGGCCGGCCATCACAGGTACGACCCGAGTCGGCACGCGTGTCGCCGGATTGAGTCGCAACAGGTCGTGGCGCGCCTCCATCCGCGCGCGATCAACAGCGCCGCACCGTCCGTATGCCCTGCGGCGAACACGCCGCATGAGCAGCCGAGCGCTGGGGCGGACCTCCGTCGGATGCGACCCCGGCTCCTTGCGCCGCTGATGCTCGACCCGCGGTCGCACTCCCCTGACCTGCACGAGCGATGTCTCCTGGTGCTCCATCGTCGGACAGGGCCGCGCTTCGATGAATTCCGTAATTTTCGCGGACCGATCACTCCTCATGGGCGAGGCCGACGAAATGCTGAAGAAATCCGCATTCGAGGCGCGCCGCCATGGGGAACGGATGTGTCATATTACATCGGTTATTAGCTGATTAATGCGGGCTTTCTGAGCGATATACGTGCTGCTTTCAGCCTATTACGATCAGTTTGCCTGGATTTGTAAGCGTCATATGCAGTTTTCTGGTCCCACCTCATCTCGCACAGTTTTGTCATGAAAGGCATGGTGGGTTTTGGTGCATGGAGCTGTTAAGGCCGGTGGCGCGCCATCGCTGGTTCTCGGGGCTGTGAGCCTTGGGCTTACCTTGGGCTTGTGCGGCCCGGTTGCGGCGCAAGTGCAGTACGCCCAGGGTCAGGCCGCCAACTCGCACGCAGGTCAGATCGCTCTGCGGGCCGGGGCGAAAGCGAATCACAAGGAGCTTCGGGCGGAGGAGCCCGGGCCCACCGGTCCGACCGGACCCACCGGCCCGCAGGGCGCCGACGGCGCCGAGGGCGCCGACGGCTTCGGCGCCACCGGCCCCACCGGACCCACGGGCCAGAACGGCCTGACCGGACCCACCGGCCCGCAGGGCGCCGACGGCGCCGAGGGCGCCGACGGCTTCGGCGCCACCGGCCCCACCGGACCCACGGGCCAGAACGGTCAGAACGGCCAGAACGGTCTCAACGGTGCCACGGGTGCGACCGGGCCCACCGGCCCGCAGGGTATCGAAGGCGCCGACGGCTTCGGCGCCACCGGCGCCACCGGTGGCCTCGGCCCGACCGGGCCCACCGGCCCGCAGGGTATCGAAGGCGCCGACGGCTTCGGCGCCACCGGCGCCACCGGTGGCCTCGGCCCGACCGGGCCCATCGGCCCGCAGGGACTCAACGGGCTCAACGGCACCAACGGCACCGACGGCGCCACCGGCCCCACCGGCCCGCAGGGACTCAACGGCACCAACGGCATCGACGGCCTTACCGGCCCGACCGGCGCGACCGGCCCGCAGGGGCTCAACGGCACCAACGGCGTCGACGGCGCCACCGGCCCGACCGGCCCGCAAGGTATCGAAGGCGCCGACGGCT